>NZ_JAEUMN010000126.1 GCF_016793225.1 Phenylobacterium sp.
CGATCACGCCTGCCCGCTGCAGTACCGCAGCGCCCGGCGCGCCGTCCGCGCCCAGTCCTCCGGCGGGTCGAGGGCGAGGTAGCGTTCGTACAGCGCCGCGGCGTCGCCCAGCGCGCCGGCCTTCATCCGCAGCTGCGCCAGGTTGAACACCGCGTCCGGGTGGCGCGGATCGGTCTCCAGCACGCGGGCCAGCTCGCCCGCGGCGGCCTCCGAACGGCCCTGCGCGTCCAGCGCCTGGGCCAGGTTGTAGCGCGCCTCCACGAACCGGGGGTCGCGCCCCAGCGCCCGCTGGTAGGCCAGCCGCGCCTGGTCGAAGGCGCCCTGGGCCAGCCGGATGTTGCCTTCGTTGTAGGGCGCGATGGCGTCGCGGCGATCGGCCCGGGCGCACAGGTCGTAGAGATGCGCCGCCGCCTCCAGGTCGCCCTCGGCCTCGGCCATGGCCGCGGCCTCGAACAGGTCGTCCACCGTGGCGTGAGCCTCGTCGAACGCCAGCTGCCCCTGCCCTTCCAGGGTCGTCAGCCCGTCGGCCCACTTGAGCGCCGCGTCGCCCGCGGGCGTCAGCACGATCCGGTAACGGCCCCGCGGCGACAGGTCCCGCGCGCGGGCCAGGATCCGCACGACGCCGCCCAGCGTGCGGCCGCCCGACATCAGGTCGGCCGCGGTGCGGATCAGCTGCGCGTCGCCGAAGCGCGTCCGGTCGCCGTCCAGGCCGATCAGGTCGAAGGCGGCCAGCACCTGGGCGTCCTGCGCCGAGAGCGCCGTGCCCGCCAGCGCCGTCGCCAGCGGCAGCGTCGCTTCGGTCGCCGCCTCGCCGGCCAGGGCCGCCGCGAACGAGCGCTCGCCCAGCACCGGGACCCCGCGCGCCCGCGCCGCCCCGATCCGCTGCGGGAGCGCGCCGGAATCGATGAGCGCGGTGGCGAGCTCGCCCACCACCAGGGCGTCGGACCGCCGCGTCAGGTCGCGCGCGACGACGCCGCCACGGGCCTCGATCTCGCCCGCCAGCCGCTCGCGCGCGCCCGCCTGGAACCGGCCGTAGAGGGCGATCGCGCGGTCACGCACATCCATCGGGTCAGGAAGCGGCGGGCGCCCGCTTCTTCGGCGGCGCCTTGGCGGCCGTCGCCTTCGCCGGAGCCTTGCCCGCGGCCGAAGCCTTCCCCCCGGCCGCCTTCGCGGCCTTCCCGAGGCTCGGCGCCGGCGGCCGGCGCTCCTCCTCGATCGAGCGGCGCAGCGCGTCCATCAGGTTCACCACATTGCCGCGCTCGGGCGCCTTGGTGATCACCGGCTGGCCGCCGGCGATCTTCGACTTCACCAGCGCCAGCAGCGCCTCCTCGTAGCGGTCCTCGAAGGCCGCCGGGGCGAAGGTCGCCTGCTTCGAGGCGATGATCTGCCCCGCCATGGCCAGCATGTCGTCGCCGTACTTGGCGTTCAGCTTCTCGAGCGCGCCCGAGGCCTCGCGGATCTCCTTGGCCGAGCGCAGCGTGGTCAGCCGGAAGCCGTCCTCGATGGGCTGGATCGCCACCAGGCGCTCGCGGCCGGACAGGACGATGCGGGCGATGGCCACCTTGTCGGCCCGGCGCATGGCCTCGAGGATGACGGCGAACGTCTCCTCGGCGATCGGGCCGTCGGGCGCGAGGTAGTAGGTGGAGTCGAAGTAGATCGGGTCGATCTCGGCGGCGTCCACGAACCCGTCGATGTCGATGGTCTTCGAGGACTCGATCTCGATCTCGTCCAGCTCCTCGGCCGTGACGACGACGTACTTGTCCTTCTCGAACTGGTAGCCCTTCACCAGGTCGGCGCGGTCGATCTCGCCCAGTTCCGGGTCGTGGTACTTCTGCTGGACGCGGTTCAGCGTGTCCTTGTGCAGCAGGTTGAAGCTGATCTTGCCCGCGCTCGCCGACGTCGCCGGGAAGAGCTTCACCGGGCACGACACCAACGAGAGCTTGAGATAACCCTTCCAGCTCGCCCGACCGGCCATGCGGAACCTACCTCTTCATCCCAACGTCGCGGAGCATCTTAGTCGTAAGGTCTGAACTACTCGATACTAGACCATCCCACGGGTCCGCGGCCAAGGTCTCCAGCCGCCGGACCACTGAAAGACGGTCGAAGGTGTGTCCTCCCGACAACTTCCGCAGCTCGTCCCAGGCGATGGGCGTGGCTACCGGAAAGCCCGGCCGGGCGCGCAGAGAGTACGAGGCCACCGCGCTCGCGCCGCGGGCGTTGCGGATGTAGTCCACGAAGATCTTGCCCTTGCGCCGTTCCTTGCCCGAGACCGCCGTGAACAGGCTGGGGCTGTCGGCCGCGGCCGCCCGCGCCACCGCCTCGGAGAAGCCCTTCACCGTCGCCCAGTCGTGCCGCCCGGGCGTCAGCGCCACCACCAGGTGCAGGCCCTTGCCGCCCGTGGTGCGCAGGAAGGGCGTCAGCCCCAGCGCCTGCAGCCGGTCGCGCAGCACCTCCGCGCCGTCGCAGACCCGGCTCCACGGCACGCTCTCGTCCGGATCCAGGTCCAGCACGATCCGGTCCGGGTGCTCGGGGTCGTCGATCCGGCAGCCCCACAGGTGGAACTCCACGGCGCCGAACTGGGTCAGGCCCAGGTATCCCCGGGGCTCGGTGATGGCGATGAAGGCCGCCCGCCCCTCCTCGTCCGACAGCTCCACCGTCTCCAGGCCCGGCGGCAGGCCGTTGAACGCGTGGCGCTGGTAGAACAGCTCGCTCAGGTCCCCGCTCGGGCAGCGGATCACCGTCACCGGCCGGCGCAGCACCTCGGGCAGCAGCCAGTCGCCCACGCGGGCGTAGTAGATCGCCACGTCCAGCTTGGTGACGCCGGTGTCCGAGAACGCGCGCTGCGGGTTGGTCAGGTGGATCGCCGCCAGGTCGCGGTCGCTGACCAGCCGGGGCTTCACCGCCCGCGCCGCCGGCTGCGGCTTCCAGGGCGCGATGGAGATCAGCGTCGGCGCCCGCGGCGCGCCGATCCGCGAACGGCTGCGGTAGCCCACCTCCACCTTCCACGCCGGATCCACCCACCTGGCGCCCGGCGTCGGCGGGACCGGCACGACCGGCTTAGCCCGCAGGTGCGGCTCCAGCGCCCGGTAGATCTCGCGCGCCAGGTCCTCCCCGATCCCCGAGCCCACGCGGCAGGCGTACTCCAGCTCGCCGCCGCGGTCCTCCGCCAGCACCAGCGACGAGGCGTTCTTCGGCATGTTCGACAGGAAGCCGATGACCACGAACTCATCGATCTCGACCCGCTTCACCTTCAGCCAGTTGGCCGACCGCTGCTGCACGTAGCGGCTGTCCGCGCGCTTCGAGACGATGCCCTCCAGGCCCAGCCGGCTGGCCTCGGCGAACAGCTGGTCGCCCTCGCCCTCGAAGTGGTCGCTGATCTGGATCTGCGAGCGGGGATCGGCCACCGGCGCGAGCAGCCCCTCCAGCGCCCGCTTGCGATCGATCAGCTTCGCGCCCGACAGGTCGTAGCCGTCCAGGTGCACGAGGTCGAAGGCGAAGTAGGTCATGGCGTGGCTGTCGCCCGCCGAGAGCGCCTGCTCCAGCAGGTCCAGCCGCGCCACGCCGCGCGGGTCCTGCACCACCAGTTCGCCGTCCAGGATCGCCGTCCGGCACGGCAGCCGCTCGAACGCCTTGGCCACGGCCGCGTAGCGGTGCGTCCAGTCCACGCCGTTGCGGGTGATCATCCGCACCTGGCCGTGGTCCACGAACACCAGCGTGCGATAGCCATCGTATTTGATCTCGTGGATCCAGCCCGGCCCCTTCGGCGCGGCGTCCGCCGGCGTCGCCAGCTGCGGCTTCCACTTCGCCGGCAGGGAAGCGGCCACCGAGCCCTCGATCCTGCCCGGCGCCGCCTTCCTCACGGTCCTGCGCGGCTTCGGCGCCGGCTCGGGCTCGTCCACCGACCGGCCGCTGACCACGCTGTCCGGCGCCTCCACAAGGACGTCGTAGTCCTCGATCGGGCGCGCCGACGGGTCCCGCTCCTTGATCAGCAGCCAGTCGGTCCCGTCGCCCTTCAGCCGCACCAGGGTCCAGCCGCCCGACAGCTTCTCGCCCAGCAGCCGGAACTTGATCTCGCCGTCGGCCAGCCCCTGCTCGGGGTCCTTCAGCGTCACATAGGTCCCGCGGTCCCAGATGATGACATTGCCCGCCCCGTAGTTGCCCTCCGGGATGCGGCCCTCGAACGATCCGTACTCGAGGGGATGGTCCTCGGTCAGCTTGGCGAAGCGGCGGACCTTGGTGTCCAGGCAGGGCCCCTCCGGCACCGCCCAGCTCTTCAGCACCCCGCCCATCTCAAGCCGCAGGTCGTAGTGCAGCCGCCGGGCCTTGTGCTTCTGGATGACGAAGATGGGCGCGTCCGACGCCCCGCCGCCCGGCCCGCCCGCCGGCTCGGGCGTCGCCGAGAAGCGCCGCTTGGCGCGGTAGCTGTCGAGCCGATCGGCCATCGCGCCGACCATGCCGGGGCGTGGCGGGATCGTCTATGGTCGCGCCATGCCCGCCGAACCGCTCGCCCTCGACCTTCCTGACGGCCAGACCGTCTCCGCCCTCTGGCAATCGCCGCCCTCGCCCCGGGCCGTGCTCAGCCTCGCCCACGGCGCGGGCGCCGGCATGACCCATCGCCACATGGCCGTCGTCGCCGACGGCCTGGAGGCGCGCGGCGTGGCGACCCTGCGCTACCAGTTCCCCTACATGGAGAAGGGCGGCCGGCGTCCCGACCCGCCGCGGGTCGCCCACGCCGCCGTGCGCGCCGCCGCGGTCGAGGCCGCCCGCCGTGCGCAGGGCCTTCCGCTCTTCGCCGGCGGCCGCTCGTTCGGCGCGCGCATGACGTCCCAGGCCCAGGCCGCCGCGCCGCTGGCCGACGTGCGTGGCCTGGTCTTCTTCGCCTTTCCGCTGCACCCGGCCGGAAAGCCGGGCGTGGACCGCGCCGATCACCTGAAGGCCGTGGAGGTCCCCATGCTCTTCCTGCAGGGCTCGGCGGACACCCTGGCCGACCTCGCCCTGCTGCGCCCCGTCGTCGAAGACCTCGGCCCGCGCGCCACGCTCGTGCTCGCGGAGGCGGCGGACCACAGCTTCCACGTCCCGGCCCGCACGGGCCGCAAGGACGCCGACGTCATGGCCGAGCTGCTCGACCGGGCCGCCGCCTGGATGACCGGCCAGCCCTAGGCCGCCAGGACGTCCAGGGCCACCTTCAGCAGCGCCTCCAGCCGCGCCGCCTCCCGCGGATCGCCGGCCGCCGCCTCGCGCGGCGTCTTCTCCTCGCCGCAGATCAGGTCGCAGGCGGCCACCAGGTCGGGCTGCCGCCACAGCCGCCGGCGAAACTCGAGCAGCCGCCGGCGCGCCGCCTCCGTGCCCTCGCCTCGCGCCAGCACGTCCTCCAGCGCCGGCGGGACGAACTCGCCGCGCACGCGCACGTCCAGGGTCGAGGGGATCGCCTTCTCCAGCTTCACCCGCCGGTACGCCGCGCCGTAGCGCTGCCCGGCCGCCAGACGGTCCGCGCCGATGCGGCCCTTCGCGGCCAGCCAGTCCAGCCCGCTCTGCCGGCGGTAAGGCTGGCCCCGCCGCCCCGCCGCCGGCTCGGCGATCGCCTCCCCCCGCGCCCGCGATAGCGCCACGGTCTCGGCGACGCCCGCCTCCACGGCGGCGGCGTGCGCCTGCGCCTTGCGCTGGCGCTCCTGGCGGATCATCCGCTCGCGCGCGACGTCCTCCGGTCTCAGCTTCGCCCTGCGCATCACAGCTTCAGTCCCCGCGCCACAACCGCGTCGGCCAGCCGGTAGACCGCCTCCGACGCCTCCGCCTCGCCCTCGATCACCACCAGCCCGGCCGCCGTATGCGCCAGCAGCTCGCGCAGGAACTGCCCGCGCTCGCCGGGCTTGCGTCGGCCGAGGGCGCCGGCCACCAGCGTGGCGGCGTCGCCATCCCGGCTCATCGGACGAGCACCGGATAGCCGCCGGCCGCCTGCACGGCCGCCACGTGCTCGGCGTGGCCTGCGAACCGCGGCCGGATCGCGCGCCCGTCGGCGACGCCCAGTCCGGCCTGGAACCCGGCTTCCAGCCACGATCCACGTCCGGATCTGACGCCGGTCTCAGCGCAGGCTCGCGCCGGGGTCGCGCCGCCGCAGCGGAGCACGGAGTACGTTTCCTGATGTCTGTTCACCATGCGTTCTGTATATATTCTACATCGGCTTGAGTCAAATGCGATGACATGTAATCTACAGCCATGGACGGACGCGCCGAGCGCCTCAGGCAGGCCCGCATCGAGCGGGGGTTCGACACCGCCGCCGCCGCGGCGGACGCCTTCGGCTGGAGCCGCAACACCTATGCGGCGAACGAGAACGGCAACGCGCCCTTCTCCTACCGGCGGGCCAAGGCGTACGCGGCCGCATTCGGCGTCACGGCCGAGTGGCTCTACGACGCGACCGGCGCCGCCGCGCCCGCGGGGGCCGCGGCGGAGTTCGTCCCGGTGATCGGGCATGTGGGCGCCAATCCCGAGGGCGTGGTCCTCTTCGCCCTCGGGCAGGACCCGGCGGAGATCGCGCCGATCCCGCCCGGGGGGACCGAGCGGGCGCGGGCGCTGCGCGTCGTCGGCCACTCCATGCGCGGCCTCGCCGACGACGGCGCCCTCATCTACTTCGAGGACCAGCGCACCGCGCCCACGCCCGACATGCTGGGCCAGGTCGTGGTGGTCGAGGTCGAGACCGACGAGGTGCTGGTCAAGCGGCTGCTGCGCGGATCTCGGCCCGGCCTCTACGACCTCGAGAGCATCGCCGGCCCCATGCGCCGGGACGCCCGGCTCCGCTGGGCCGCGCACATCACCGCGATCATCCCGCCATTCCAGGCCCGCCGGATCATCCGCGGCGCCGCCTGATCTGCATCTAAGATACAGCGCCGCTTCGACCGGAGTCCGTATATTTCATGTGCAACGAATTCCGGTTCGAGAACTCGCTCCAGGACCTGCTCGAGGCCTTCAGCCAACTCAGCGTGCCCATCGACTGGGAGGGTGGCGCGCCGAACCTCGAGCCCCGCGCCTCCATCCGGCCCACGGACCCGGCCTACTTGCTGGCCGGCCGGCCCGGCGGCGGCGGGCGCCTTTCGCAGCTCCGCTGGGGCTTCCCGGGCCCGCGCGGACCCGTCATCAACTTCCGCTCCGAAGGCCGCACCTTCGGCTCGGGCCGCTGCCTCGTCCCGGCGGACGGGTTCTTCGAGTTCACCGGCGCCAAGGCGCCCAAGTCCAAGTGGCTGTTCACCGCGGCCGAGGGGGGCTTCTTCGCCATCGCCGGCCTCATCCGCGACGACCGCTTCACCCTGCTCACCTGCCCGCCCGGCCCCGACATCGCGCCATACCACGACCGCCAGATCGTCATCCTGCCCCGCCAGCACTGGGCCGCCTGGCTCGACACCGCCCAGCCCCAGCCCCCCATCGCCCCCCTCCCCGCGGGCGTCCTGAAGGTGACCCAGGTGCGCTGAAGAGCGCTTTGCCTTTCCCCTGTCATCCCGGTTTCGCCACCGGCGAAGACCGGGACCCATAGACTCGGCGTCCCAGGCACATCCCCAACCGCCGCCGCCGCGTCATCACCTTCAATGCAGGCGCGTATGGGTCCCGGTCTTCCGCTCACGCGGAAACCGGGATGACAGCTGAAGGGAGAGCGCTTTGCCTTTCGCCGTCACCCCGCGCTCAGTCCCCCAAGCCACACCGCCGCAGTCGCGCCTTCAGCCGGCTCAGCCCCACCGGCGTGACCCCGATCAGCGCGGCGAGCTCGGCCTGCGGCGCCGCCTGCACCAGGGCCGGCCGCTCCCGGGTCAGCCGCGTCCAGCGCTCGGCGGCCGAGAGCGTCAGGAACTCGAACTCGCGGGCCTCCTTGCGCCGCGCATAGTCCATGAACAACCGGCGCGACGCCGTTTCCCAGGCGTGGTGGCGCGCCGCCTGCCGCTGCAGTTCGCTCCAGGGCGCCTGCTCGACCTCGGCCGCCGTGAGGGCCACCGCGCTAAAGCTAGCCCCCTCGCCCGCCAACGCCGCCATGCTGGCGAAGATGTCGCCGCCCTCCACGATCGACTTCGTGAAGGCCCTCCCCTTCGCATCCTCGTAGACCAGCTTCACCAGGCCGCAGATCACCAGCCGGACATGCCCGTCGGCGTCGCCCTGGTGGAACAGATGCTCGCCGGGCTTGTACCTGCGCGAGAGGACCTTCCGGTCGAGATCCTCTGCGCCGGGCAGCGGCCCGCCGGCGATGGTCGAAAGACGCTGCGAAAGAGCGGAAGTCCGGTCGCGCATTAACCGCGGATAATCGGGCAACCCGCGCGCCGTGGCCATTTGCATCTTCGATTTCGGGAGCGCGGCATGGACCTTCGCAACGCCACTGTCCTCGTCACCGGGGCCACACGGGGCGTGGGCGCCGCCTTGACCCGCCGCCTGCTGGCCGAGGGCGCCCATGTCATCGCCCTGGCGCGGGACGCCGATCGCCTGGCCGAGGCGGCCCGGGACGCCGCGGGCCGCCTCACGCCCTGGCCCCTCGACCTCGGCCGCCGCGAGGACGTGGATGCGGCCGTGGCGACCCTGCTCTCGAGGCATCCCGAACTGTCCGTCGTGATCAACAATGCCGGCGTGCAGGTGGCGAGCGACTTCGTCCGTGGCGAGGCGGCCGCCCGCCTCGGCGACCTCCGCGCCGAGATGACGATCAACCTCGAGGCGGTGGTGGCCCTATGCGCCGGCCTGCTGCCGCACCTCGCGAGCCGGCCCCGCGCCGCGATCGTCAACGTGACGAGCGGCCTTGCGCTGGCGCCGAAGCGGTCGGCGCCCGTCTACTGCGCGACCAAGGCGGGGGTCCGGGCGTTCACCCGGGCGCTGCGCTACCAGTGCGAGGACGCCGCGCCGCATGTCCACGTGGCCGAAGCCGTCCTGCCGCTGGTCGACACCGACATGACGCGCGGGCGCGGCGCCGGCAAGCTCAGCCCGGATGCGGCCGCCTTTGGGTTGCTCGAGGGCCTCAAGGCCGGCCGGGGCGAAATCTACGTCGGAAAGGCCGCGGCCCTGCCGCCGCTGCTGCGTCTCGCGCCCGGCCTCGGCTACCGGCTACTGCGGGACGACTGATCCCCGGCAGGCCTACGGCAGGTCCTCGGCCAGGATGGCCATCTCGAACATGAACGAGCCGTCCTCGTCCTCGTCCTGGAACACCACGCCGATGAATTCCTCGCCGATATAGACCTCGGCGGAGTCCTTCTGCTTGGGACGCGGCACGAGGTTGATCCGCGCGTTGGCGAAGGTGCCACGCAGATGGCCTTCGATCCTGCGGATGGTCTTCTCGTCCACGCCAACGCTCCTGGGTTCGTACGGGCGACCTTCTAGATCAGCGAGCCGGAAGAAGGAACCACGGATAACGCGGACGGCAGCCTCCCGCGTCCGCACCGGCGCCCCGCGGTCAGGCGTGATCGCCGGTTCGTGGCCCCGGGGTCACTGCAGTTCGCCCAGGCGCGGTAGGCGCCCTTCCGTACCGTCCGTGGTTCTCGCGTCCCGTCGCGGTCAGGAGCCGCGCGGGCTGGCCCTCGCGGGTCCAACGAGACCCGGGGAACCCGGGTCTCGCCGACGTCAGATCGAATAGTCCGGGATGATCGGCAGGGTGTGGTCCATGGTCCGCGCCGGCTCCTCGCAGGTCGGGCAGTTCACCAGCCGCGCCGGCACGCCGGCCGCGGTGCAGCCGGCCGGCACGTCCTTCAGCACCACCGAACCCGAGGCCACCTTGGCGTAGTCGCCGATCTGGATGTTGCCCAGCACCTTGGCGCCGGCGCCCAGCAGGACGCCCTTGCCGATCTTCGGGTGCCGGTCGCCGCGCTCGGCGCCCGTGCCGCCCAGGGTCACGCCCTGCAGCATCGAGACGTCGTCGCCGATCACCGCCGTCTCGCCGATGACGATGCCGGTGCCGTGGTCGACGAACACGCCCTTGCCGATGCGCGTGGCGGGGTGGATGTCCACCTGGAACAGCTCGCTCGTGCGGCTCTGCAGGTAGAAGGCCAGCGTCTCGCGGCCCTCGCCATACAGCCAGTGCGCCACGCGCTGTGTCTGCAGCGCCAGGAAGCCTTTGAAGAACAGGAACGGCTGCACGTAGCCCTTGCAGGCAGGATCGCGCTCGAACACCGCCTTCAGGTCCAGTTCGGCGGTCGCCACGATGTCGGGCTGCGACTCGTAGGCCTCCTCGATGGTGTCGCGCAGGCTCATGGCCCGCAGCTCCTGGTCGCCCAGCTTGCGCGCGAGCTGGTAGCTCAGCGCGTCGCCCAGCGTATCGTGGTTCAGGATGACCGCCGCCAGCAGGCTGGCGAGCGCCGCCTCCGACTTGGCGGCGGCGTAGGCCTCGTTGCGCAGCGCCGCCCACACCGGGGGCGGGGCGGTGACATCGACGACCTCAAGGCGCTGGCTCATGGCGTCCTCTCGACCCATTGGGTTCTCCCTACCCTAACATAGCGGCGGCCAAAGCCGGCGCCAGAAGCCCTTCACGAGCCATATGGTGGGCCTTCAGCAGCATCGCCACCGTCAGCATGTCCTGCAAATCGCCGGCCATCGCGGCGTCGAACGCTTCGCGGAACGGGACGCGCGCCTGCTCCAACGCCTCGGTGTCGTCGGCGTGTCGCCCGTCGCCGGCCGCGTGCAGCCCCGTCGCGAGGTATCCGATCGCCCGCTCGTCGCTGACCGAGTTCGAGAGCTGCGCGGTCAGGATCACCTGCCAGTCCGTGGCCGCGAGACCGGTCTCCTCGGCCAGTTCGCGCTGCGCGCTCGCGAGCGGATCGTCGGCCAGGGGCCCGCCGCCTTCCGGGATCTCCCAGCTGTAGTCCATGGCCGGGAAGCGGTGCTGCCCCACCAGCACCGTGGTTCCGTCGTCGAACAGCGGCAGGACCGCGATCGCCAGGTTCTTGTAGCCCACCAGGCCGTACACGGCCGCCGCGCCGGTCGGCGCCGTGGCGGCGTACTCGGTCACGCGGATCCAGGGGTTGTCGTAGACCACGCGTTCGGGTCCGCGCACCCACGGCGTCCCATGCGCCCGCAGCCAGGCCGGCTTTTCGCCCATCGAACTGTCCCTTGGCTTGCCGCCGGCTCGGCCGTCCCCATAAAGAGCCTCCCGTCTCCCCTCAAGCGCCGGACCGGTCCCTTGCCCTCGAAGCTCCCCGCGCCGCCCGCGTTCGGCGACACCCTGCCGCTCCAGCCGTCGCCCGAGGCGCTCCGGTTCCTGGCGCTGCGCCGCTCCACGTCGGCGCTCACCCTCGTCGAGCCGGCCCCGTCGGCCGAGGAACTGGCCGATCTCCTGCGCGTCGCCGCGCGGGTTCCCGATCACGGCAAGCTCTCGCCCTGGCGCTTCATCGTCGTGGCGGCGGTCGCCAAGGCGGCCCTGGTCGCCCGGCTGGCCGTGGTCGCCGAGGCGCGCGGCGACGCCGCCCTCATCACGAAGCTGGGCAAGCTCGCGGTCCCGCCTCTGGCGGTGGTGGTCGTCTCCGCGCCGCGCGCGGGGGCGGCGATCCCCGAATGGGAACAGGTGCTCTCGGCCGGGGCCGTCTGCGCGAACCTGCTCTATGGCGCGCTGGCCATGGGCTACGGCGCGAACTGGATCACCGACTGGTACAGCTACGACCCCGAGGCCGCGGAGGTCTTCGGCGTGCGGGCCGGCGAACGGATCGCCGGCGTCATCCTCTTGGGAACGCCCCGCGAGCCGCCTCTCGAACGCGAGCGGGCCGCGCTGGACCCCCTCGTGACGCATTGGGCGCCCTGACGGCGCGGGAGATACGCGCCCCGAGAAACACGACGGCCCGAGAAACACGACGGCCCGGAAACACGACGGCCGGACGACGCACCGCGCCGCCCGGCCTGAGGTGACACGCCCGAGGAGAGTTGGGCAAAGTCAACTCTAGGCTTCTGGCCCGCGTTTGCAACAGCCCCCGTCGATCTGCGACCCGCCGATCAACTGGCGTCCGGCACGGTGAACACGCGCACCGACAGTCCCCAAGGCCGCACATACTCAAGCTTTGCTTTGGAAGACTCGGTCTTGGACTCGCCCGACAACCTTCGCCGCGCCTCGGCAATTCAGTGCGGGCCGAGGATCATCTGTCGGCTCGGATCGCCCGACAGGCTGGCTGGCGTCGCCGACGACGGATCGCCGCGCCGGTCGCGCCGAAACCGGCGATCATCAGGGTCCAGGTCGAGGGCTCCGGCACGGCCCCCAGCGGGTCGCCGAAAACTCGCAGCGAGAAGTCGAGGTCGTTCGTCGCGCTCCAGGTCCCGGTCGAGCGGCGGTGGGTGGCCTCCTTCACGGTCGGGTTCGGCGCAAAGAAGGCAAGGCCGCCCTCGTACTTGTCGTCCTCCCGGACCTCGAAGGTGATCCAGTACTCGCCGGGGCCCAGGACCACGTTCGCGCCGTGCACCCCGTGCCAGCCGTAGCCGAAGGGGACGTCTTCCGGAGGGATGTCGATCTGGGCGGAGAAGATCTCGCTGCCGGGAACCGCCCCGAGGCTGTCGGCGATCCCCATGTGGACCGACTGCGCCACCGGGTTGAGCGAGAAGAAGCTCTCGAAGTCGGTGATGCGTGTGGTCTGCGACAGGGTGAACGCTGCGGCGAGCCCGATGTGGTCCGGTGCGGGATGAGCCAAGGCGAACGCGCCGAGCGCCCATACGGCGGAGGGGAAGTGCACCTCGCCCGTGTCGACGATGACGTCGGCGGCGGCGGGCGCCGCGGGAAGGGCGAGCAGCGCGGCGGCGACCAGCGGTGCGAGTGACCTGGACATCGATCTGAACCCCCATCTTCGAGCGGCCCGGCGAACCGGGACGACTCCTGGACTTGTTGGCTATCCCGGGCCGGGAGGTCCGCGCCTCACCTGTTTGGGTGATGGACACGCCAGCGGGCGGCGGCGCGATCCGCATCGCCCTCGGCTAGGACAACCAGCGATGGCGACGTGTGCTCCCGGCGCCCGGGCGGCTCAGGCCGGCTCGTAGCGTCGCCGGCGACGGATCGCCGCGCCGGTCGCGCCGAGCCCGGCAATCATCAGGGCCCAGGCCGAGGGCTCCGGCACGGCCGTCAACGGATCGCCGAAGATGCGCAGCGAGAAGTCGAGATCATTCGAGGCGTCCCAGACGCCCGTCGAGCGGCGATGGCTAGCCTCCTTCACAGTCGGGTTCGGCGCAGAGAAGGCGAGGCCGCTCAGGAAGAAGCTATCGTCCTCCCGCACTTCGTAGGTGATCCAGTACTCGCCGGCTCCCAGCACCACGTTGGCCCCGTGCACGCCGTACCACCCATAGGAATCGCCGTCGCCCTCGGGTTGGAGGTTCACCTGGGCTGAGAAGATCTCGCTGCCGGGAACCGCTCCGAGGCTGTTGGCGATCCCCATGTGGATCGACTGCGGCTGCGTTATGAGCCCGAAGTAGCTCTCGAAATCGGTAATGCGGGTCGTCTGCGACAGCGTGAACGCAGCGGCGCGCCCGATGTGGTCGCCAGAAAACTCCCCGAGCGCCCAGATGGTGGTTGGGGACTCCACCTCGCCGGTGTCGACGATGACGTCGGCGGCGGCGGGCGCCGCGGGAAGGGCGAGCAGCGCGGCGGCGGCGAGCGGTGCGAGTGACCTGGACATCGATCTGAACCCCCATCTTCGAGCGGCCCGGCGACCCGGGACGACGCCTGGACTTGTTGGCTATCCCGGGCCGGGAGGGCCGCGCCTCACCTGTTTGGGTGATGGACAGGTCATGACGCCGACGCGGCTTCGTCCTTCGTCCTTGCCGCGCCGCAGCGACGCCTCGTTCGAGCGACGAGGAAGCCATGGCGTCGCCGGGCGGCGTGAGGATCCGGTGGTTGGGGGCGCCCGCGCGCCTCAGGCCGGCTCGCAGCGACGCCGACGACGGATCGCCGCGCCGGTCGCGCCGAAGCCGGCGATCATCAGGGCCCAGGCCGAGGGCTCGGGCACGGCCCCCACCGGGTCGCCGTAGATCCGCAGGGAGAAGTCGAGGTCGTTGGAAACGCCCCAGTTCCCCGTCGAGCGGCGGTGGCTGGCCTCCTTCAGGGTCGGGTTCGGCGCGTAGAAGGCAAGACCGCTCTCGAACGTGTCGTCCTCGCGGACTTCGAAGGTGATCCAGTACTCGCCTGGGCCCAGCACCACGTTCGCGCCGTGCACCCCGTGCCAGTCGTAGAAGTCGCCGCCCTGCTCGGCCGCGATGTTGACCTGGGCCGAGAAGATCTCGCTGCCGGGGACCGCCCCGAGGCTGTTGGCGATCCCCATGTGGAGCGTCTGCGGCTGCGCATTGAGCCCGAAGAAGCTCTCGAAGTCGGTGATCCGGGTGGTTTGCGACACGGTGAACGCCGCGGCGAGACCGATGTGGTCGTCACCGAACTCTCCGATCGCCCAGACGGCGAAGGGGAACTCCACCTCGCCGGTGTCGACGATGACGTCGGCGGCGGCGGGCGCCGCGTGAAGGGCGAGCAGCGCGGCGGCAGCCAGCGGCGCGAGTGACCTGGACATGAAACAACCCCCATCTTCGAGCGGCCCGGGGCGAACCGGGACTCGCTGGCTAGCCCGGGCCGCCGTGGCCGCGCTTCACCTGTTTGGGTGATGGACACGTCGTCGACGCCGCTGGCGCCTTCGTTCATCATCGTCCCTGCGCCTTCAGGGGGGCCCTTTTGGAGCGACAGGAAGCCGGGACGCCGCCGGGCGGCGCAGCGATCCGCATCGCCATCGTCGAGGACGACCCCGCGATGGCGGCCTGGCTCGCGGGCGTCATCGCGCCGGCCGAGGGCCTTCGGGTCGTCGCGACCGCCTCCACGGCGGCCGAGGGCGAAGCCCTTGTCGCCGCGGGCGGCTACGACGTCCTGCTGTGCGACCTGGGGCTCCCGGACGGGGACGGCATCGCGCTCATCCGCGGCAGCGCCCTTCGCCATCCGGGCGCGGACGTCATGGTGGTCACCATGTTCGCCGAGCAGAGACGGGTGATCGACTGCATCCGGGCCGGCGCCCGCGGCTATCTCCTGAAGGACATGGAGCCGGAGGCCTGCGTCGCCGCCATCCGCGACGTGCGCCGCGGCGGTTCGCCCATCAGCCCCGCGATCGCCCGCCAGGTCCTGCGCCACATCCGCCCCGAGCCGCAGGCCGGCGACGCCACGCTGACCGACCGTGAGCGCGACGTCCTGAACATGCTCGCCCGCGGCTTCTCCAAGAAGGAATGCGCCGAGCTGCTGGGCCTGTCGGTCAACACCGTGGGCACGCACGTGAAGAGCATCTACGTGAAGCTCGAGGTGAACTCGCGCGCGGAGGCCGTGTTCGAGGCCTCCAGCCAGGGAATCCTCGATTGACCATCGCCGGGTGGTTCCCATGGCCGCTCAGGCTCTGGCTGGGCTGCCTGCTGGCGTTGACGCTCGGCGCGGCGGTGGCGTCGGCCCGGGCCGGGGACGGCCTCGTGGTGCGCGAGGCCGAGTTCGCCGTCTCCGAGAGCGACACCCCGCCGGCGTCGGGCTGGACGCGGCGTCCCCTGCCCCAGCTCTCGCTGGAGGAGGAAGCCCGCGCGCGGAAGCACCACAGGATCACGGTGTGGGTGCGGGCCCGGTTCGATATGGACCAGCTGGGGAGCGGCCCGCACGCGCTCTACACCGAGGACATCGCCGAGCGCTACGTCGCCTACCTGAACGGCGTCGAAGTCTATCGCACCTACGCGGGCAAGGACGACCGCGTCATCGGCTGGAACCGCCCGGTCCTCGTGCCGCTGCCGGCCCAGGCGCTGCGGGCGGGTCCGAACGAGCTGCTCCTGCGGGTCGACTCGGCGCTGGACTGGTTCCTGGTGGTGGGCGACATCCGCCTCGCGCCCCTGGCCGAGCTGCGCCCGCTCCACGCGCGCCAGACCCTGTGGCGGGTCAAGGGCGCCGAGATCGCCAACTACATCGTCCTGGCGCTCACCGCCGTCACCTTTCTCCTGTGGCTGTCACGCCGGCGCCAGGAGCCCGAGCTCGCCTGGCTGGCCGCGCTCGGCATCGCCTACTTCATTCGCGGCACGGTGTTCTTCTTCGAGCGGGCGCCCTTCGATCCGCTGCTCTTCGGCCTGCTCTCGCAGACGATGATCTTCTTCCTGACGCCGCTCGGCTTCGGGTTCGTCGGCGAGTATTTCAAGGTCCCGCACCGCGAGCGCTGGAACGTGCTGTGGTTCGCCCTGGGCGCCGCCAACGCCATCGCGTCCGTCGTCCTCACCGCCCTGGGGCATGAGGGACGGATCTGCACCGCCATCGTCCTGGCCACCGGGGCCGTCAGCATCGGCGTGCTCGTGCGGGCGCCCTGGCGGGGCGACGCCTTCGCGCGCGTCCTGCTCCTCACGATCATGGCGGCGACGCTCGCCGTGGGCGTGCACGACCTGGGACGGCAGGACCACCTGCTCTGGTGGGACGGCGCCGGCTTCTATCTCCAGCCCTACAACGCCTTCGCCATCCTGGCCGCGTTCTTCTTCGTCGTCGGCCGCCGCTTCGTCTCGGCCGTCCGCACGGTGGAGTCGCTCAACGCCTCGCTTGAGGGCCGCATCGCCGCGGCGCGGGCCGACCTGGCCGCCAGCGAGGCCGCCCGCCGCCGGCTCGAGGTGGAGCGCGCCCTGGAAAGCGAACGCGAGCGCCTGATGCGCGAGGTGCACGACGGCATCGGCTCCAGCCTTGTGACCGCCCTCGCGGTGGCGCGGAAGCAGAAGCATCCTGCCGAGACGATAGACCTGCTGCGGCGGGCCGTGGCCGACCTGAAGCTCACCGTGGATTCCCTGGACCCGCTGGGCGGCGACATTCTCGCCCTGCTCGGGAACCTGCGGCACCGTTGGGAGCCCGACCTCGGGCGCGCGGGCCTCGTCGTGCGCTGGGATGTCGGCGATTGCCCTTCGATCGGGTGGCTGGACTCGGCGAACGCCCTGCAGTTCCTGCGGCTGGTCCAGGAGGCGGTGGCCAATGCGCTCGCCCACTCGGCCGCCAAGGTGCTCGTCTTCGCCTGCGCGCCCGAGACGCGCGAGGGCCGCCCGGGCGTCCGCGTCGCGATCACCGACAACGGCAGGGGCTTCGTCCGCGACGGCGAGCCGGGGTCGGGCAAGGGGCTGAGGACCATGGCCGCGCGCGCCGAGACGATCGGCGCCGTCTTCGCCTGCGCCAGCGCGCCCGGGCGCGGGACGACGGTGGAGGTCTGGCTGCCCGTGGATCGCCGCCGCGCCTGAGCCGCCCCGGGCCTTACCCGCGGCCGCGGTAGGGCGCGACGCCCTGGTCCGGGAGCCACAAGCCCTCAGGCGCCGGGCCGGTCTGCCAGAAGACGTCGATCGGGATGCCGCCGCGCGGGTACCAGTACCCCCCGATCCTCAGCCACTGCGGCGACAGCTCGCGCACCAGCCGCTGGCCGATCGCGACCGTGCAGTCCTCGTGGAACGCCCCATGGTTGCGGAACGACCCCAGGTAGAGCTTCAGCGACTTCGACTCCACCAGCCAGTCGCCCGGCGCGTAGTCGATCACCAGGTGCGCGAAGTCCGGTTGCCCCGTCACCGGGCAGAGCGACGTGAACTCCGGCGCCGTGAAGCGCACCAGATAGGTCGTCCCGGCATGCGGATTGGGCACGCGCTCGAGGACCGCCGCCTCGGGGCTCTCGAACCCCCGCGCCTCCCGCCCGAGCTGCGTGAGATGGGTCTCTTCCATGCGCGGCCTTTACCGGCTAGCACGGCCCCAAACAACAACGGGAGGACGCGCGATGGCCCAGGGTGATTTTCACGACTTCGTGGTGGTGGTCACGGGCGCCTCCACCGGCCTCGGCCGCGCCGTCGCCGTCGAGGTCGCCTCCCGCGGCGCCAAGGCCGTGGTCATCAACTACGCGCGCAACCGGGACGACGCCGAGGAGACCGCCCGCCAGTGCCAGGCTCACGGCGCCGAGACCGTGCTGGTCCAGGGCGACGTGGCGAACGACGACGACTGCCGCCGCATCGCCGCGGCCGCCGAGCCCTACGGCCGCATCGACGCGCTGTTCAACAACGCCGGCACGACGACGTTCAACAATCACGCGAACCTCGACGGCGTCTCCGCCGACGACTTCCTGAAGCTCTACGGCGTCAACGTCATCGGCCCCTACCAGATGGTCCGCGCCTGCCGCACGCTGCTGGAGGCCGGCGAGCGCCCGGGCGCGGTGGTGATGACCGCCTCCATCGCCGGCGTCACCGGCATCGGCTCGTCGGTGCCCTACGCGGCCTCGAAGGGCGCGCTCAACACCATGACCCTGTCGCTGGCCCGCGCGCTGGCGCCCAAGATCCGCGTCAACGCCGTCTGCCCCGGCTTCATCGACACCCCGTGGTTCGGCAAGGGCGTCGGCGAAGCGGCCGCCGCTCGGGTCCGGGAGAACGCCGCGGCGGGCACCCCGCTGAAGGCCGCCTCCACCGCCGAGGACATCGCCGTCTCCGCCGTCTTCCTGGCCTCGCCGCACTCGCGTCACGTCACCGGCGAGACGCTCCTCGTGGACGCCGGCTCGCACCTGGGATTCGCCCCGCTCGTGGCCCGCTGATCCGCCCCGGCGCCCATTTTTCAGGCGCCGCGCGCTCAGCCTGATTAATCGTTCGTCAGCGGACTCGTGGCTTCGCTGGACCGGCCCCCCCGCGTTGATCTGAGGCGTTCGCCGCCGACCATGGCGCGGCGTGCCGGTCACGGCCGGGTGCATCAAGAGGGGATAGACAAATGAGAACGCTCAAACTCGCGCTGGCGGCAGCCGCCGCCTCGCTTTGCTTTGCCGGCGCGGCCGCCGCCCAGGAGGACAGCTCCGGCCCGTCCTTCTCGTTCAACATCGGCGCGTCGACCGACTACGTGTTCCGCGGCTTCAGCCAGACCGACGAGGATCCGCAGGTGTTCGGCGGCGTCGACGCCACCCTGGGCATCGGATACGCCGGCGTGTGGGTGTCCAACGTGGACTTCCTGGACTCCACGGACGCCGAGTTCGACATCTACGCGGGCGTGAAGCCCACCGTCGGCGCGGTCACCTTCGACCTGGGCGTGATCTACTACGGCTACATCGACAAGGGCGCGTCGAACTACGACTACTGGGAGTTCAAGGCCGCCGCCTCGGTGCCGGCCGGCCCGGCGACCCTGGGCGTGGCGACCTACTATTCGCCGAACTTCTTCGGCGCCGCGGACGACGCGTTCTACTACGAGGCCAACGCGGCGGTGACGATCCCGGAGACCAAGTTCTCGGTGAGCGGCGCCATCGGCCGTCAGGAGCAGGACGGCGGCCTCGACTATACGACCTGGAACGTGGGCGTCGGCTTCGCGCTGACCGACAACGTGGGCTTCGACGTCCGCTACTTCGACACGGACGCCTCCAACGCCGCCGACCCGCTCGGCTACGGCGACTCCCGGGTGGTCGGGGCGATCAAGCTCGTCTGGTGACCGCTCGCGCGATTCGCGCAGGGGAGCCGCCGCCTGACCGCGGCGGCTCTTTCGTATCCGGCGAGGCCGTTCCGGGTTGCCTCCGGAGGCCGCAATACCTAGGTTCCGCCGCCCTGGCGGGCCGCGCCGGCCGAGCGGGCTGGCGCCTTGGCGCTTCCACGGCTTGTTTTGACTGACGGACCGCCTGCACCGCCCTATGGTCGGGAATCGACAGGACGTCAGCGGAGTTCGGCGCATGGAGCGGATGACCGTTCGGGCCCAGACCGTCGTCTTCGACATGCTGCTCGCGGCTGTCGCCTTCTCCGTGGCCTTCTTCGTCGCGCCGACGCAGCCCGAGCTGGGCTTCGGTCAGGCGGGCGCCATGTCCTTCTTCCAGCTCGCCGCCCTCTATGCGGCCATCGCCGGCGTCTTCAGCCTCGCGTTCCGGCGCGAGCTTTCGCCCTGGCGCTACGTGTCCATCCCGGATGCGCTGGTGCTCACGCGCAGCGCGGTGCTCACCGTGGGCGTCTTCCTGCTCGCCTGCTTCGTCCTCGACCGCGCCGAAGGGCTGCCGCGTTCCACGCTGGTGATGGCGCCCCTGTTCCAGATGGTCAGCGCCATGGGCGTGCGGATCCTGCGCCGCGCGCTGCACGAGCACGCCCTCGAGAGCTTCTCCCCGCTCAAGACCGCCACCGACCGCCTCGCCCAGGCCCCGTCCCTGCTGCTGATCGGTCCGCCGTCGCTCGCGGACACCTATCTGCGGGACGTCGCCCGCAGCAACGACCGCGCCTACACGCCGGTCGGAATCATCGGCACCGATCGCCGCGACGTGGGCGCACAGGTGCGCGGGGTCTGCATCCTGGAAGCCATCGATCGCCTGGACGCCGCGCTGGCCGACCTGCGGCGCTGGAACCGCTACCCGCGCGCGATCCTGTTCCTCGAAGAGCCGGCCAAGCTCAAGGGCCTCACCGCCGATGTCCTGGGCCGCCTCAAGACCGACGGCATCCGCCTGCTGCGGCTGCCCTCGATCGTCGAGCTGAGCCACCACGAGGGGCTGACCCTCCTTCCGGTGCGCGACATCAACATCGAGGAGCTGCTGGCGCGCGACCCCATCGAGCTCGACCGGGGGGCCATCGGCCGCCTGATCCAGGGCCGCCGCGTTCTCGTGACCGGCGCCGGCGGATCCATCGGCGCGGAGCTTTGCCGCCAGGTGGCCAGCTTCGGCTGCGGCCACCTCACGGTGCTCGACTTCTCGGAGACGGCCCTCTTCGAGATCGAGCGCGAGATGCGCGAGACCTATCCGCACATCTCCACCAAGGCCGTTCTCTGCGACGTCCGCCACGCCAAGCGCCTGGCCAACGTGTTCGTCCAGGAGCGGCCGCACCTCGTCTTCCACGCCGCGGCGCTGAAGCACGTGTCCATGGTCGAGCGGCATCCCGCCGAGGGCCTGCTCACGAACGTCGTCGGCACCTGGAACGTGTGCGAGGCCGCCAAGGCCGCCGGGGCCGGCCAGATGGTGCTGATCTCCACCGACAAGGCCGTCGACCCCACGAACGTCATGGGCGCCACCAAGCGGCTCGCCGAAGCGGTCATCCAGGCCCAGCAGACCACCAACGACGGCGGCACGCGCTTCTCCGCGGTCCGCTTCGGCAACGTCCTGGGGTCCTCGGGCTCGGTGGTGCCGATCTTCAAATCGCAGATCGAGCGCGGCGGTCCGGTGACTGTGACCCATCCCGAGATGACGCGCTTCTTCATGACCATCCCGGAGGCCGCCCAGCTGGTGCTGCACGCGACCGCGGCGTGCCACGAGGACGATCGCCGCGACTCGCGGCTCTTCCTGCTCGAGATGGGCGACGCGGTGTCGATCCTCGACCTGGCCCGGCAGATGATCGCGCTCTCCGGGCGCAAGGACGTGGAGATCGAGATCACGGGGCTGCGTCCGGGCGAGAAGCTCACGGAAGCCCTGCTGGACGAGACCGAGACCTCCCTCCCCGCCGCCTCGAAGGTCCTGGAAGTGATCTCCGGCTCAGCGGTGCGCATGACGCCGGGCCACCTGGAGGATCTGGCCCAGGTCGCCCGCGACGGCGACACCGAGGCTGTGAGGCGCGCGCTGTTCGACCTGGTCGCCCAGGTGCGCGGCGAGGCGCCCGCGGCGCCGCCCAGCCTCCGCGTCGTCAAGGGCGGCTGACCCCACGGCCCGCGTCCCCCAAAAGGTCAGGGCTATCGCATACGGCCGATGGCCTTCGCGCCGCCGCACCTTCCTCTCCCGCAAAGCGGGAGAGGGGTACCGCCCGCCGAAGAGCGGGTGGTGGAGAGGGCGAGCGGCAGCCACAGCGCCGAGAACGACCGCCGGGCAGGGCTGCCGCCGCAGGCGCTCGATCGAACCGCAGAGGACGCAGAGACGCACGCAGAGAGCGCAGAGATCTCCGCGGCCTCCGCGCTCCTCTGCGATCTCTGCGGTTGAAGCCGGGCGGCTCCACCGCCCCTCACGCCCGGCGACTTCACAGCCCGCCCCGGACGTGATCCGGGGGGGACCGCCGAAGGCGGTGGAAGGGGGCTGCCCGCGGTGCTCAACACCCCTCCACCCTGCTGCGCAGGGAAGTCAGGGAGTCGGCGGCGCGCCCGCGGCTATTCGGCCGCGACGACCCGTTCAGGCGACTTGGCGGCTTCCAGGCGCGAGACCAGCGCCTCGTACTCGTCCCACAACGCCTTGGGCGTCGCCTCGCCGAAGCGCTCGTAGAACGCCGGGATCAGCGCCGCCTCCTGACGCCAGATCGCGGGATCGACCGTCAGCAGCAGGTCGAGTTGCGCATCCGTCAGGCTGAGGCCGGACGTGTCCAGGCTGGCCTTGGCCGGCACGAGGCCGATGGGCGTCTTCACCGCTTCCGCCTTGCCGTCGAGCCGCTCGACGATCCACTTCAGCACGCGGCTGTTGTCCCCGTAGCCGGGCCAGACGAACTTGCCCCGCTCGTCCTTGCGGAACCAGTTGACGAAGAAGATCCGCGGCAGCTTCCCGGCGTCGGGCGCGGTCTCGCCCATCTTCAGCCAGTGGGCGAAGTAGTCGCCCATGTTGTAGCCGCAGAACGGCAGCATCGCGAACGGGTCGCGGCGCAGTTCGCCGATGGCGTTCTCGGCGGCCGCCGTGCCTTCCGAGGCCACGTTCGAGGCCATGAACACCCCGTGACGCCAGTCCAGCGCCTCGGTGACCAGCGGAACGGCCGACGCGCGGCGGCCGCCGAACAGGATCGCGGAGATCGGCACCCCGGCGGGGTCTTCCCACTCGGGCGCGGCCACCGGGCATTGGGCGGCCGGAACCGTGAAGCGCGCGTTCGGGTGCGCCGCGGGCTCGTCGCTGTCGGGGGTCCAGTCGCGGCCCTTCCAGTCGATGAGGTGCGCGGGCGGGGTGTCGGTGAGGCCTTCCCACCAGACGTCGCCGTCGTCGGTCAGCGCCACGTTGGTGAAGATGGCGTTGCCCCACAGGGCGTCCACGGCGTTCTTGTTGGTGACCTCGCCCGTGCCGGGCGCGACGCCGAAGAACCCGGCCTCCGGGTTGATCGCGTACAGGCGGCCGTCGTCGCCGAAGCGCATCCAGCAGATGTCGTCGCCGATCGTCTCGGCCTTCCAGCCCTTCAGCGTGGGCTGCAGCATGGCCATGTTGGTCTTGCCGCAGGCGCTCGGGAACGCTGCGGCGATGTACTTCACCGCGCCCTCGGGCGACGTCAGCTTCAGGATCAGCATGTGCTCGGCGAACCAGCCTTCGTCGCGCGCCATCACCGAGGCGATGCGCAGCGCGAAGCACTTCTTGCCCAGCAGCGCGTTGCCGCCGTAGCCCGAGCCGTACGACCAGATCTCCCGCGTCTCGGGGAAGTGGACGATGTACTTCACCTCGTTGCAGGGCCAGGCGACGTCCTTGACGCCGTCCACCAGCGGCATGCCGACCGTGTGCACGCAGGGCACGAAGAAGCCGTCGTCTCCCAGCATGTCGAGGGCGCCCTTGCCCATCCGCGTCATGATCCGCATCGAAACCGCCACGTAGGCGGAATCGGTGATCTCGACGCCGATCTGGCTGATCCGCGAGCCGAGCGGGCCCATGCAGAAGGGCACGACGTACATGGTGCGGCCGCGCATCACGCCCCTGAAGAGGTCCTTCAGGTCCGAGCGCATCTCGCTGGGGTCGAGCCAGTTGTTGGTCGGGCCGGCGTCCTCCGGCTTCTCCGAGCAGATGAACGTGCGGCTCTCGACGCGCGCTACGTCGCGGGGATCCGAGGCGGCGTAGAAGGAGTTCGGCCGCTTGGCCGGGTTGAGGGGCTTCAGCGTCCCCGCGGCCACCAGCTCGGCGGTCAGGCGGTTCCACTCTTCCTCCGACCCGTCGCACCAGACCACGCGGTCCGGCTCCGCCAGGTCGGCGATCTCACGCACCCATTGCACAAGCTTGGCATGTTTGGTCGGCGCGGGTTCGAGTCCCGGCACGGTCCTAAGGCTCATAGATCTGCTACTCCTCGAACCCAATTTGGCACAGGGGCGTCCCCAGCGCCCCCTCACCGCGAGCGATCCTCATAGAGGCTGTAACCCCGTCTGCATACCGCGGGCCAATCCGTCACCGGCGAAGCTCGCGCTATCGTGTGGATAGAATACGGAAATGGCGCCCGGTTGGCTCATGTTCCAGGCATGCCGTTGCGGCAGACCAGGGCGCATCGGCGAATCGGCTGCGAGAATTCCTGGGGCTGGACGTGCGGGCCGCTCCCCCGCGACCCGCACGCCATGACGCCGCTCCCCAAGCGCGGCGTGCCCATCGAGGCGCCGCGAACCTAAGTGACGTCGAAGGCTAGACGCCGCCGATCGCGCCCGCCCCCCAGTGAATTCGCCCGGCGTCCGCTGCGACGTTGGCGACAGCGCCGGATTGAGGCATTTCTGACACCGTATGAGCCTGATGGCGAACCCCGGCGCCCAGCGGCCCACCGACCCGCTGCTCGAGATCTACCTCGAGCGGCGCGCCAATCTCGTCCGGTACTTCGCGGCGCGTTGCGGGTCGACCGAGCTCGCCGAGGATCTGGCCCAGGAACTCTACGTCAAGATCGCCACCCGTGACCTCAGCGTCACGGCCGAGAACCCCGTGGCCCTCATCTACCGCATCGCGGGCAACGTCATGCTCGACCGCGCGCGGGGCGACGCGCGATCCAGCGCCCGCGACGCCGCCTGGCGGCGGGTCGCCCACGTCACGATCGGCGACGAGGACGTGGCCGAACTCGCCCCGGCCGACGAAGCCGTGTCGTCCCGCCAACGCCTGCGCCAGTTGGTGGACGCTGCGGCCGAGCTGCCCCCGCAGCAGCGGCGCGCGTTCCGGCTGCACAAGCTGGAGGGCCGCAGCCACGCCGAGACGGCGCGGGAGATGGGAATCTCCGTCAAATCAGTGGAAAAGCATGTGTCGGCGGCGCTGAAGACGCTGACGGCGAGACTCGGCCTATGAGGCTCTACCTGAAATTGTACCGGACGACCGGGGGGCAAGCGCCCTCGGCGACGTCTAACCGTGCGACGGGCCGTCGCATGGGGCCTGTCAGGGGAGAGCGATGAACCTCGGCTGGCGATACGGCGACGAGACGCGGCGCGAGGACGCCGCCGTCTGGGTCGTGCGGCTGGAAGCCGGAGACCTTCGGGAAGCGGAGGCTGTGGCCTTCGACGCCTGGCTGTCGGCCAGCCCCCAGAACGCCGCCGCGTTCGACGCCGCCCTCGCCGTTTCGCAGGGCTATGGCGCGCAGGGCCACGCGGTCGCGCGGGCGCTCGCCGAACGCCGCGCCACGCCGGCGCCGGTCGGCGTCGGTCGCCGTGCAGCCCTGGGGCTGGGCGCCGCGGCCGCGGCTGCGGCCGTCGCGGTGGTGCTCGCGCCTGAACTCGCCGGCCCCGAGACCCAGACCTTTGTCACGGCCAAGGGAGAGCGGCGCACGATCGCCCTCCCGGACGGCTCGACCCTGGACCTGAACGGCGGCACCCGCCTGACGGTCAGTTTCTCGCGCGGCGCGCGGCGCGTCACGCTCGAGGAGGGCCAGGCGGTCTTCGACGTGGCGCACGCGGCCCGGCGGCCGTTCGTGGTGGCGGCTGGCGACCGCCTCGTCCGCGTGGTCGGCACCCAGTTCGACGTCCGCCGGCTCGGCGGCCAGGTCTCCGTGACCGTCGCGCGCGGGTCGGTCGAGGTGCGCCCCGGCGACGGCGCCGCGGGCGAGGCGTACCGCCTCCGCCCCGGCCAGAGGTTCGAGCACGAGGAAGGCGCCGCCGAGGCCCGCGTAGCGGCCGCCGAACCGCGGGACGTCCTCGCCTGGCGCACGGGACGGCTCATCTACCGCGAGCAGCCCCTGCGCGAGGTCGTTGACGATCTCAACCAGAAGTTCCAGACCCCGATCCGCATCGAGGATCCGGCGCTCGGCGCCATGCCCATCTCGGGCGTGCTCGTCCTCGACGACCAGGCTGCGGTGATACGTCGCCTCGCCTTGCTCGTTCCCATAAGCGCGGTACGTTCCGGCTCGGCCGTGGTCCTCAAGCGCGATCCTGCGTCGGACCGTTAAGCAGGGCGTGGAGCCATTCGACGACGGAGCCTGCCTCTCCGAGCGGTGCTGGGCGGCGTTGTCCTTGCCTGCGTAGCGGGCCGGGCCGACGCGGCTGATGCGCGCCTGCGCCTCAACATCCCGCCGCGCTCCTACGCCGACGCGCTGATCGATCTGGCGCTGCAGGCCAACGTCTCCATCCTCGGGACCGCCACTTGCGGCGCCGGCGGCCGCGTCGAACTCTCGGGCTCCTACACGCTCGACGAGGCGCTGGACCGAATCCTGGCGGGGGCGCCGTGCCGCCATCGCCGCATCGATTCCCGCACGGTGCGGATCACCGCCGCGCCCCCCCGCATCTCGCTCCCGCCCCCGCCCGAGCCGCCACGCGCCGCGGCGGTGGTGGCCGAGGTGCTCGTGACCGCCACCAAGCGGCCGGCCGCGCTGGACCGCCTCCCCGCCGGGGTCAGCGCCATTTCACGCGACCAGATCGCCACCACGCGGGCAAACGACGTCGGCCAGACGATCGGGCAACTGGCGGGCGTTCTTTCCACGAACCTGGGGCCGGGGCGCGACAAGCTGCTGGTCAGAGGCCTGTCGGACGGCGCGTTCACGGGGCGCACCCGGACCACCGTGTCGACCTACCTCGACGACGCGCCGATCAACTACAACGCCCCGGACCCGGACCTCCGCCTGGTCGACGTCGAACGCATCGAGGTCGTGCGCGGCCCCCAGGGCGCGCTGTACGGGTCGGGCGCCATCGCGGGCATCTACCGGATCGTGACGGCCAAGCCTGACGTCCGCGACGTCGCGTTCGGAGCTTCCGCGACGGTGGCGACCACCGAGGGCGGGAGCACCAGCCACGAACTCGACGGGTACATGAACCTGCCCCTGCTGCAGGACCGCGCGGGACTTCGTCTCGTCGCCTACCGCGACGTGCAGGGCGGCTATCTCGACGACGTCCGCCTCAGGGTCACCAACGTCGATCAGACGCGGCGCGACGGCGGCCGCCTCGCGTTCCGGCTGCAGCTCAGCGACGACTGGCGGTTCGACGCCCTGGCCGCCACCCAGAACCTCCGCTCCAACGACACCCAGTACGTCACCGCCGAGATGACGGGGGGCCGGCGGCAGCCCCAGGCGATGGCGCGGCCCGGCCGGGCCGCCGCGCCGGACGAGCGGGGGAACCGGATCCGCGAGACGCACAACAACGACTTCTCCTACGGGGGCGTGCGCCTGCAGGGGGACTTCGGCTGGGGGACCGTCGCGTCGTCGACGAGCTACATCCACCACGTCTTCGCCAGCCAGTACGACGCGTCGGCCGCGCGCGGGATCTTCGGGGCCGAACTGGCCGACCTCGGCGTCTATGACGAGCGCACCCGATCGACCATGGTCGTGCAGGATCTCGTGGTGCGTTCCTCGCCGGCGGCCCGCTTCGACTGGCTGGTCGGCCTCTATGCGGCCCGCACGCGCGCCCGCAGCCCGTCCACGCTGGAGTTCCTCTCGCCGGCGTCGGCGTCCACGGTCTACTGGGAGAGCCGGCGGGACAAGCTGACCGAGTACGCGCTCTACGGCGAAGGCTCGTACGACCTCGGCGGCGGCTGGACCGCCTCGCTGGGCGGCCGGGTCTTCCAGACGCGGGTCGTCACCACCGCCGACCTCAGGATCAGCCCCCCCTTCGCGCCGCGCTTCTTCGATCAGGCGCGGACCTTCGACGGCTTCTCCCCCAAGATCTCGCTGCAGCGTGAGTTCCCGAACGGCGACCTCGTCTACGCCCTGGTCAGCGAGGGCTATCGCCCGGGCGGCTTCAATTCCTCGGGCTTCTTCCCGATCCGTACGACGCGGACGACCTTCCGGCCCGACCGGCTGCGCAACTTCGAGGTCGGCGCCAAGTTCCGCCGGCTGGACAACCGCCTCACCGTCCGCGCAGCGGCCTACTACGACGACTGGGCGAACATCCAGACCGACCAGTACCGGCAGTCCGGGCTCGCCTACACGGCCAACGTCGGAGACGCGCGCATCCTCGGCCTCGAGGGCGAGGCCGCCTACGAGTTCCCATCGGGGCTCACGGTGCAGGCGAACGGCCTTGTCTCGGACTCGCGGGTCAAGAACATCAACCCCGACTTCCCGGTGTCGCCCGCCGCGCGGATCGCCGACGACCTGCCCGGCGTGCCGGATCTCTCCGCGGGCGTGCTGGTCACCTACCTGCGGCCGCTCGGCGACACGCTGTCCCTGCGCCTGGTCGCCGAGGCGAGCTACGTCGGTCGGTCCGGCCTGTCCTTCGATCAGCCGCCGCGCACCGACCACTACCTGCGCACCGAGCTGGCCGCCGAGGTCTATGCCCGATACTGGCGGCTCACCGCCTTCGTGACCAATCCCCTGAACGACGATGGCGACACGTTCGCCTACGGCAACCCTTTCAGCTTCGCCGACAATCCCCAGACGCCCGACATCATCGAAGCCGTCCGCCAGGCGACCCCGCAACGCCCGCGCACCTTCGGCGTGAGACTCGCGGCCGCGTTCTGAAGCGCTGCCGCGGCTGGGGGGCGGGCCCCTGCGGCGGCGTCTTTACCCATGGTGGGATGGGAGCGGGGTACGTGGTAAAACTCACGGCGCTCGTTTGTGCGCAGAATCAGGACGCATCCCTGGATGCGTGCCTTCGCAAGCTGAGCTTCTGCGACGAGGTGGTGGTGGTCGCCGACCGCTGCACCGACCGCAGCCAGGAGATCGCGCGCCGCCACGGGGCGGTCGTGATCGACGGCATCTTCCCGCTCGAGAACCAGCGCCGGCAGGCGGGCATCGAGGCCGCCACCTCGCAGTGGATCCTCGAGATCGAGCCCGACGAGCTCGTGGACGCCGCGGTGGCGTGGGAGATCCGCGCCGCCATCCAGATGCGCCCGGTCGGCGACTGGTACGAGCTGCCCATCGACAACTACATCGGCGAGACGCGCGTCCGCGGCGGCTGGGCCGGTCCCCTCGCCCCGCGGCGGGAAGCGCGCCTCTACAAGCGCGGCCTGAAGGCCTGGGGCCCCCGGCGCCTCAACGCGCCCTATGTGCTCGCCGGCGCCTCGGGAGGCGCTCTGAAGGGCGCGATCCGCCGCTCGGTGGGCCGCGACGCGGGCGGCGTCATCGCCCGGCTCGATCGTCTGACGGCGCTGGCGGCCGAGGATCTGGCCGAGGCCGGGCGCATCCGCGGCGCAGGCGCCATCGTCGCCTCGGGCCTCCTCACCTTCCTCGGCGCCTATGTCGCGCGGGGCGGATGGCGGGAAGGTCGCATGGGGGTGTTGGCGGCCACCGCCTCGGCGCTCTTCCCCGTGCTGTCGCGGCTGCGCGCCGCCGAGGCCGCCTCGGCCCGGCTGGAGGCGGCCTCGTCCGAGCCGACCGGCGTGGCGGCGCTGCGCAAGGTGGTCGGGCTCGGGCGCTAGTCAGGCGCCGCGACGCGGTTTACGCACGAGCCTGCGCGCCGTCGCGCGGATTCCTCGAGCGCAGGTTCCCTTGGCGATCCTCGTCACCGGCTCCGCCGGCTTCATCGGCTTTCATCTGGCCCGGCGCCTGCTGGCCGCGGGCCATGCCGTCGTCGGGCTCGACAGCCTGAACGCCTACTACGATCCCCAGCTCAAGCGCGCCCGGCTCGCGATCCTGGAGGCCTCCGCCGCGTATCGGCACGTGACCATCGACCTGGCCGACCGGGAACGCATGCCGGCGCTGTTCGCCGAGACCAGGCCCGAGGCCGTGATCAATCTCGCGGCCCAGGCGGGCGTCCGCTACAGCCTCGAGAGCCCCGAAACCTACGTGGACTCCAACGTCGTCGGTTTCCTGAACGTCCTGGAGGGGTGTCGGGCCCACCCGCCGCGCCACCTGATCTACGCGTCCACCAGCTCGATCTACGGCAATCACGCAAACCTGCCGTTCAGCGTGCACGACGCCGCCACGCACCCGATCACCCTCTATTCCGCAAGCAAGGCCGCGAACGAGGCCATGGCGCACGCCTACGCCCACCTGTTCGGCATCCCCTGCACCGGCTTCCGCTTCTTCACCGTCTACGGCCCCTGGGGTCGTCCCGACATGGCGCTCTTCAAGTTCACCGACGCCATCCTGAAGGGCCGGCCGATCGAGGTGTACGGCCAGGGCGAGATGCAGCGCGACTTCACCTATGTCGACGACATCGTCGATGGCCTCGTAGCCGCTATCGACCGTCCGCCGTCGGCCGATCCGGCCTGGGACGCCACGAAGCCCGATCCCGCGACCAGCGCCGCGCCCTGGCGGGTTCTGAACCTCGGCGCCAGCCGCCGCGTCGAGCTCATGCGCTACATCGAAGTCCTGGAGGAGAAGCTCGGCAGGAAGGCCGAGATCCACTTCCTGCCGATGCAGGCGGGCGACGTCGCCGCCACCGAGGCCGACACCGCCGAGACCCGGCGGGTCCTCGACTATGCGCCGTCCACGTCGATCGAGATCGGGGTCGGGCGGTTCGTGGACTGGTATCGCGAGTACTACGGGGTCTGAGGCGCGGCCGCCGCGCAGCGCGAGGTCAGACCGGCTGGTCCAGGGACTTCGCCGGCTGCGAGAACCACCTCGGCCCCTGCTCCGTCATGTGGAAGCAGTCCTCCAGGCGGACCCCGAACGCGCCCGGGAGGTAGATGCCCGGCTCGTTGGAGAAACACATGCCGGGCGCCAGCCGCGTGGTCTCACCGCGGACGAGGTTCACCGGCTCGTGCCCGTCCATGCCGATGCCGTGGCCCGTCCTATGGGAGAGACCGGGCAGCCTGTAGTCCGGGCCATACCCCAGGCTCGCGTAGTAGCCGCGCACGGCGTCGTCGACGCTGCCGCAGGTCGCCCCCAGCCGGGCGGCCTCGAAGACGATCTCCTGCCCGCGCCGGACCTCGCCCCAGACCTTGCGCTGCTGCGGCGTCGCCTCGCCGAACACGAACGTCCGCGAGATGTCCGACTGATAGCCCTGGAAGGTGCAGCCGCAGTCCATCAGCACGACCTCCCCGGGTTTCACCGCCTGGGGCTTGCCCGATCCATGCGGGTAGGCCGCGGCCTCGCCCAGCAGGACCAGCGCGAACTCGGGCCGCCCGCCCAACTTCACCGTCGCTCCGTTCATGATCGCGCCGATGTCCTCGGGGCGCATGCCGGCCTCGATCCGCGGGACGGTGTAGCGATAGGCCGCCATCGTGATGTCCGACGCGTGCTGCATGAGCGCGATCTCGGCCGGGGTCTTCAGCATCCGGCAGGCGCGCACGACACCGGCGCCGCTGACGACGCGGACGCTTGGCAGGTTCCGCTTCAGCCCGTCCACGATGAAGAAGCGGCTGGTTTCCTCGATCGCGACGTCCTGTGACGCCGCCCCGCGGGCCTTCAGCCACGTCGCGACGATCGCCAGCGGATCCTCATGTTCGTGCCATGTCAGCACGTCGGCCGGCACGCCGAGGCTCTCGCGGATCGACGGCTCCTCGAAGAAGGGCGTCACCATGACGACCTCGCCGCGGGCCGGTATGAGCGCGCAGGTGAGCCGCTCGCTGCGGCCCCAGCGCACGCCTGTGAAGTAGACCAGGCTCGAGCCCGGCTCCACGATCAGCGCCGCGAGGCCCTCCCGCCGTAGCAGGCCCTGGACCTTGGCGATGCGCGCCGCCCGTTCCGGTCCGCCGATCGGCGGCGGCGGCGAGCCAGGCCCCTCAGGGCCCGGGGCCGCACCCCAAGTCAGCGACGGCGCCAGCGCGGCCAGGCTTCCGAAGCCCAAGAAGCTCCTGCGATCCATGGGCGGGGACCGTCGCGCGACTCCGGGCCGGGCTCAAGCTCGACGGTGCGCGCCGAGGCGCCTGGCGGCACGCTTCCTGCAGGCCCGGGGGCTGCAGGCGGCCGTCGAAGGGATTTCTTCAAGGCTCAGCTTCGGCCGCCATCAGGGACCTGCTATTGGCGTTAACCCGGAGTTGGGTTGATCCAGCTCAAGGTCTCGCGCGTAGAGATCGGGTAGGTTGGAAGATCATGGCTGGAGTATCGGGGAGCGCAATGCTGGCGGCTGAGAAGGTGGTGGCGACGACGCCGTACCTGCACGAGATGGATCCCGCCACGGGGTTCGTCCCTGCCGACATCGACCGCAAGAAGGGCCTGGAGCTGAACGCCGGCTACATGGCCGCCAAGCCGTTCCCCCACATCTGCATCGATGGGTTCCTTCCGCCGGAGGTGCTGCAGCGGTGCCTCGACGAGTTTCCGTCGAACCTCCGCTCAGAGGCGAACACCTTCGATCGGGACCAGGAACGCTACAAGTCGCAGTTCAACCCGGACGAGATGAACCCGTGGCTGCGGACGTTGTTCTACAGCTTCAACTCACGACCATTCATCCAGGTCCTGCAGAACATTACGGGCATCAAGGGTCTGATTCCGGACCCGTACTTCCTCGGCGCCGGGTTCCACGAGATCCAGACCGGCGGCCACCTGGGGGTGCACGCCGACTTCAACCACCACAAGCCGATGAACCTGGAGCGGCGGATCAACGTCCTGATCTACCTCAACAAGGACTGGAAGCTGGAATACGGCGGCTCGCTCGAGCTCTGGAACGACGGCATGAGTTCGTGCGCACACAAGCTGGCGCCGGAATTCAACCGTTGCGTCATCTTCAACACGACGTCCGAGAGCTGGCACGGCAACCCCGAGCCGGTGAACCACCCTCAGGGTCTCAGCCGCCGGTCGATCGCGCTCTACTACTACACCTCCACCTGGAGCGCTGCGAAACGCGATCACACGACCCAGTTCAAGGTTCGCCCCGGCACGGAGGACAAGACCGACTGGAAGGTGGCGCGCAGCGAACTGATCGCCGATCTTCTGCCGCCCCGGCTCTACCGGGCGATCAAGCGGAGTAGAGGCAGGCAGGACTAGAGCCGCAGGTCCGCGGCGTCCTTCGGCAACACGGCCTTGACGTCGAAGACCACGGCGTCGGGCCGGCCAAGGGCGCGAATCGCCTCGGCTCCGAGGGCGGCGAACTCTCGGTGCGCCACGGCCAGCACCACGCCGTCATACGCCGCCCTCATCGGCTCGGAGACCATCTCCAGCCCGTACTCGTGGCGGGCCGCATCGTGGCTGATCCAGGGGTCCCAGACATCGACCCGGACGCCGTAGTCCTCGAGCTCGCGCACGATGTCGATCACGCGCGTGTTGCGCAGGTCGGGCGTGTTTTCCTTGAACGCCAGCCCCATCACCAGCACGCGGGCCCCTTTCACCAGCACGCCCCGGCGGATCATCTCCTTGACCAGCTCCCGCGCCACGTGGCCGCCCATGCCGTCGTTGATCCGCCGTCCGGCGAGGATCACTTCCGGGTGGTAGCCGACGGCCTCGGCCTTGTGGGTCAGGTAGTAGGGATCCACCCCGATGCAGTGCCCCCCCACGAGGCCCGGCCTGAAGTTCAGGAAGTTCCACTTGGTGCCCGCCGCGCCCAGGACTTCCTGGGTGTCGATCCCAAGCCGGCCGAAGATCAGGGCGAACTCGTTCACGAGCGCGATGTTCAGGTCGCGCTGGGTGTTCTCGATGACCTTCGCCGCCTCGGCCACCCGGATGGAGCTCACGCGATGGGTGCCGGCCCGAACGATCGAGGCATAGAGCGCATCGACGAACTCGGCGGCGGCCGGCGTCGATCCCGCCGTCACCTTCACGATGTCGGCCAGCCGGTGGTGGGGATCACCTGGGTTGGCGCGCTCCGGGCTGTAGCCGGCGAAGAAATCACGGTTGAACCCGAGACCGGAAACCTCCGCCACCACCGGCACGCAGTCGTCCTCGGTGGCTCCGGGGTAGACGGTGGACTCGTAGATCACCACCCCGCCTTGGCGGATGGCGCTTCCCACGGTGCGGCTGGCGGCCATGAGGGCGCTCAGGTCAGGGCGCTTGTGGCCGTCGATGGGCGTCGGCACCGTCACGATGAAGACGTTGGCGCCCAAGAGCGCCTCGGGGTCGCTCGAGAAGCTCAGCCGACGGGCGGCGGCCAGCTCTTCGGCCCGCACTTCCATCGTCCGGTCCTGGCCGGCGGCGAGTTCGGCGATCCGGGTCTCGCTGAGGTCGAAGCCCACCACGTCGTGGTCGGCGGCGAACGCCACGGCGAGCGGCAGGCCCACATAGCCGAGGCCGATGACCGCGATGCGGGCCGGCGTCCGTGTGAAGGGGTTCATCACCATCGGCGCGGGCTTACCATGGTTTGGCCGCCGCGCGCCTGAGCTCACGGATGGCGCCGTAGAGGTGGTAAAGCGACGTGGCCGGCGAGGGCTCTTCGAGGAACGCGCCGTCCGCGGCCATCCGCTCGCGCCAGCACCCCGGCTGAGGCGTGTCGAGGAAGGCAAGCAGGCCGTTCGCGGCCTCCAACGCCGCCCCCTGCTCGCCGAGCAGCACGGCCGCCTTCAGGTGCTCGGTCTGCGCCCACAGCCTGGCGCCGCCGTCCCGCACCGACAGGTCCGGCCAGACGGCGTTCTGGACGACCCCTCGCCCTGCGTCCCAACCCTTGCGCCCGGCGGCGAAGAGGCGCCGCGCGGCATCCGCCGCGTCCGCGTCCCCCCGCGCGTTCGACCATTGGTGCAGCAGCCATGCCCACTCGAACTGGTGCCCAGGCTCGATGAGGCCGGCTTCGCCGTCCACGGCGCTCCATCCGGCGTCGAAGAACTCTCGAACCGCCCCGGTCGCGGGATCGATGAACCGCCGCAGGGAAAGCGTCGCCACCTCGTCGGCCAGCGCCCGAGCCCAACCCGGAGCCCCTGCGGAGTCCCACGCCAGCGCCGCCTCCAGCAGGTGCATGTGGGCGTTGGCCTGGAACGGTTGCGGCCCAGCCTCTCGATAGCCGCCTTCGGGGTGCTGGAACTGCGTCCTGAGGCGTTCCGCGATCGAGGCCGCCTCTCCCGCTGCGTCGCCGTCACTCCGGCTGAGCGCGCAGAGCGCCAACAGCACGAACGCGTGCTCATAGAGCCGCGGCTCAGGGTCGGTCACCTGACCTTCCACGGAGAAGGCGGTCGCATACAGGCCGTCCGCCCGCCTTCCCTGACGGCGGAACCAGCCGAAGCCGTCCCGCGCCAGCATGCTCCAGGGGCCTGTGATCCCGTCCGCGTCGGCGCTTGCGAACACGAAGGCCTGGCGCGCCTGAACGCGCGCACGTCTCCTGACATCGTGAACCGACCCGTCCCAGGTCAGGGCTTCGCGAAAGCCCCCCGTGGCGGCATCGACGCCCTGCGTCGCCCACAGCGGCAGGGCTGCGGCGTCCAGCCAGACGCCGAACCATTCGGCCGCCTCTTCGAAACTCCCGAAGGGCGTGCGGCGCGGCCGAAGCACGGGCTCGGGCGCGCGCACCAGCACGGCCTGCGACGCGGCCACCACCGCGACGTTCGCGCCGACGACGGCGACCTCGACGCCCGGCGCCGCGCGCACCGATGCGAGAGCCGTGGCCGCCCGAGCCTCCCGGACGTCCTGGGCGGCCTCCAGCCCGCACACGAGCACGGCGTCCGGTTCCGCCACGACGACCAGCCGCCTCGCGCCGACGACCCGGACGTCCACCCCGTCTGCTGCCCGCACCAGAACCTGCGACGCGCCGGGCGCCTGCACGCCCGACGTGAGGCTGTTGCCGTGCACATCCTGCTCGGATGCGGCAAGCACCGCATCCCAAGCGCCCAAGTCCGACCAGGCCCATTCAACCGGCAGCACCGCCCCCCGGTCGGTGCGTTCCATGACGGCGCGGTCGAAAGCGATCCGGGGCGCCCGACCGTAGCTCGCCCCGAGCCGGACCGCACCCGCCTCGGTCTGGACTTCCCGCAACGCAGCCTCGACCGCGCTCGCCACCTCCGCCGCATGGCGCGCGATCTCGTCCTGCAGCACCTGCGCCCGGGCGACGAAGACGCCGCCGTTCCAGAGCGCGCCCTCCGCGACCAGGGCCGCCGCACGCGCCGCGTCAGGCTTTTCCAGGAACTCGGCGATCGGCCGCACAGGCTCCCTTCCCTGCGCCGGCCGGATGTATCCGAGCGCCGTCGAGGGGCGATCCGGCCGCAGCCCCAGGGTGACGATCGCCCCGCCACGCGCGGCGACGACGGCCACCTCGACGGCGTCCCGAAAGGCGTCCGTGTCCGGGATGTGATGATCGGCGGGGAGCACCACCAGCACGGCGTCCGGATCCTCTTGGGCGGTCCAGGCGGCCGCCGCGGCGATCGCCGGCGCGGTGTCGCGGCTCTCCGGCTCCAGGATGATGAGCGCGTCCATGTCGACCGCCGCGAGCTGCTCACGCACGAGGGCCTCGTCCCGCGCCGCCGCTGAGACGATGATCTGGCCGCCGGCCAGCGCCCGGGCGCGCAGGAGCGCCGCCTGGAAGGTCGAGCGAGTCCCCAGAAGCGGGAGGAACGGCTTTGGCCGCCCGGGCCGCGACAAGGGCCAGAGCCGCTCGCCGACCCCGCCGCAGAGGATCAACGGATAGACGGGCGAAGCTATGGGGGTCTCCCGCGCGGGCCTGACAGGCGCTTCACCTAGCGCGTGTGCGCCGAAACGGGAACGGCCTCGCGCGACGGCGTGGAGTTCGCCCTCGATTGCCCCTCAGAGGGCCCGCATGTAAAAGACGGCCGGAATTCGAGCAGGCGCGGTCCGCCGCGCCGTGGAGGGAGGTGCGCTCAGGCCACCAGTGCGCGCAGGCCGAGGCCGATGCAGGTCCACAGAGCGAGCGACGCGATCGCGCCCAGCGTCAGGCCGACACCGACGGGGATGCGGCGGGCCGGGGTTTCCACCGCGGCGGGCGTCATCAACTCGACAGACACGTCGGACGGCATCTTTCTACTCCGACTCCGCCCGCTTTTCGGGCTCGGACGAGTTAAGCCCGACGAGCGTGAACAAGTCGTTTGGGGAAAGAGCTAACGGGACGGCAACCATAAGGGCGCGGCGGCCCAGGACGCCGGCAGAGGAGTGAGTGCTCAAGGCGATGACGGACGTCCTCGCACGAACGACAGAGGAAGGCGCGGCGACAGACCGGCCGACCGCGGCGCGTGGTCGCGACGTCGAGGTCTCCGCGGCCTCCAGCGTGGCGAAGCGCTGCATCGACATCGCCGGCGCCGCCCTCGCCCTCCTGGCGTTCCTGCCGCTCCTGCTCACCATCGCCCTGCTCGTGCGCATCGAGTCCGGCGGTCCGGTGATCTTCAAGCAGCGGCGGACCGGCCGCGGCGGGCGCGTCTTCACGATCTACAAGTTCCGGACCATGACGGTGGCCGAGGATTGCGCCAACGTGCGCCAGGCCACTCGCGGCGACTCGCGCGTGACCGCGGTGGGCGCGGTGCTGCGGAAGCTCAGCCTGGACGAGCTGCCCCAGTTCCTGAACGTCCTGAAGGGCGACATGTCGATCGTCGGCCCTCGGCCGCATGCTCTCGCCCACGACGAGCACTACGCCGAGCACATCCCGACATACCGCGACAGGTTCCGCGCGAAGCCCGGCCTTACCGGCCTCGCGCAGGTCAATGGGCTCCGTGGCGAGATCCGGGACATCGACTGCATGCGCGACCGGATCGCCGCCGACAACCTCTACATCGACAGCTGGTCGCTGGGCCTGGACTTCGCGATCCTCGCCAAGACGGCGGTCATCATTTTCCGCGATCCCCAGGCGTACTGACGCCGCTTCGGCGCCATGGTTGACGATTGATCAACGCCGCATGCAACCGAACGGTCGCATCGTCCGAATATAGAGCGACCGCCCGGGAAGGACGGGGCCGTGGCGCGGCTCTTGCTCGGTTCCCGGCGTGGTCGACGGGACGGCGGGGAAGATGTCCGGAATTGAAACGCGGTTCGGAGCCGAGGAAGACGCCGAGCGCATTCGCGCCGCCTTCTACGGCTTTCTCAACGCGCACGAGGGCGAGGTCGACGGCGATGCCCGGATCTCCACCGAGATCGGCTCCCGGGGCCCCCGCCTCAGCGTCCGGCTCTGGAGCCCGGAAGCCATGGAGGCGTTCCTCCGCGGACTCGGCAAGCCTGACCGCCGAGCCTGCTATGAATAAGCTGGCGGAGTTTCATGGTCATGCCGAGCCGGCCAAGTGGACGCCTGCCAGCCCGCCCCGGGCCGCCGTCGCGCCACTCCCGCAGGCCGTTCCGGTGAAGGCCAAGGTCGCCACCAGCCGGCGCAAGCGCGCCTTCGACATCGTGATGGCGCTGGGCGCGCTGCTCGTCTTCCTGCCCCTCCTGCTCACGATCGCTGTTCTCGTCCGCGTCGAGACGCCTGGTCCGGCGCTCTTCCGGCAGCGCCGCACGGGCCTGAACGGCGTGATCTTCACGGTCTACAAGTTCCGCACCATGACCGTGGCCGAGGACGGCGACGTCGTACGGCAGGCGACCCGACAGGACGCCAGGGTCACGGCGCTCGGGTCGATCCTGCGCAAGTTCAGCCTCGACGAGCTGCCCCAGTTGCTGAACGTCCTGAAGGGCGACATGTCGCTGATCGGCCCGAGGCCGCACGCGGTCGCCCACGACGAGGCCTGGAGCAAGACGGTGCCCGGCTACGACCAGCGTTTCCGCGCGCGCCCGGGCCTGACCGGCTATGCCGCGGTCTGCGGTTTCCGTGGCGAGGTCCGCGACCCGCAGGCGATCATCGACCGGGTCCAGAGCGACAACGAGTACATCGATACCTGGTCCTTCGCGCTCGACATGAAGATCGTGTGGCGGACCCTGCCGCTGATCTTCGGCGACGAACGCGCCTACTGATCCCGGTTAACCGATCGCTCAGAGCCCCCGGCTAGGGTCGCGCCCGAGACGGTTGGGGAGGCCAGAATGGCCGACGATACCGGCGCCTTCCGCGCCGTTCCTGAAACTCAGGACGCCGCGCCTGTCCATCGGCGTGGCCCGCTGCGTCCGGCGCAGCTGCACAGCGTGCGGTCGCGCATTTCCGGCGCGGGCCTGGCGCGCCTGTTCCAGGCCGGCGACGTCGCGGCTCTGATGGCGGCGTCGAGCGTCGCGACGCTCCTGACCCGGCTTCCCGAGGTGATGTGGCTGGGCGCGCCGATGCTGGCGCTCTTCCTGCTCGTCGCCACCGGCGCCTATTCGATGAACGCGCGCGAGCGCGCGCGCCGCCGTTTCGGCCGCCTGCTGCTGGCGGCCGCCGCGGCGGGCGGCGGCGCGGGGGCCCTCTACGCGGCCTTCGACCCGGCCTTCCCGATGATCGCCTGCACCATCTGGGTGGCCGCGGCCGCGACCGCGCTGTGCGTGAGCCACATCGCCTGGCGAGCCGTCGTCCGCACGCTGCGCAGGAAGGGGCACATCACCCCGAACCTCATCATCGTAGGGGGCACGTCGGCCGCGCAACGCCTGATCCGGCGCGCGCTCAGGACCCGTGACGTCAACATCCTCGGCATCTTCGACGACCGCCGCGACCGGGTCGGCCCGGAAGTGGCGGGCGTCCCCGTGCTCGGCAAGACCGCCGACCTGATCGACCACCGCATCCTGCCTTTCGTCGACCGCATCGTGATCACCGTGCCGCCCAAGGCCAGCGGGCGCATCGCCGAACTGCTCGAGCGGCTGGCGCCGATCCCGAACCCGATCTCGCTCCTCCTCGACGACGCCGACGACGAAACCGAGGCCCAGGCTGTCGGTCGCGTCGCCGACTTCGACCTCGCGCACATCTCGGGGACTCCGGAGAAGTCCGGCTACCTCGCCGCCAAGCGCGTCCTGGACCTGACGCTCTCGGTGATGGGCCTGATCGCCCTCGCCCCGCTGATGCTGGCCGTGGCGGTCGCCATCAAGCTCGACAGCCCCGGCCCCGTCTTCTTCCGCCAGCGCCGCCACGGCTACATGAACGAGGAGTTCCTGGTCTGGAAGTTCCGCTCGATGCGGGTCGAGGCGACCGACCACAAGGCGGCCCGCCAGGTGACCGCCGACGACGACCGCGTCACGCGCGTGGGCCGGTTCATCCGCAAGACGAGCCTCGACGAACTGCCGCAGATCTTCAACATCATCACCGGCGAGATGTCGATCGTGGGCCCCAGGCCCCACGCCATCGGGATGCTCAGCGGCGGCGCCGAGGCCTCGAAGCTCGTCGAGACCTATGCCCACCGGCACCGGATCAAGCCGGGCCTCACCGGCTGGGCCGCGGTCAACGGCAGCCGGGGTCCGGTCGACACGCCCGAGGATGTCCGCCGCCGCGTCGCCCTCGACCTCGAGTATGTCGAGCGCCGCTCCTTCTGGCTCGACGTCGCCATCATCCTGCGCACCGCGCCCTGCCTCCTCGGCGACAGCGGAGCCGTACGCTGACAACGGCGCGGCGGCTCCGCTAGAAGGGACGGCATGTCACGCCTCGCCGTCCCCTTCGTGGCCGCCATCCTCTTTGCCGGTCCCGCCACCGCCGGCGAGGCCTTCGTCGGCGTCTACGCTCACGACATCGACGACGGCATTTCCTACGGCAAGTTCGAGGACGGGGCGCAGATCGTCGGCGGCGTGCGGACGACGGCCCTCGACGAACTGGCGTTCCTCGGCCGGCCGCGCGTGCACCTGCTGGCGGGGCTCAACACCTCGGGCGGCGTCAACTACGTCGCCAGCGGCCTCGCCTGGCGGTTCGACCTGACGAAGCGCCTTTACGTCCAGCCCGGCCTCGGTCTGGCGATCCACGACGGCCGGGTGGCGTTCCCTTCCCCGGACGAGCCGGGCATCAGCCCTGCGGAGCGCCTGAAGCGTCTGAACGACTTCCAGACGAAGCTCGACCTGGGCTCACGCGTGCTCTTCGAGCCCGAACTCTCCATCGGCTACAAGGCCACGCGGCGGCTCTCGCTCGAACTCTCCTGGATTCACCTGAGCCACGGCCGCCTCGCCGGGCGCTACAACCCCGGCGTCGGCGACGTCGGACTGCGCGTGCTCTATCGCTACGGCCTCGACCGCTAGCCGAAGCGCTTGCGCAGCTTCTTGATCACGAGGTTGGGGTTCCGCATCGCGCGGCCGAGCGGCCTCAGGACGTCGCGATAGTCCCCGTAGCGGTTGATCGGCAGGCTAAGCAGCTCGGGCCAGGCCAGCTCGATGCCCCGGATGATCATTCGGTTGGTGCGCCGCCAGTCGGGCGGCAGCGACAGCATGGCGGCGAACGCCTCGCGGGAGATCATGGGGTGGATCGCATAGTTGTCCGGCGTGGCGTACGCCTGCGCGAAGGCCCAGCAGCTCATGCGAAGCTCAAGGTACGCAAGGTCCATCATCAGATAGCCGTCCACGGGCGGGACCGTCGCCATCCATTGCTCCACCGCCGAGACGACTTCGGGGCTGATGGGCATCCCGAAACGGACGGCGATGTCGTGCGCGGAGTGCTGGCTCGCCTCGGTGTCGGTGGGCCGCCAGAAGAAGGCGCGCCCGATCTCCCCCCCGAGTCCTCCGGAAACGAAGTCGAACGACGCCAGCGCCTCGACGGTCGGGAAGCTCAGCATGTTCGGACCGCCGATGCTGTGGCCGGCGCGCGCATGCCATTGTTCCGCCTGCTCGGGCGTGGCGTAGCGGATGGGCAGCAGGCGGTGATTGAGTCCGAAGCGCTTGGCGAGTTCCTGCGCGCGCTTGGCGTCGAGCCGCGTCTCGACGCTGTCGACCGTGTAGAAGTTCAGCTGATCCTTGATCTCGCGACAGGCCGCCAGGATCATTCGCGTCTCGTTGCCGGCCGTGAGCGTCGTCGTCAGCCTACCGCCCGCGTGAAGCGCGCGGACCGTGTCGACGATGGAGGCGTTGATCCGCCGGATAGCCGCATCGGGATCGTCGGTGATGGCGATCTGGCCGGTGGGCCAGTGACGGTGCGTACGGCCTTCGTCCAGGTCCAGGTAGTGATTGCACATCAGCCGCGAGATCCCGACGTGCGCCGTCAGGCCGGCCGGAAACCAGCCGTCGGCGCGCACATTCAGGAACTCGTGGAGCTCGCGCCGGAACCGAGCGTCGTACGCCTCGCGGTCCAGCAACAGGCCCGCCGTCGCGGCACAGACCTTGCGTTCCGCGTCATAGACGGCGGAAAGCGACCCATCCGCGTCCAGGTAGACCCGGCGCGCCGTCGGCTGGTCGAGGATGAAGAGGAAACTGCCCGAGTGGCCGAAGACGAAATCCTCGACGAATGCGTCCAGTTGCGCAGCGCTGGGCGCCGGGGCGTCCAGCCGGATGTCCTCCTGGATCACCGCGCCCCGGCGATAGTCCACGGGGAAACCCAGGAAGCCGCCGAGCAGCGCGCCGTCCGCCGCGTAGACCCGCCGGAGCGGGATCCGCCCGATCGTGACGACCTCGAGGTCGTTCAGCACCGCCGTCTGGCTTCCCGCCGGAGGGGTCACCACCCCGCACCGAGCGACCGTGAATTGCCGGTCGAAGCTCTCAGGGTAGGCGATCATTTACGTCCTCACCTAAAATATCGGCCGCTGATTCCTGTTCGGCTCGGCGGCGCTCTAGACTCCGTCACAGTTCGACCGTCAATCCTGGCTTGGCGGCGTTCTGATGAAGGGCCTCCTATTACACAGTTCGGATCGAATTGATGAACGACGCGCCGGCCGCCAATCACAAGACCCGTCTGCGGCTCGCCGACACGGCAGATCCGACGTCCCTGTCCAGCCGCTTCCGGCAAAAGCGGGACCTGCGGCTGCGCGAACTCATCGGCGGCATAGCGGGCGGCGGCAAACCGCTGCGCATCCTGGATGTAGGGGGATCGGTCGAGTACTGGCGGCGCGTGGGCCTGGACTTCCTGCGCGACGTCGACGCCCGAGTCGTCGTGATGAACGTGACGGCCTTCGAGCTGAAGGCGGAAGGCGCCGACGCCACCCTGTTCGAGGCGGTGGTCGGCGACGCCTGCGACCTCTCGGCCTACCCTGACGGCGGCTTCGACCTGGTGCACTCGAACTCGGTGATCGAGCACGTGGGCAACTGGAGCCGCATGAAGCAGTTCGCGAGCGAGACGCGACGCGTCGGCCGCAGCTACTACGTGCAGACCCCGTACTACTGGTTCCCCATCGAGCCGCACTTCTACCGGGCGCCCATGATCCACTGGATGCCGCGCCCGCTGGCCGCTCGAGTGATGACGACGTTCCCCGTGACCTACTCCGGCAAGGCGAAGTCCCTCGACGCCGCCTTCGGCGTCCTGGACGGCACTCAGCTCATCGACCGGCGGCAGTTCCGCTTGCTGTTCCCGGATGCGCAGCACGTCTCGGAGCGCGTCCTGGGGCTCACCAAGTCGCAGATCGCCATCCGTCGCGCATGAGGAAACTGGCCTACCTTGTGTCGGCCGGGTCGGCCAGGCGAACCGGGGAGACGCTGCGACGTTCCCGGGAGCGGTCCGGGCCGCAGCTGTGAGCACAGCCGCAGGCAAGCCCGGCTGCGCCTTCGCGCGTGACCTCGAGAGTTTCGGATCGACGGCGGCCGTCGTCACGGACGCCGGCCGTACGGTGACGTACGCCGAGCTCGCCGGCCTCGCGGACGCGTTCGCCGCACGGCTGGGCGCCCAGCGCCGCCTGCTCCTGATCGAAGCCGCCAACGCCCTCGAGCCCCTGGCCGCATACCTGGGCGCGCTGCGGGCCGGACATCCGGTGATCCTGACGGCGGCCGGAGGAGATCACTCGCGGCTGGTCGAGGCCTTCCGGCCGGATGCGCGCTACGCCCTGGTCGGCGCCGAGTGGCGCCTGACCCTGACCGACGCCGCAGGTCCCGAGCTGCACCCCGAGCTGGCCGTCCTGCTCTCGACCTCCGGCACCACCGGGGCGACGAAGCTCGTTCGCCTGAGCGGAGATGCGGTTGAGGCCAATGCCCGGTCCATCGTGGAGTACCTCGGCATCACCGCGGACGACAGAGCCGTCACCTCGCTGCCGTTCCACTACAGCTACGGCCTCTCCGTCATCAATTCTCACCTGCTGGCGGGCGCGACCGTCCTGCTCACCGACAAGTCTGTGGTCGAACCCGCGTTCTGGAGCTTCGTCGAAGGCCAGGGCGCCACATCACTGGCCGGCGTGCCCTACACCTATGAGCTCCTCGAACGCGTGCACTTCCGGGATAGAGCCCCGGCCACGATCAGGACGCTGACCCAGGCGGGCGGGCGCCTGCCGCCCGAACTCGTGCGGCGGATGGCGGAGTGGGCGAAAGGGCGCGGCGTCCAATTCTTCGTCATGTACGGGCAGACGGAGGCGACCGCCCGGATGGCATACCTGCCGCCCGACGTCGTCCTCGATCGCCCCGAGGCTATCGGCCGGCCGATCCCGGGGGGCGAGTTCCGCCTGATCGACGAGGACGGCGGCGCCTTGGACGGCGTCGAGGAAGCCGGGGAGCTGGTGTACCGCGGCCCAAACGTCATGATGGGCTATGCGACGGCCGCCGACGATCTCGCGCGGGGTCGGGACCTGGATGAGCTCCATACGGGCGATCTGGCCGTCAGGTCCGCGGACGGGCTCTATCGGATCACGGGGCGCAAGAGCCGTTTCGCGAAGATCTTCGGGCTGAGGATCAGCCTCGACGAGGTCGAGGCGCGGCTCGGCCAGCTGGGCGTGCGGGGCGTCGTCGTCAGCGACGACGAGTTGATCTACGTGGCGCTGACCGAGGACGGTGACCCTGCGGTTGTCGGGCGTCAGCTGTCCACGGACTACAAGATCCCGGCCAGCGTGTTCCACGTGGCCACCTGGAGCGAACTCCCGACGCTCCCGTCCGGAAAGGTCGACTACCAGTCCATCCTGCGCCAGTCCCGCGCGCGCGCGTCTGGCGCCCCGGTGGAGGCCCCCTCGTCAGCCAACCCCATCGACGCCGCCTTCGCGCATGCGTTTCCCGGCAAGACCATCAAGGCCGACGACAGCTTCGTCAGCCTGGGCGGGGACTCGCTCAACTACGTTTCCATGTCGCTGGACCTCGAGAGGATCCTCGGCTTCCTGCCGGAGGATTGGGAGCAGCTCAGTCTGCGGGACCTGACGGCTTTGCAGCCTCTCTCGGAGCCTCGCCGCTGGTGGAGCCTGCGCACGCTGGAAACCGAAGTGGTCCTGCGGATGCTCGCCATCCTGGCGGTGGTCGTGAATCATGCGTCGGACCTGGTGGTCGGCGGCGGGGCCGAGGTCCTGCTCATCCTCGCCGGCTACAACCTGGCCCGCTACCAGAAAGCCCGCCTTAGGGAGGGCCGCGCCTTCGAGTTCACGCTCTCGTTCGCGCGTCGGATCATCCTGCCCTACTACCTGCTCCTGGTGCTCTACCTCGCCGCCAAGCAGGACTTCGATGTTCCGTCCCTGCTCCTCGTCAGCAATTTCTTCGGGCGCTTCAGTTCACTCCTCGAGCCGTTCTGGTTCCTCGAAGCGATCATCCAGTCCCTCGTGATCGTCTCGGCGATCACCTTGCTGCCCCCGGTCCGACGCGCCATCGCAGCCGATCCGTGGAGAGCGGGACTGGCGTTCCTGGTGGCTGCAACGGTGTTGAAATGCGCCGCCTTCGCCATCTTCCAGCACGATCACCTCGTCAACCGCACGCCGGACTCGACGCTTCTTCTCATCGCCGTCGGCTGGTGTGTCAACGAAGCCGTGACACGGGCTCGCCGCACGCTCATGACGGGCGTGCTGCTGGCGCTTGCCGTGCTCTCCGTGGTGGGCGTGCCCGGGCTGTGGCAGCCCTACCCCCAGCCCTCGAGCTACGCCCACGCCGTGTGGCTTTCGGCCAGTGCGGTCGGGATGCTGTGGATGCGACGCATCCCGGTCCCTTCGATCCTGCACGGCCTCGTCGGCGCCGTGGCCGCAGCCAGCTTCTACATCTACCTCACACACGTCGCGCCGCTCTGGCTGCTCTACTGGAAGCTGGGCGTGAAGAACCTGGGGGTGAACCTCATTGCAGCGGTGGCCTTGGGGCTCGCGACCTGGTGGGCCGCCGACCGGTTCGCCGAGTTCGCCAGCCGTCGCCGGGCCGCCGCGTCCTGAGACGCGCCGGCCACGGCCGCCGTCGTTCCGTCAGAGGATGAAATCGCTCGCCGTCATCGTGCCGACGCCCACGACGCGGATGGCGAAATCGGCGACGCCATCGCCGTTGAGATCGCCCATCACCCGCACTTCCGTCTTCGAAACCGCCTCGTACCGCAGTTCGCCGGGGTTGCGCGTGAAGGCGCCGGCGCCGAGGAACCTGAAGTCGTGGTCGCCGGCGATCAGGCTGTTGGCATCGATCGAGTGCACGTTGATGCGGTCGCCGTCGGCGCGCGAAAAGTCCGCGATCAGATCCGTGCCGCCCCTGCCGATATAGCTGCCGGCGAAGACGAAGCGGTCGGCTCCCCCGCCCCCGATGAGATGGTCGTTCCCGCCGCGGCCCGTCAGAAGGTCGTTGCCCTCGCCGGCATTGAGCGTGTCGTTGCCGCCGAGGCCGACCAGCGTGTCGTTTCCGAGCCCCCCCCGCAGCGGGGTGTCGGCGTTGCTCTTGGCCGCCAGCTTCTGGTCTGCGGTCACGTCCGTCGCCACCACAGGCTCCCCGTCGCCGAGGGCGCCCAGGACGTAGTTCACGGCCGCGCTGCCCGTGAGGTCTGCGACGGTTTCCAGGACGACACTGTCGTAGTAGCCCGGCAGGGACGCATCGACGGGCTGGGCGATCGTGTTGCTCCCGATGTGACCCGCATTGGTGTTCTGCACATCGGTGATGAAGCCCAGGATGTTGTCCACGACCGTCACGTGGTGGGTCTTGTCGGTCAGGTAGATGCCGGGCGGCTTGTTGTCCTCTCCGGGCGTCTGCAGGAAGACGTTGCCGCGGATGGTCGACGCGGAGGTGTTCTCGAGGCGCACGCCGATCGAGTTGCCGTTCAGGAGAACGTTCCCCGACACCTCCACACCCCGGAAGCCGACGTTGTTGCCGTTGTCGTCGAGGTAGATGCCAAGGATCGCGATCCCGTCGCCCTGTTCGATGTGGTTGTTGGTGATCCGGATGTCGGTGCTGGCGGCGCCCTGGGACTTGTTTGTCCAGAAGTGGATGAAGTCGGCGTGATCGCCCTTGCCCCAGTTCCAAGGGTGCGACGACGAGAGCGTGTTCCCGTCGACGACCATGCGGCTGACCTCGGCGCCCGTGACCATGCCGGTGCGCATGTCCTCGATGTGGTTGCCCCGGATCGCGACGCCCGAGACCTTGTAGAGCACGACGCCCTTGAAGAAGCTCGAGATGTCGTTGCCGTCGATGCGGACATCGCTCGACCGCTCGATCGAGACGGCCCGGGCAGTTGGAAGGCCGAGCACGTTCCCCGTCGAGTCGGTGTCCGCGGCGGTCCTCGGCACCCCGGTCACTGCGCCGCCGCCCTTGATCGTCCCCCCCGAGAAACTGATGTCGCTCGACGCGCTGATTTTGACGGCGGAGGAATAGGTGGTGGTGGCGGCGTTGGGCGTGAAGTTCACTGTCAGGTTGCTGAAGCTGAGCCCGGACGACCCCGCGACGGTCAACGAACGAAGAACGGCCTCACGCGCCGGATCGGCGGACGTGATCGTCACGTCCGTAGCGAAGGTCATTCCCGCGATACTGACATCGCCGTAGTTCCCCGGCGCCAGCCTGATGACGTCGCCCCCCTTGGCGGACGCCAGCACGGCGCTGAGCTGAGACGAGTTTGCCACGAGCATGTCCGCCACGAATACTCTCCACAATTACGGTTGTAGTTGTCCGCGCACACTACGGACAGACGAAATCCGTCGTAACGCGCCCCTAGAGAGGACGTCGTTGAAATTGCGGAGTCGTTACGATGATTGTTCGGATCGATCTAGAGGGTGCGACGATTGCGCACGCCAAGTCTAGCCGAAATGTAGGCTGACAATTTAGCGCCACATTTATGACTATGTTGAGCCAATACTTAATGGCGAGACGGTGGCGCATGCCGCGGCCGCCGAGCGGCAACACCGCCATCTCCGGCACGCCACGGCGCCCGTCGCGTCCATACGCCGGGGCGGCGCCGCGACAGGCGGCCTGCGACGACTTTCAGGGCAAGGGTTCGAGGCGACCCGACGGCCGCCGCGATTTCACGACGTCAACGCCCGCGCGCGGCTCAGCGCTTGCCGGGGAACTTGAAGTCGAAGCCGAACGGCTTGAGCACGATCAGGATGTAGATCAGCACGGCCGCCACGATGAGGAACGACAGCAGGCCGTTGCCCATGCCGCTGGGTTCAGGGTTGCCGACCCAGTTGGCGGCCATGCAGCCGAGGGATGGGGGCAGGTACTGTAGGATGTGATCCTGCGGCTCGCCCGGCTGCACCGAGCGGTGCAGGAACAGGACAACGAGGCCGCCGAAGATCGCCACGGTGATCCAATCGTAGACGGTTTCCACCAGGTTGCTCCGTGTTCCGTGTAGCGCTCTTACGTATCAGGAAGCCCGGCGGGCGCAATCGTCCCCGAGCCGTCCGTTTCGGTCAAACGGACGCTGCACCTGAGCAAGACCCGTGCCGCCACGGCGATTTCCTGATCTAACGCCCGGCGATGACCTGTGCGGGTACGAAACGCAGCCGGCTGAGCGGCGCGCTGCTGCTGGCGGCCGTCGCCGCCTTCCTCGCCGGCTGCGGCTCCGCCCCGGCGGTGGACGCGGCGACCGGCGCCTTTGGGCGGCCCGGCCGACTGGTCGAACTGGAGGACGGACGCCGCATCAACCTGCGCTGCGCCGGCCGCGGCTCGCCGACGGTGATCCTCGAATCCGGCTTCGGCGCAAGCTCGGCGGCCTGGGCGCGCGTGCAGCCGCAGTTGAGCCGCACGACGCGCGTCTGCGCCTACGATCGCGCCGGCTATGGCTTCAGCGATCCGGGCCCCCTCCCCCGCGACGGCGCCGCCATCGCGCGCGATCTCGACGCGGCCCTGGAGCGCGCCGGGATCGAAGGGCCGTTCGTGGTGGCCGGTCACTCGGCCGGCGGGCTGTACGGCCGCCTCTTCGCCGGCCGCCGGCCCGGAGAGGTGCGGGGGTTCGTGCTGGTCGATCCGACGGTGGAGGGCCGCGCCCCGCCCGGACGCGACGGCCTCGACGGGATCCGCCGGCGGCTGCGGCGTTGCCTGGCGGCGGCCGAGGCGCAACCTCAGCCCCCCGAGGCCGCGCCGGATTGGGAGGGTTGTGCGCCGGCGCGCGCCGATGTGCGGACGCGCGAGATCGCGCGCAATCCCGCCACGTGGCTCGGCCAGCTCTCCGAGCTCGACGCGATCTTCGGACGGACATCCGAGGCCGTGAACCGGATGGGCGGCCTGCTGGACGAGATCCCGATGTACGTCCTCACCGCCTCGGAGACAGCGGCGGCCGCACAGCAGGTCGGCTTCGAGAAGCCCGTTTCGATGTGGGAGCTGCAGCACGTGCGCCTAGCGCTGGGTTCGCGCGGCGGATCGCAGCGCACCGTGCTGTCGTCGCACCTGGTCATGAACGAGCGTCCCGAGGTGGTCATCGAGACCATCCAGACCATGGTGCGGGCTGTGCGCGCCGGGACGCCGCCCGAGCCGCTGCCGCTGAGCGAGACCTCAACCCTGGGGAACGACCCCGCGTCGGAGCAGCCGCGCTGACGGCTACTTCGCGCTGGCGAGCTCCCGCTTGAGCTTGCGGGCCTCGGCGGCCGTGATGCACTTCGGCGCAGCCCACGACCCGCCCGTAGCCGCAGCCTGATCGGCTTTGACGAACTGCGCGGCGACGCCGAACTCCCGCTCGAAGCCGCGGCGCGTGGCGGCCGACTTGTCGCAGACGTAGACGGTCCTGGACGGCTTCGCGCCGGGTTCGCCGGCCTGCGCCGGGGCGGGCTGCGCGAGGGCGGGACCGGCGATCATGGCCGAAAAGACGGCGGCGCAGAGCATGGCGCGCATGGGCGTTCCTCCGGACTTGGCGGCTCGCGAGCCGCTCTTCGGAGACAAACGACAACGTATATCGCGTCTATGCAACAGTTTTTCGACACTTTAGGGCGGTTCGACTTATCATCAGCCGACCTCGTCTTTCATGACAGCGGCATCGAGGTTTCACAGAACTGTCACATACCGCGCACATATTCGGAATCTGCAAAGGACGGCAGTGGCGGACTTGAACCGCGGAGCGTCCGTCAGGGGAGCCTTCGCCGGTGCGCTATGGCGTTGTCCGTCCTTCGCCGGACCTTCCGCCGGCGAGTGTCCAGCGCCGCCGCATCGAGATGGCCGGGAGCGACGTCATCGTGGCCGACGGCGCACACAGGCTTTGGGCCGCACG
>NZ_JAEUMN010000144.1 GCF_016793225.1 Phenylobacterium sp.
CGTCCAGGACGTCGCGGGAGATCACGTTGACCGTCAGCGGCGTGTCGATCACCCGCGCATTGCGGAAGGCGCCCACCTGCACGGTCCGGGCCGCGAAGCCGCGGTCGGCGGTGACCACCAGCTCCTCCAGGATGCGCCCGGCGTCGGCCTCGTCGGCCGCCTGGGCGTAGCCGGCGGCGGCCCCAGCGAAGGCCAGGGCGAGGGGGAGGAGGCGTGGCGCGGTCAAGGGATCTGTCTCGAATGAAATTGCGAATTAGTCGCAAGTATCGCCTGGCGCCGGCGCCGTCAACGGCCTCGGATCGCCTTGGCACGGCCCGCCGGCGCCGGGGCCGCCGGGTCCGTTTGCCTCGCCCGTGACGTTGTGCTTGATCACCCGCCGTCAGGCGCGGGCGTTACCTTGCGCCACAAGGGAGATGCGTAGATGTCCGAGGCCCCGTCGCCGGCCGCCTGGCCCGCCATGTCGATCGCCCAGGCGCACGCCTTGCTGGGCGCGCCGGGCTCTCCCCTGGAGATCGATGAGATCGAGATCCGCGGCGTACGCACCAAGGTGTGGAAGAACCTGCCGCCCTCGCTGCGCGCCGTCGTCGAGGCCAGCCGCGCCCACGGGGAGCGCGTTTTCCTGGTCTATGAGGACGAGCGCGTCTCGTACGAGGCGTTCTACCGCGCCGTTTCGGCCTTCTCGCGCGAGCTGCAGGCGCAGGGCGTGGCCAAGGGCGACCGCGTCGCCATCATCATGCGCAATCTGCCCGAGTGGGTCGTGGCCTTCTACGCGGCCGCTAGCCTCGGCGCGATCGTGACGCCGCTGAACGCATGGTGGACGGGGGCCGAGCTGGAGTACGGCCTGACCGACTCGGGCACGAAGGTCGCGGTGATGGACTACGAGCGCTACGAGCGCCTCGTCGAGCACCTGCCCAACTGCCCCGATCTGCGGCGTGTCTACGTCAGCCGCACGCGGGACGAGGAACTGGCCCACCCCTATGTGACCAAGCTCGAGGCGGTCCTCGGCGGCGCAGAGGCGTGGGGGAGCCTGCCTGACCAGGCGCTTCCGCCCGCCGAGGTGGGGCCGGAGGACGACGCCACCATCTTCTACACGTCGGGCACGACCGGGAAGCCGAAGGGCGCGCTCGCGACGCAGCGGGCGGTGAACTGCAACATCCTGACGGCCGCCGCCGCCTCGGCCCGCAGCTTCCTGCGCAAGGGCGAGGCGCCGCCCCAGCCGGATCCCGCGGCGCCGCAGCGCTCGGCCCTGCTCAGCGTGCCGTTCTTCCACGTCACCGGCTGCTTCGCGGTGCTCAACCCCACGCTCTTCTCCGGCGGCAAGCTGGTGATGATGCACAAGTGGGACGTCATCCGCGCCTTCGAGCTGATCGAGCGCGAGCGGATCATGCTGGCCGGCGGCGTGCCGACCATCGCCTGGCAGCTCATCGAGCACCCGGCGCGGGCCAACTATGACCTCTCCTCGCTGGAGAGCGTCTCGTACGGCGGCGCCCCGTCCGCGCCCGAGCTCGTCAAGCGCCTCGCCGAGGTGTTCCCGAAGTCCCAGCCGGGCCAGGGCTGGGGGATGACCGAGACCTGCGCGACCGTGACCTCGAACGGCGCCGAGGACTACCTCCACCGCCCCGACAGCTGCGGCCCGGCCGCCGCGGTGGCCAGGATCGAGATCCGCGATCCGGCGGACGGCCGGACGGTGCTTGGCCCGAACGAGGTGGGCGAGCTCTGGTCGTTCGGTCCGATGAACTGCCGGCTCTACTGGAACAAGCCCGAGGCGACGGCGCAGACGTTCGTGGACGGCTGGGTGCGGACGGGCGACCTGGCGCGGATCGACGAGGAGGGCTTCTGCTTCATCATCGACCGGGCCAAGGACATGCTGATCCGGGGCGGCGAGAACATCTACTGCGTCGAGGTGGAGAACGTCCTCTACGACCATCCCGCGGTCATGGACGCCGCCGTGGTGGCGCGGCCGCACCGGACCCTCGGCGAGGAGCCCGCGGCGGTGGTCACGCTGAAGCCGGGCGCGCACGCCACCGAGGATGAACTCCGTGCCCACGTGGCCGGCCGACTGGCCGCCTTCAAGGTGCCGGTCGAGGTGCGGTTCTGGAACGAGGTCCTGCCGCGCAACGCCAACGGCAAGATCCTCAAGAGCGAGCTGAAGAAGCTCTTCCAGGACACCGGCGCCTGAAGACCCGCGCCGACCTCCTGCTGGTCGCGCGGGGGCTCTTCGAGAGCCGCGCCAAGGCCCGCGCGGCGATCGAGGCCGGCCAGGTCACCGCCGACGGCCGGGCGATCGCCAAGGCCTCGGACCTGATCGCCGACGATGCGGTGGTCGAGGCGAAGGCGGCCCATCCCTGGGTCGGCCGCGGCGCGCTGAAGCTGGCGCATGCGTCGATGTCTGGCCGATCGCCGTGGAGGGCCGCGTCGTCCTGGACGTGGGCGCATCCACCGGCGGCTTCACTGAGGTCTGCCTCGCCCGCGGCGCGGCGCGGGTCTACGCCGTGGACGTCGGCCGGGGTCAGCTGCACCCGCGGGTGGCCGCCGACGCGCGCGTCGTGAACCTGGAGGCCACGGACGCGCGGCGCCTGACGCCCGACACGATCGACCAGGCCCCGGGCCTGATCGTCGCCGACATCAGCTTCATCTCGCTGGCCAAGGCGCTGCCGGCCGCGCTGGCGCTGGCGGGGCCGGGCGCGGATCTCGTCGCACTCGTGAAGCCGCAATTCGAAGTGGGGCCCGGTCGGGTGGGGAAGGGCGGCCTGGTCACCGATCCGGAGGCCCATGCCGCGGCGCTGGCCGGCGTCTCCGCGTTCCTGGGCGGCGCCGGCTGGACGGTTCAGGCGACGGCCGACAGTCCCATCGCGGGCGGGGAGGGCGCTCGGGAGCACCTGCTCTGGGCGCGGCGGTGACCCTGGAAAGAAGCGGGGCCGGCCCGATACGCAGGCGCGGCCCCAGGGTTACTGGCCTGGAACCTGATCAGTCGACGACGGCGTATTTTCCGCTCGCGTCGCGGCAGACGCGGACGAAGCGGGTCTGGGTGCGGCCGTCAGGCATGTAGATGGGGCTTTCCGCGAGCGTGCAGCTCTCGGCGTCGGGCCCGCGGTCACTGGCCAGCGGGCGGCGCTCGTCGACCCAGGCGTCCTCGCGGGCGTCGCGGTCGGCCCGGTCTGCGTAGGCGTCGCGCTCGTAGTAGGCGGGCGCGGGCGCGGGCGGCGGCGGAGGCGGGGGCGCCGACGCCGTCGAGGTGTAGCGCGTGGAGGACGTGCAGGCGGCGGTCTTGTTGCCGATGACTCCGCCCGCGATCGCGCCCAGCAGGCCGCCCAGGAGGGCGCCCTCGGTGCGCGCGTTGCGCGCGGCGGCGTTCGAGCCGATCACCGCGCCCATGCCGCCGCCGATCAGGGCGCCGGCCGTCCCGCGCTGGTTGGCGTCGCGGCGGCAGGGGTCGTAGTTGTAGCCCGGCGAGCCGGGTCCGGCCGCGGGATAGGACTGGGCCTGGGCGGCTCCGGAGGCGAGGGCGATCGCGCCGGCGATGGCGCAGGCTCCGGCCTTGGCGATGGCGACGCGGGTCTTCATTGGGTATCCCTCGATCAGATGCTCGTGCCCGCCTTACGGCGGCGCTTGTTGCGAAGATGCGCCGGCGAACCTGAACGGGCGCTAAGAAAGTCGTTCATGTTCGTTCATCCAGAGTTAACCGCACGCCGCGTTCCGGAGGCGCCATGAGACCGCCGAAACGCCGCTTCAAGGGCCGTCCCGACCCGCGACCGCCGCCGGGCCCGCCCGAGGAATTGCGCATCGTCCAGGTGGGCGGCGAGGGCGACGGCGTCGCCGACGGCCCCGTCTTCGTGCCCTTCAGCCTGCCCGGCGAGGGCGTGCTGGCGAAGGGCTCCGGCGAGCGGCGCGAGCTGGTCCAGGTGCTGGAGGCGAGTCCCGACCGCGTCGAGCCCCCGTGCCCCCACTTCTTCGCCTGCGGCGGCTGCGCGCTCCAGCACTGGGCGCGCGAGCCCTACCTCGCCTGGAAGGTCGAGCGCCTGCGGGGGACCCTGGCGCGGCAGCACATCGAGACCGAGATCCTGCCCGCCTTCGCCGCGGGGCCGGGCGAGCGGCGCCGCGTCGGCCTGCACGCGCGCCGTGGAACCGCCGAGGCCGCGCGGCTGGGCTACAAGGCGCGCCGGTCGTGGGACCTGGTCGACATCCGGGTCTGCCCGATCGCGGACCCGGCGATAGAGGCCGCCATCCCCGCGCTCCGGACGCTGGCCGCGCCGCTGTTCGAGCATCCGAAGTCGGCGCCGACGCTGCATGTCACCGTGACCGACGCCGGCCTGGACATCGACATCACCGGAGTGGAGGCCAGGAGCGGCGGCCTCTCCGCGGACGCCCGCATGCAGCTGGCCGAGCGCGCCGCGGCCGCCGACCTGGCGCGGGTCACCCTGGCCGGCGAGATGGCGTACATGGCGCGCCAGCCCACCGTGCGGCTCGGACCGGCGCGGGTCGCGTTGCCGGCGGGCGCCTTTCTGCAGGCCGCGCCGGGCGCCGAGGCCGCCATGGCCGGCTTCGTGGCTGACGCGGCGGCGGGCGCGCACCGCATCGCCGACCTCTACTGCGGCGTCGGCACCTTCACCTTCCGGCTGGCCGAGATCGCGCCGGTGCATGCGGCGGACTTCGGCGCAGAGGCGGTGGCGGCCCTGATCGCGGGACTGGCGACCGCCCCGGGGCTGAAGGGGGTCACCGCCGAGGCCCGCGACCTGGCGCGGCGTCCGGTGCTGGCCGACGAGCTGAAGAAGACGGACGTCGTGGTCTTCGACCCGCCGCGCGCGGGGGCCGCCGAGCAGTCGGCGGAGCTGGCCCGCTCGGCCGTGTCGCGGGTCATCGGGGTCTCCTGCAACCCGGCCACCTTCGCCCGCGACGCGCGCACGCTGATCGACGCCGGTTTCCGGCTCGAGCGGGTGCTGCCCGTGGACCAGTTCCTGTGGTCGCCGCACGTGGAGCTGGTGGGCGTGTTCAGCCGCTGATGTGTGTGGGGCCCCACGGCGGAGCCCCGCTCCCCGATCCGCACCAGGTGCAGCTGGACCGCCGGGAGACCCGGCCCGCGCCGGACGGAACTTAGCGCCGGGCCTTACCCTCCGACCGTCCCGGCGAATGCCGGGATCCAGATCTACGCCGCGAGGTTCTGACAGGAAGGACTCCGAGCTTCTGGAAGGCGCTTCAGAGCCATTCCATCTGGGTCCCGGCATTCGCCGGGACGACCGGGGTTCAGGGTGGTCAGGCGGACATGCGGCGGCGCGGCGGGGAGGCGATCCCGGCCGTCCGCCGCGTCTCGTGGCGTCAGGGAGGTCTGGAAGGGCTCATCGCCCGGGTCCGGCGCGCGGCGTGGAGCGCCGGCGGGAGGTCAGGAGCTGTTGAAGACCACGCCGTGGCGCATGAGGATGCGGCGGCGCTCGTCCTCGGGCAGGTGGGAGATGTCGCCGGACTCCTCGTCCAGCTCGCCCTCGAAGGGGGCGTCGGCGCAGGGCAGGTCCACCCAGCCGGCGGTGGTCTCGCGGCTGAGCCCCAGGGTGTCGGCGATCTCCAGCAGCTGGGGCTGGAACGGCCGGTCGGCCATGTCGCGGGGCCCGGTCTCGGGATCGATCAGGTCTTCGAGGGCGTCCAGAAGCTCCAGCCGCTCGGCCGCCTCGGCGCGCTCGGCGCAGATCACCCGGCGCATGGCCCCGCGCAGTGCGTGGGCGCGCCGTTCGCGCCGGCGCAGGGCGACATCCTCGGTTTCCCGCGCCTCGGCCCGGCGGGCGCGCTGCTGGCGCTCGAGCATCAGCAGGTGCTGGCGCATGGACCGCTCGGCGCGGTCGCAGGCGCGCGAGGCCTCGGCGGCCTCGGCCACGGTCCCGGCCGCCAGGCAGAGGGCCTGCATGTGCTCGGCGCGCGCGAAGGCGTTCTTCGCGGCGCGGGCGAGCATGAGGTCGGCTTCTTCGATCTCGGGCGACATGGGAACAGAACGGGAACATGGACTCTGCGCAGAGTCAAGTTTTTCGCGTTGGGGGCGGCGGCCAGGCCGCGAGGGTTTGTCCACGGAAGCACACGGAAGAAGACGGACAGACCTCCCCGTTTTGTCATCCCGGTTTCGCCGCAGGCGAAGACCGGGACCCATAGACTCCGCGCCTCAGGCAAACCCCGGGGCCGCGCCGCCGCGCCAGGACCTCGAACGCGGGCGCGTATGGGTCCCGGTCTTCGCTGCGCGAAACCGGGATGACAGCTGTGGGGGATGGGGCGTGAACGGGTCCACGATGGAACGCGAAAGGACCTCCTCCTTTTGTCGTCCCGGTTTCGCCGCAGGCGAAGACCGGGACCCATAGACTCCGCGCCTCCGGCAAACCCCGGGCCGCGCCGCCGCGCCGGGACCTCGAACGCGGGCGCGTATGGGTCCCGGTCTTCGCTTTCGCGAAACCGGGATGACAGCCGTGGGGTGGTGGTGTGGAGGGGTCCACGGAAGAACACGCACAGACCTCCCACCCTTTTGTCATCCCGGTTTCGCCGCAGGCGAAGACCGGGACCCATGGACTCCGCGCCTCAGGCAAACCCCGGGCCGCGCCGCCGCGCCGGGACCTCGAACGCGGGCGCGTATGGGTCCCGGTCTTCGCTGCGCGAAACCGGGATGACAGCCGTGGGGGTGGTGGTGTGGAGGGGTTCACGGAAGAACGCGGACAGTCCTCCCCCTTTTGTCATCCCGGTTTCGCTGCAGGCGAAGACCGGGACCCATGGACTCCGCGGCTCAGGCAAACCCCGGGCCGCGCCGCCGCGCCAGGACCTCGAACGCGGGCGCGTATGGGTCCCGGTCTTCGCTTTCGCGAAACCGGGATGACAGCCGTGGGGGTGGTGGTGTGGAGGGGGAAACCACGAATGGACACGAAGGACACGAATGTGTCCGGGCGCCGTGAGGCCGGGGCCTATTCGTGTTCTTCGTGTTCATTCGTGGTTGAAATCGCGGATATCGAACCGAGTGCGAGCCCTATTCCCCGCGGAACAGGTCGATCTGGCCGCCGGGTTGCGGGGGGATGCGGAAGCGGTCGCGGGGGAGGGCGGTCCAGCCCTGGTCGAGGCCATAGCGCCGCTTCGCGGCGGCGAAGCGGGCGCTCATGAGGTCGGCGACGGGACCCTGGCCCTTCATCCGGCTGCCCCACTGGGCGTCGTAGTCCTTGCCGCCGCGCATCTGGCGCACGAGCGACATCACGCGCCGGGCCCGGTCGGGATGGTCGGTTTCGAGCCATTCTCGGAAGAGGTCCTTGATCTCGCGTGGCAGGCGCAGGGCCACGTAGCCCGCGCCCGTGGCGCCCGCCTCGGCCGCCCGCTCGAGCAC
>NZ_JAEUMN010000153.1 GCF_016793225.1 Phenylobacterium sp.
TGGTTCTTGATCTTCGCGTACATCAGCGGCTGGGTCATCGTGGGGTCGTCCCCCTCGTTGTGACCGAACCGCCGGTAGCAGAACATGTCGACGACCACGTCCTTGCCGAACAGCTGGCGATACTCGGTCGCCACCTTGGCCGCGAAGGTCACCGCCTCGGGGTCGTCGCAGTTGACGTGGAAGATCGGGGTCTCGACCGCCAGCGCCACATCGGTGGGGTAGGGCGACGAGCGGCTGTTCTTCGGGCTGGTGGTGAACCCGATCTGGTTGTTGACCACGAAGTGCATGGTCCCGCCCACGCCGTAGCCGCGCAGGCCCGACAGCGCGAAGCACTCCGACACCACGCCCTGGCCGGCGAAGGCCGCGTCGCCGTGCAGCAGCAGCGGCAGAACGTGGCTGCGGCCCGCGCTCGGGGTCTCGCGCAGCGTGAAGGCCTGCTTGGCGCGCGCCTTGCCGATGACGACGGGGTTCACGATCTCCAGGTGCGACGGGTTGGCGGTCAGCGACAGGTGCACCTCGTTGCCGTCGAACTCGCGGTCCGAGCTGGCGCCCAGGTGGTACTTCACGTCGCCCGAGCCCTGCACGTCGCTGGGCAGCGACGAGCCGCCCTGGAACTCGTGGAAAATCACGTGGTACGGCTTGCCCATCACGGCGGCGAGCACGTTCAGGCGGCCGCGGTGCGGCATGCCGATGACGATGTCCTTCACCCCCATCGCGCCGCCGCGCTTGATGATCTGCTCCAGCGCCGGGACCATCGCCTCGCCGCCGTCTAGGCCGAAGCGCTTGGTGCCGGGGAAGCGGCGATGAAGGAAGGCCTCGAAGCCCTGCGCCTCGATCAGCTTCTTCAGGATGGCGACCTTGCCCTCCTTGGTGAAGTTGATCTCCTTGTCGCGGCCCTCGATCCGCTCCTGCAGCCACGCCTTCTCCTTGGGATCGGAGATGTGCATGTACTGGACGCCGAGGTTGCCGCAGTAGGTGCGGCGCAGGATCGCCAGGATTTCCCGCACCGAGGCGGTCTCCAGGCCCAGCACGTAGTCCAGGAAGATCGGACGGTCGAAGTCGGCCTCGGCGAAGCCGTAGGTGGCGGGATCCAGCTCGGAGGCGTCGCCGGGCGTGGTGGCGATGCCCAGCGGGTCCAGATTGGCCTTGAGGTGGCCGCGCATCCGGTAGGCCCGGATCATCATGATCGCGCGCAGGCTGTCCAGCGTGGCGGCGCGGACCTCGTCCACCGAGGCGGTCGGCTTGCGCGCCTCGATGGTCTTGCCGAGCTTGGCCTCGACCGCGGGCCAGAGCCCGTCGATGGCGCTCATC
>NZ_JAEUMN010000155.1 GCF_016793225.1 Phenylobacterium sp.
GGCTCAAAGCCGGTTGTCAAAACACCTAGTGACCACTAAGTGTCCGTTGGACCCGGGCCTGCCCGACGCTTCTGGAGTTCCCATGCAGCAACGCAAACGACATCGGATCGCGGTCATCGGCCTGGGCATGCGGCTCGGGATGCTGCTGCGCGCCGCGCGCGCCGAGGGCTGGGACTTCGACCTTGCTGGCTACGTGGACCCCGCGCCGGTGGGCCTGCCGCTGCTCGCGGAACAGGGCATCGAGGCGGGCGCAGCCTACCCTGACGTGCCGGCGCTGCTGGCCGACGGTCCCTTCGATCTCGTGATGATCGGCTCGCCGAACCACCTTCACCTGGAGCACCTCAGGGCGAGCCTGGACCACCCGGGCATGGTCTTCATCGAGAAGCCCATCGTGCGCACCGAGGCGGAGTCGTTCGAGGCGGCGCGGCTGGTGCGCGAGCGCGGCGCAGGGCGGGTGCTGGTGGGCCTTGTCGCGCGCTCGGCGCCGATCGTCTGCACGGCCCTGGAGAGGCTCGACGACGGCGTGATCGGCGACATCATCTCCATCGACGCGACCGAGCACCTGCCGCCCGCGCACGGGGCCTACCTCGCCCGCAACTGGCGCCGCCGCGTCGAGTGGGGCGGCTCGTACATGCTGGACAAGGTCTGCCACGACTTCGACATCCTCGGCCGGATGGTCGGCGCGCGGCCGAGCCGGGTGGCCAGCTTCGGCGGCCGCCGCATCTTCACCGCCGACACCGCGAACGTGTCCCGCGACCAGGGCCCGGCGATCCTGCGCCGCCTCTCCGGCTGGAACGCGGCGCCCGACATCAGCGGGGCCGACATGGACGTCACCGATCACCAGGTCGCGATCGTGGAGTACGCCAACGGCGTGCGGCTGTCCTTCCACTCGAACACCAGCGCCGCCGCCCCCGAGCGCCGCTGGAACCTGATCGGCGCCCGCGGGGCGATCACGATCGACCTCGTCCAGAACACGATGGTGGTCACGCCGCTGGAGACGCGCGAGGCCATCGAGACCTTCCGCTGGCGCGGGCCGGTCGGCGACTCCCACGGGGGCGCGGACCAGGCCATGGCGCGCGACCTCGTCGCCGCGCTGGACGGTGAGCGGGCCTTCCCCGTCTCGGTGACCGACTCGCTCGTGGCCGGCCTGACGGTGATGGCGATCGACCGGGCGCTGGCCGAGAACCGCATCGTCGACTGCGCGCCGCTGTGGACCCAGCTCGACGCGGCCGAAGCGGGCCTCGCGGCGTGAGGACCACGCCGTCGCTGGTGATCGGCATCGACGCCGGCGCGACCAAGACCGCGGCCGTCTCCGGCGGGCTGGACGGCGGGGTGCTGAACCGGCTGCGGACGGACCCCAGCGCGGTCGTGGGCCTGCCCGAGCCGCGGCCGCTGGCCGTGCTGCGGCGCGTGGTGGACGAGCTCGCGCCCCACAGGGCGGCGCTCGCGCACGTCGCGATCGGGCTGAGCGGCGTCGACTTTCCCGACGAGTTCCTGGAGCAGCATCGCCGGGTCGCCGCCGCGCTCGACCTGCCGGCCGAACGGCTGCTGCTGGTCAACGACAGCGTCGTCGCGCTGGCCGGCGCCGCGACGCACGAGAGGGCCACGCTGGTGCAGCACGGCACCGAGGTGACCATGGCCTGGCGCGCGCAGCTGGGCGGGGAGGCGGTGTTCGACAGCGTGGGCATCGCCGACTGCTTCGACGTTCGGCTGAAGGCCGTGCCGCTGGTGGCCCGCATGCTGGACGGCCGCCTGCCGGTCACGGCGCTCCGGGACCAGGTGCTGGCGCATTGCGGCGTCAGCGGCGAGGACTTCCCGCGCTGGATGATGCGCGATCCGCGGGCGAAGGAACGGGTCCTGCAGCTGGGCCCGGTGGTGTTTGCGGCCTGGCAGGCCGGCGATGCGGCGGCGGCCGGCCTCGTGGCGCGGGCGGTCGACGACTACGTCGTGGCGACGGCGGCCATGGCGGCGCGGATGGGGCCCGGGCCGTTCCAGGCCTGCTTCGGCGGCGGCACGATCGCGCAGGGCGGGGCCCCGCTGATCGCCGCCATCGCCCAGCGGCTGGCCGAGGCGCGCCCGGATGCGACGCTGGCCGCGCCGGCCGCGCCCCCCGAGGACGGCGCGCTCATCCTGGCCCGGCGGGCGGCGGCGCGGACGCAGGCCGCCTAGAGCGCGTTCCGAAAAGTGGGAACCGGTTTTCGGATCGAAGCGCGCTCAAGGTCTTGATTCAGAGCCTCATTCTCCCGTTCAGACGGTTCCGTCTGAACGGGTGAGGCTCTAGGGGCCGTACGCGATGCCCGTCCGTCCCGGCAAAGATGCCAAAGCCGGTCTGAATCCTGGCTCAGCGCTCACGCCCGGATCCGGTCTTCCATGTGGCGGATGAAATAGCGCATGGCGTCGGCCATCGAGATCCGCCCGTCGCTCAGCAACCACTGCAGCCGCAGGCCGTCGAGGGTCGCCAGCATCAGCACGGCCTCGGTGTGCGGGTCGAAGTCGTTGCGGTAGACGCCCGCGGCGCGCCCGGCCTCGAACGAGCGGACCAGGCGGTTGCGGAACGTGTCGTAGCGCCGCCGGAAGTACTCGTTGAAGTCCGACGTCGTCTCCAGGTGCTCGGCCGACATCAGCACGTCGAGGGCCGTGAGCACCGGGTCGTCCTCGAGGACCTGGCCGAACTCCGCCCACGAGGCGATGTAGCTGGCGTCGGCCGTGTCCAGGTCGCCCGCCATGCGGGTTTCCTGCTCCTGATCGGTCTCCTCCAGCACCGCGAGCAGGAGCGCGTTCTTGGTCGGGAAGTGGTAGAGCAGGCCGGCGTCGGTGATGCCGATCTCCTCGGCCAGCATGGCGAGGCTCGTTCCGCGGAACCCGCGCTGCGCGAAGAGCTTGCGCGCGCCCTGCAGAATCTCCGCGCGGCGCTTGCGCCCACGCTGCTGGCGCGTCCCGGGCGCGGCGACGCCTTCTGAGGTGGGGGGAGCGTCCGGGGATTCCTCGGTCATCTCGAAATCTAGCGCTGACTTCGCCTGGGATGCCAAGAGCCGGCCGCGTGGCCCGCAGGGCCTTCCATAACGTGCGTGGAGAGTGAGAGGCGATGGAGCCGCGACGGCTCCATCGCCTCGAGTGTCCGCCCGAGGGGAGGTTCGGACGGCTTAGAATTCCACGTCCAACGAGGCGCCGATGGTGCGCACCGAGTTGAAGTTCCAGGACTGCAGGATCGCCAGGGCGTCGGCCGTGACGTGCGACAGGAAGCTCGGCACGTGCTTGTCCGCGCAGTTCTTGCAGAAGACTGACACGCGGTAGCGCTCGTTGAACCGGTAGGTGAGGCTGGCCCCGAAGATGTCCACGTCGCCGAGCTTCGTCCCCGGGTCGCCGTTGGGGGAGAAGTTGACGCCGGAGCGGTGGAACCAGTTGCCCTCGACCGTCAGCGTGTTGGCGCCCACCGGGATGTCGTAGAGCGCCTGCAGGGTGGTCGTGAACTTGGGCGCATTGGCCGGCGCGAGGCCCTTCGCCTGGAACTGCCCGGCGACACAGCCCTGGGCGGCCGTCTGGCCCGGGTAGCAGGTGGTCACGAAATCCGTGAACTCGGTGTCGATCAGGCTCGCGCCGAAATTGATCGTCAGGAACTCGGTCGGACGCGCGACGGCGTCGATCTCGACGCCCTGGGAGCGCACGCCCCCGGCGTTGGCCAGGCGGAAGAGCGCGGCGACCGGATCGTAGGTCTGGGTCTGGAAGTCGCTGAACTTGTTGTAGAAGCCCGCGACGTTCAACCGCAGCCGGCCGTCGAGCACGGTCGAGCGGACCCCGCCCTCGACGGCCTTCACCGTCTCGGGGGCGATGTAGGGATTGAAGGCCGTGGAGCCGAGGTTCTGCGGATAGGCGGGACCCTTGTAGCCGGTGGCGTAGGTCAGGTAGCCCATCACGTCCGGCGTGAACTGATACTGCCCGCCCACCTTGTAGCTGAGGTCGGTGTGGGACTCGGCGAACCGGAAGTTGCCCCGCGGACCGTAGAGGCCGGGGCCGTTCACGTAGGTCCCGAAGTCCTGCGCGATGCGCACCTTCACCTTGTCGCGGGTCACGCGGGCGCCGGCGATGAGCGTCAGCGCTTCGGTGACATGGAAGTTGACCTGGCCGAAGGCGGCCGCGCTGTCGACCGTGTTGCGCGAGTCGAAGTCGCCGCCGAAGAAGTTGGGGATGCCCGAGCCGAAGTTCGCGAACAGCTGCGTGTGGCCGTTGTTGACCGATCCGAAGTAGTAGAGGCCCACTTGGCCGTCGATGCGATCGAAGTCGAACGCGAGCCTGAGCTCCTCGGTGAACTGGCGGTTGTTCGAGCCGTTCCGGTTGGTGTTGAAGAGGTTGTTGGTCGAGTAGTCGGTGTCCAGGTTGAGCTGCAGGTCGTAGCGCCGCCACGCCGTGATGCTCGAGAGCGTCAGCTCGGGCGACAGTTCGTGCGACACGCTGAGCGAGACGCCGTAGGTATCGACGCTGCGGAAGTTGCCCGACGCCGAGTCGATCCCGTAGCGGAGGTTCTCGGGCCCCGGCGTCGCGCCGATGCGGTTGAGCGCGGCGGCGTAAGTGCCGGCGCCCAGGGTGCGCAGCGTGCGGTCCCAGATGCCCCCGACCCCACGCTCGCGGCTGTAGTCGGCGACCGCGTAGAGGCTGGTGGCGTCGGACGGCTCCCACAGGTACTTCACCCGGCCGGCGACCCGCTTCTGGGTCTGGTCGATGTGCGAACCCGCCGGCGCCGTCACGATGGCCTTGGCGATCGGGTCCTGATGCGACCCCAGCACGTTGATGCGCAGCGCGGCGTTCTCGCCGACCGGCAGGTTGAGCGTGCCGCGCACGACCGCGCCGAAGTCGCCGCCGTCGGCCGTGTCGCGGTTGGCGTACTCCAGTCCCAGCGCGCCGCTGGTCTCGCGCAGGCGGGGCCGGTTGGTGACGACGCTGAGGAGGCCCGCCGAGGCGTTGCGGCCGAACAGCAGGCCCTGGGGCCCGCGCAGGACCTCGATCCGCGCGATGTCGTTGAAGACCCCGTTGCTCTGGAACAGCGGCACGCCCAGGGAGACGTCGTCCACCATCACGCCCACGCTGGAGTCCACCGTCGGCAGGAAGATGTTGCTGCCGATGCCGCGCAGCGAGAAGGCGTTGTCGGTGGTGGTCTGGAAGCTCGGCGCGACCAGCTGGATCTGGTTGAGGTCGTTGAGCTTGCGGCTCTGCAGTTCCTCGCCGCCGACGGCGGTCACCGCCACGGGCACCTGCTGAAGATTCTGTTCGAGACGCTGGGCGGTGACCACCACCTCGCTCACCGTGGCTCCGCGCGCCGCCGCGTCCTGCGCCGCCGCGGGCGATGCCGCCGCGCCGACGACCGCCGCCCCGACCAGAAGCGCCAGTTTCCTGCTCATCTTTCGTCCCTCCCGGCCCCGTGCCGACATCCCGTTCCACGCGAGGCGCGGCCGGATCGGCGGCGCGCCTCTCGAACCCGTTCCGGCCGACTCCGCGGCCTTTCAGAAATCCCTAGAGACCACTAGGTAAATCGTCTGACGAAAAAATCTAGTGTCCACTAACATTTTTGCGATGAGGGCGAGGCGGCATGGCCTGCGGGGGTCCGGCCGAAGCCCGGTCGAGACCGGCGCGCAATTGGAATGTCAGGGGTGCGCCTGGACGGCCGCGGGGCCTGCAGTGGACGCCAGCGCCTCGTCGAACGCGTCCGACGCGATCTCCCACAGCCGCTCGGCGTCGGACCAGCGGTCGGACTCCTCGCGCAGTTCGCCGTCGGGGCCGGTCGCCAGGCGGGCGTAGTACAGCGGCGCGCGGCGGCCCTGCCACATGACGGCGGCGGGCAGGAGTTCCGCGGCGAAGGGCAGGACGTCGCCGGGCGCGGCGCCCTGGAGGAAGCCCAGGCAGCACTGGCGCCACATCTGCCGGAAGTGCCGGATGGCCTCGCGCTGCGGGTCGACGGACATCCCTACCTGGAAGCAGCCCGGATCGCCGATCCGGCCGTGGATCATCCGGACGCGCTCGAAGACGGGGCCGAGGCGGGCGAGCTTGGCGTCGAAGTCGCCGTAGGTCATCTCCAGCCCCGTGTACCAGTGGCTGAGGTCGGCGGTGAAGCGCACCTCCGGGAACCGCTCGACGAGCGACAGCGTGCGCCGCATGTCCTGCGCCAGCGTGGCCCGGTGCGTTTCGAGGTGCATCGGATGCCCGTGACGCGCGGCGGCCTCCAGCATGGCGCCCAGCAGGCGGTCGGCGTCGGCGTCGGTCTCCAGGCCGTCGCCGAGGTGAATGGTGGTGGCGTCCAGACCCAGCTCGGCGCCCCGGCGCGCGATCGGCTCGGCGTCGGCGGGCGACAGGATGCGGCCTATGCCCGTGGCCCGGAACCCGGCCGCCAGATAGGGCGCCGGATCGCGCGCCTGCACGCCCTCGACGTTCGCCGCCCTCAGCGCGGCGATCACCTCGTCCGGCTGCGGCCCGGGCCCGACGGACCAGGCGGGCAGCTCGAGGAACGTCACGTAGTTCATGTCCTTGCGGAGCCGCGGCGCGGCGGCGCCGCCGTCGTTCAGCCGGTCGGGCGCGCTCATCGTGCGGCTCCCCCGGGCGCCATCACAGCAGGCCGCGGCGGGCCAGCGAACGCATCAGCGCCCGGGCCCCGAACCGCCAGGGCGGCGCCCGGTCGCTGGTGGTCACCACGTTGGACAGCGCGCCCAGCTTCGCGGCGCGGATGACGACCCGGTCGCCTTCCTTGTGCGTGAAGCCGCCGCCGGGCGTGTCGCGGTCCTCCGTCGGCGCGAACAGGGTGCCCAGGAACAGCATGAAGCCGTCCGGATACTGGTGCTCCGGGCCGCAGGTCTGGCGTACGAGTTCCAGGGGATCGCGGCTGATCCGGCGCATGGAACTGGACCCGCGCAGGACATAGCCGTCCTGGCCCGTCACCGTGAGCTGAAGCTCTGCGGCCCGCACGTCGTCCAGCGAGAATGTCCGGTCGAAGAGCCGCACGAAGGGGCCGATGGCGCAGGACGCGTTGTTGTCCTTGGCCTTCGACAGCAAGAGCGCGCTGCGCCCTTCGATGTCGCGCAGGTTGACGTCGTTGCCCAACGCCGCGCCCACGACGGCCCCCGCGGAAGAGCAGGCCAGCACCACCTCCGGCTCGGGGTTGTTCCACTGCGACGTGGGATGCAGGCCGACCTGGGCGCCCGCGCCGACGGCCGACATCGGCTGGGCCTTGGTGAAGATCTCGGCGTCCGGGCCGATGCCGACCTCCAGGTACTGCGACCACAGGCCCTTGGCGATCAGGGTGGCCTTGAGCCGCGCGGCGGCCGGGGAGCCGGGCGCCACGTTCGCGATCTCGTCGCCCAACGCCTCGGCCAGGTCGGCGCGCAGCGCGGCCGCCGCCCGGGCGTCGCCGCCGGCCCGCTCCTCTATCACGCGCTCCAGCAGGCTGTGGGCGAAGGTCACGCCGGCCGCCTTGATCGCCTGCAGGTCGCAGGGCGCGAGCAGCGCGGGACGGCCGTCGAACGTGGCCGAGAGCGCGTCTTCCAGGCTGCCCAGCCGCACCCCCGGGGTCGCGGCGACCTGGGCCGCGGGATCGGGCATCTCGAACAGATCGCTAAGCGTCGGCGCCAGCGCGGAGAGGTCGAAGAGCCCGTCGTCGCGCACCGCCACCGGGCGGGGCCCCGGCGCATCGCCGTCCATCCAGATGCGGCCGACCAGCGTGCCGGCGCAGCCGTCGTCAGGGAGGATGTCCTTGGCGCGGATCAAGGCTGAACCCCATAGAACGCCTGCGCCGTCCCGCCCATGATCGCGGCGCGGTCGGCCTCGGGGAGGTCGGACAGCAGGATCTCGGTGGCCTCGGCCCAGCGGCCGTAGTCCGCGGCGCGGTTCACCACCGGCCAGTCGCTGCCCCACATCAGGCGCGATGGGCCGAACGCCTCCAGCAGCGTCTCGGCGTAGGGCCGCAGGTCGGCGACGGTCCAGTCGGGCCGCGCCTCGGTGACGAGGCCGGAAAGCTTGCACACGGCGTGCGTCTCGCGCGCCAGCGCGTGCATCGCCTGGGCCCATGCGGCGTGCTCGCGCCCGGCGATGTCGGGCTTTGCGCCGTGGTCGACCACGACCGGCAGGTGGGGATGCCGCTCGAGGAAGCGTCGCAGCGCAGGCAGGTGCCGGGGCTTCACGAGCGCGTCGAAGGTGAGCCCCGCCTCGGCCATGGCCGCGAAGGACGGGGCCAGTCCGGGGCGCAGCAGCCATTCGTCGTCGGGCAGGTCCTGCAGCATCGGCCGGAGGCCCAGCGCCCCGGGGCGGGCGGCGAACGCGCGGACGGCCTGGGGGGCGCCGGGCGCCTCCAGGTCGATCCAGCCCACCACGCCGGCCACGAACGGCGTCCGGCCGGCGAGGTCGAGCAGGAAGTCCGTCTCGGCGGCGGTCGGCGCCGCCTGCACCAGCACCGTGCGGTCCACGCCAGACGCCGTCAGGTGCGGGGCGAGGTCGCACGGGAGGTAGTCGCGGTAGATCGGCTCGAGGCGGGGTGTCAGCCATCCGTAGTCCCCGCGCGAGAGGCGCCAGAAGTGCTGATGCGCGTCGATCCGGATCATGGCCGGATCACGCCCTTGACGAGGATGAGGTTGCCGTAGAGTCGGCACTCGCCCGTGGCGACGATGGCGAAGGCGCGCCGCGCGCGGGCGTAGAACTCATGCCGTTCCAGCGGCTGGGGCGGACCGGCCTGGCCTGCCTCCGCCACGATCTCGGCGAAGCGCCGCACCACCTCGGGCGTCGGCTCGGCGGGGTCCACGGGCGCCATGGTGAAGGCCGCGCACGGCTGGAAATCGTCGAGCGGGAGCACGCTGAGGATCGCCTCGGCCATGTCGGTGGCCGGATGGCCGTCGGCGCGGCACAGGCGGGCCGCCAGGGCGGCCGCGGGGAAGTTCGCGTCGACGATCGCGATCTCGTCGCCGTGCCCCATGCTGCGGAGCGCCGCCAGCAGGTCGGGGCCGAGCCGGGGGTCGAGGCCCTTCAGCATGCGGACGCGCCCGTCTGAGGGATCGGCGCGGCCTCGCTCAGGAGCCCGGCGGCCTTCAGTTCGGCCCACAGGGCGGCAGGGACCGGGGCGGTCACGGCGCGGACGTTGCGCACGACCTCCTGAGGCGTGCGCGCGCCCGCCACCACGCACACGACGACCGGGTGGGTCAGCGGAAACTGCAGCGCCGCCTGGGCGAGCGGGGTCGCATGGCGCAGGCAGATCTCCTCCAGCTCGGTGGCCCGGGCCAGGATTCCGGGCGGCGCCGGCGCGTAGTCGAAATACGCCCCGCGCCTCGGTCCGGTCGCCAGGATCCCGCTGTTGAACGCGCCGCCTATGACCACGCCGACGCCGCGGGCGGCGCAGTCGGGCAGCAGGTCGTCGGCCGCCGACTGGTCCAGCAGGCTGTAGCGGCCGGCCAGGAGGAACAGGTCGGGATCGGCGTCCGCCAGCAGCCGTCGGCAGGGGGCGATGCTGTTGACCCCGGCCCCGATCGCCGCCACCGCGCCGGAGGCCCGCAGCTCGTCCAGGGCGCGCCAGCCGCCGTCGTGAAGCAACTCGCGCATCCGGACGTCCGCGAGCGCCTCCGAGCCGTGGGCGGCCGCCTCGATGTCGTGGACGTAGAGCACGTCGACGCGGTGGCGTCCCAGCCGCGCGAGGCTCTCCTCGAACGAGCGCAGGACGCCGTCGTAGGTGTAGGAGAAGCGGATGCGCGCGGGCGCGTCCGCGAGGTAGATGTCGCGCGTCGCCTCGCCGGCGGCGCAGGGCTCGAGCAGGCGGCCGACCTTGGTCGATACGATCGTGGCGTCCGGCGCGCGGGCCAGCACGCGCCCCACGCGCTGCTCGGAGAGGCCGCGCCCGTAGAGCGGCGCCGTGTCGACGTAGCGGACGCCCGAGGCCAGGGCGGACTCCACGGTCGCCTCGGCCTCGGAATCGGACATCACGCGATGCATGTTGCCGATGGGAGCGGCCCCGAAGCCGAGGACGGTGAAGTCGAGGACCCGCCCGCTGCGGAGCGGAAGGCTGCGCCGCGGCAGCGCCGTGGCCACGCCGTCGCTTCGCGTGTGGATCGTAGACGGCGGGTCGAAGGTCGGCATATGCTGACATGTTAGCGGCGGCGCTCATGCCGTCAATCTGCGAAACTCCGGAGCGATTTCGCGGAATAGAAATTTTACCGGCGAGGGCGACGCGTTGGAGACTCGACACCACACGGCGAATGCGGCGGTGGTCCGGCTTCACCCCGGCGACAACGTCGTCATCGCCGCGCGCCGCATCGCGTCGGGGGTGGCGATCCCGTCGGAAGGCGTCGCGACGTCCGGACCGATCCCGGGCGGCCACAAGCTGGCGGCGCGCCCGATCCGGCAGGGCGAGGCGGTTCTGAAGTACGGCCAGGTCATCGGGGTCGCCGTCTCGGACATCGCCGCGGGCGCCCACGTGCACAGCCACAACCTCGCCGCCAGCGATCTGCGGCGGGTCGCCCCGCCCACGCCGGCGCTGTCGGGCCCGGGCGCTGCGCGCACCTTCCAGGGATTCCGCCGCGCCAACGGCAAGGTCGGCGTCCGCAACTACATCGGCGTCCTGACGTCGGTGAACTGCTCGGCGACCGTGGCGCGGCTGCTGGCCGAGCGCGCGACCCAGAGCGGCCTCCTGGCGGACCACCCGACCATCGACGGGATCGTGCCGATCGCCCACACGTCCGGCTGCGGCATGGCGGGCTCGGGCGAGGGCTTCGAGATCCTGCGGCGCACGCTGTGGGGCGCGGCGGCGAACCCGAACTTCGGCGCCGTCCTGCTGGTCGGGCTGGGCTGCGAGGTCCTCCAGGTCGGCGCGTTCATCCGCGACTACGGCCTGGCGCAGAACCCGGCCTTCCAGTCCTACACCATCCAGGACGCCGGCGGGACGCGCCGGGCGGTGGAGCAGGGGCTGGAGCGCCTGGCGGATCTGATCCCCCTCGCCGCTGCGGCGACCCGTTCGGAATGCCCGGCCGGCGAGCTCGTGGTGGGGCTGCAGTGCGGCGGCTCGGACGCCTGGTCGGGGGTCACGTCGAACCCGGCGCTGGGCAATGCGGTCGACCGCCTGGTGGCGCTGGGCGGGACGGCGATCCTGTCCGAGACGCCCGAGGTCTACGGCGCCGAGCACCTCTTGTACGCGCGGGCGCGGGATTCCGAAGTGGCGGAGCGCCTGAAGGCCCGGATCGCCTGGTGGAAGGACTACACGGCGCGACACGGCGTCGAACTGGACAACAATCCGTCGCCCGGCAACAAGGCCGGCGGGCTGACGACCATCCTCGAGAAGTCGCTGGGGGCGGTGGCCAAGTCGGGCACGGCGCCGCTGAACGACGTGATCGAGTACGCCCAGCCGCTGCGCGGGCGCGGCCTGGTGTTCATGGACAGTCCCGGCTTCGATCCCTGCTCGGCCACGGGGCAGGTGGCCTCCGGGGCCACCCTCATCGCTTTCACCACGGGCCGCGGGTCCGCGTTCGGCTGCAAGCCGTCGCCGTCGATCAAGCTGTCGTCCAACACCGACGTCTACGAGCGCATGCGCGAGGACATCGATCTGGATTGCGGCGCGATCGCCACCCAGCAGGCCACCGTGGCCGAGAAGGGCGCCGAGATCCTCGACCTGATGCTGCGCGTGGCGTCCGGCGAGCCGACGGCCAGCGAGAGCCTCGGCTATGGCGCGGCCGAGTTCGTGCCCTGGCAGATCGGCGCAACGCTCTAGGAGGCATCATGTCCACGCTCGACCTGGCCCACCACATCGGCGGCCATGCACGCCCGGCGTCGCCCGTGCTGGAGCAGCGCAACCCGGCCCGCCTCGACGAGGTGGTCGCCCGGGTCCCCGAGGCGACGGCCGACGACGTCGGCGACGCCGTGGCGGCCGCGAACGCCGCCCTGCCCGGGCTGTCGGGCGTGGAGGCGCGGGCCGACGCCCTGCACGCGATCGGCGAGGCGTTGATGGCGCGGCGATCGGACCTCGGGCTCCTGATCGCCCGCGAGACGGGCAAGACCGTGGTCGATGCGCAGGGCGAGGTGATGCGGGCGGCCCGGCTCTTCCGCTTCTTCGGCGGCGAGGCGTTGCGGATCGTCGGCGAGCGCTACGCCTCGGTGCGGCCCGGCGTGACCGTGGAGGTGAGCTACGATCCCGTGGGCGTGGTGGGCGCCATCACCCCGTGGAACTTCCCGGTCGCGATCCCGGCCTGGAAGATCGCGCCTGCGCTGGCCTACGGCGACGCGGTGGTGTGGAAGCCGTCCGAGCACGCGTCGGCCGTCGCCGCGGCGCTGATGGAGGTGATCGCCGGCGCCGGCCTGCCGGCGGGGGCGGTGAACATGGTCCTGGGCGCGGGCGGCGCCGGGCGGGCCCTCTGCGCGGCGCCGCTCGAGGCGCTTTCCTTCACCGGCTCGGAGGCGACCGGCCGCGTGGTGCGCGAGGCGGTGACGGCGCGGGGCGCGCGCTGCCAGGCCGAGATGGGGGGCGTGAACGGGCTGATCGTCCTGGCCGACGCGGACCTGGACGCCGCCGCCGAGGCGGTGGTGAACGGCGCCTACTTCGCCGCGGGCCAGAGATGCACCGCCACCTCCAGGATCATCGTCGACCGGCAGGTCTTCGCGCCGCTGGTCGCCCGCGTCGGCGAGCGGATGCGGGCCCTGCGGATCGGCGACCCCTCCGATCCCGCGACCCAGGTCGGCCCGCTGGTCTCGGCGCGCCAGAAGTCGGCCGTCCAGGACGGGATCGCGGCCATGGCCGCCCGCGGCCGCCGACCCGTCGAAGCCGGTCGCGGCGCCGCCGCGCCCGAGTGCTTCGTGGACCCCGTCCTCTTCGATTCCATGTCGCCGGACGACCCGCTGGCCCAGGAGGAGGTCTTCGGGCCCGTGGCCGGCGTCATGGTGGTGGACGGCTACGAGGCCGCCCTGGAGACGCTGAACCGCGTCCGCTTCGGCCTGTGCGGGGGCCTGTTCACCCGGTCGCTGAAGCACGCCGAGCACTTCAAGCGTCACGCCCGCGTGGGGATGGCGATGATCAACCTGCCCACGGCCGGGGTCGACTACCACGCGCCCTTCGGCGGCATGAAGGCCTCGAGCTACGGCCCGCGCGAACAGGGCCGCGCCGCCCGCGAGTTCTTCACCGTGACGCGGACGGCCTATCAGGCTCCCTGAGGACCGGAGCCCGTCTCCGCCAGTTCCGCCAGCTCCATCTCGACCGTCTTCGAGACCATCGCCAGGTGGGCGCGCATCGCGGCGGCAGCGTACTCCGGGTCGCCCGTGGCGATCGCCTCGACGAGGCGGCGGTGCTCGGACAGCGTCGCTTCGGGGCGCCCCGGCTTCGGCAGCCGCAGGCGCCTCGGCCGGTCGAGGGGCGCGCGGGCGGCGTCCAGCAGGCGCAGCGCGCGCGGCGACTTCAGCGCCGCGAAGATCGTCGAGTGCAGCGCCTCGTCCAGGTCGTAAAAGGCGGCCAGGTCGCCGCGTTCCAGGGCTTCGGCCTGCTGGGCGATGTTCTCCTCCAGCTGCGCGACCAGCGCGGCGTCGGCCCGCTGGGTCACCCGCCGGGTCGCCTCCACCTCCAGCGCCGTGCGGATGAACAGGCTCTCGCGAACGTCGTCGGGCCGGATCGGGGCCACGAAGCTGCCGTGCTGGGGAAAGACGTCCACCAGCGCCTCGTCGGCCAGGCGCGCGATGGCCTCGCTCACCGGCGCGCGGGAGACCCCCATCTCCAGCGCAAGCTCGTCCTTCCGCAGGGGCGTCCCGGGCGGCAGCGCGAGCTCGCGGATGCGCCGGCGAAGCTCCCGGTACACCCGCTCGGCCTTGGATCCGTCGACGCCTGTGACCGCCCGCACCATCCGACACCCTTAACGTCTTTGCGGCGGACGCGCGACGCGCGGCGGACGTCCGCGGCGGAGACGACCCCTGGCCGGGTCGACCGGCCCCGGCGTCCCGCGGGCTCCCGTCACACCACCTCCAGGACGTCCCTGTCGGGCAGGGGCGGGAACGGCGCCGTCGGCAGCGTCTGGTACCAGAAGGCCGTCGAGGCGATGTCGTCCTGCAATGGCAGGTAGCGCCGCTCCGGGCCGGACCGCCAGCCCAGAGCCTGGATGGTCACCCGCAGGTCGCTGGCGAAGCGGATCGGGTCGGGGATGTGCCAGCGGTAGAGCCCGAAGCGCTGCTGCGAGTCGTAGACGCCGTCGGGGCGGATCACCTGCGGCAGGCCGGCGTAGGGCGTGTTGAACTCCACGTAGGCCGAGGGCGGCGCCCGCCCGGCTTCCAGGCCCGGGCGGCCGATGCGGAGAGGAATGCTGGGATCGAAATTGTAGGCCCCGCAGAAGTAGTCCTCGGTGCCCGTGCCGCAGATGGTGGGGAACGCGCCGTCGCCGTCGAGGTAGAACTTGATCTCGCCCTCGCCCCACCAGCCGTTGTTGTTGACGCCCCAGGCCATGTAGCAGCCGACGAAATGGCCCTCGCCGGTCACCCCGTCGAGGATGGTGTGGACGCTCTTGTAGGGCAGGGGATTGCTGCGCCGGAACTGCGCGTGGAAGTAGGCGCAGTCCTCCGGGACGTCCGTGAGGACGTAGTTGATCTGGTAGTAGCAGAAGATGGCCTCGGCGCTGAGGTTCGTCAGCGTGAGCCGCGCGCGCCGGCGGAAAGGCATCTCCCAGTAGCAGTTGAACCCGCGGCCGGGGTTCGTGCACACGGCCAGGGACGAGACCTGCGCCCAGCGCTCCCATCCGTTTGCGAAGAAGTCGCCGACGGGGCACTCGACCGACGGGTGCGGCTGGTCGTCCCAGTAGATCCGCAGGATCGCATGGCGCAGCTTGCCGCGCGCCAGGGTCATCCAGATCTGCTGGATCGCGCCCTGGCCCGTGATCTCGCCCAGCAGAAAGGTCTCGCCGGCCGCGATCTCCACCGACGGAGAGACCTTCCAGCCCTGGCCGAGGTCGCGCGCCGGGACCGCCCCGGTCCCCTCCACGGCCATGCCGCCCGCGCCCTTCTCGCCGGTGAAGTTCTCGGGGCTGATGGAGCGCGTCCGCGCGTCGGACAGCCGCGACAGCGTGCCCATGTCCGCTCCAAGTCCCGAGAACCGCGCCATTCCCCAGCCCTTCCGCTGACATGCCAATGGGCGGACGAAGCCCGCGCCCGAAGTGTCGGATTGTCCCGCCCGACAGGCATTAACATGCCACATCGGGAGCGCCAGACGTCAACGCTCGAACCGCGCCCGCCGCGGCGCGGCCGCGCGGGGGGCCCGGTCAGCCGCCCCAGTAGACGTACTCGTCCTCCGCGGTCTGGGGTTCGGCCAGGGTGTGGTCGAGCATGACGGGGGAGAGACCCAGCTGCGGCCAGAGCGGCTTGACCTGGGCGGCGTTGTGCCGGGCCAGCAGGCGCTTCAGTTCGGCCACCTTGCCCGGCATGGCCGCGGCCAGGTTGATCCGCTCGGTCGGATCGTTGGCGAGGTCGAAGAGCCAGTCCTTGTCCGGCCGGTCGGTGACCTGCAGCTTCCAGTCCCCGGCGCGGACGACCTGGTAGTCGCCGCTGCGCCAGAAGAGGTTCTCGTGCGGCCGGCCCCGGGCCTTGCCGGTGACGTAGGGGACCAGGTCCACGCCGTCGATCACCCGGTCCCGGGGCAGCGGGACCCTGGCCGCCGCGGCGGCCGTGGCGAAGATGTCGAAGTGCGATACGGGGGCGCGATAGGCGGACCCGGCCGGGATCGCGGCCGGCCAGCGCATCAGGTAGGGCGTCCGGACGCCGCCCTCGAAGTAGGTCAGCTTCCAGCCGCGGAAGGGCCGGTTGATGTCGGGCAGCCCGACGTAGCCCGCCCCGCCGTTGTCGCTGACGAACACCACGAGCGTGTTGTCCTTCAGGCCATCCTCCTCGAGCTGCTGCAGCACCCGGCCGACCCCGCGGTCGAGGGCGCGGATCATCGCGGCGTAGACCCGCATCCGGTGATCCTTGATGTGCGACAGGGCCGCGTAGTCGGCCTTGGTCGCCTGCAGCGGCGTGTGCGGGGCGTTGTAGGCGAGATAGGCGAAGAACGGCCGGTTGCGGTTGGCGTGGATCGCCTTCACCGCCTCGTCGGTGAGGTAGTCGGTCAGGTAGGCCTTGGGCCGGAAGCCCGGACCGCCGTCCTTCTGGGCGTAGAACGGCATCGACTGCCAGAGGAAGCGGTCGATGGGGTCGAAGTCCTGCATGGAGTTGACGACGCGGGGGTCGTCCTTCGGCAGGTACATGGAGCCGCTGGTCAGCAGGCTCTCCTTGAAGCCGCGCCGGGTCGCGCCGAATTCGGGCGCCTCGCCCAGGTGCCACTTGCCGAAGTGCAGGGTGTGGTAGCCCGCGCGCTGCAGCAGGTCGGCGAGGGTGATCTCGGTCTGCGGCAGGCCCATCTTGGCGAACGGGATCATGTCCTTCTCCCGCTCGGGGAAGGAGACGCCGTTGTGGATGCCGTAGTTGAAGGTCCGCATGTTCCGGCCCAGCGCGGGCGGCGCGGGCGTGAACTCGAAGCCGAAGCGGGTGGGGTAGCGCCCCGTGAGGATCGCCGCGCGGGACGGCGCGCAGGTGCCGTGCCCGGCGTAGCCCTGGGCGAAGTTGACGCCTTCGCGGGCGATGGAATCGATGTTGGGCGTGGGCACGGCGCCGCCGGCCACGCCGCCGCCGTTCACGGTCAGGTCGTTGTAGCCGAGGTCGTCGGCCACGATCAGCACGATGTTGGGCGGACGACGCCCGCCGCGCGGGCGATCCGGACCCTGCTGCCAGGTGATCTCCATCGGCGGACCGACCTCGGCCGGTCCGAAGGCCTTGGGCGCGGCGGGCGCCTGCGCCCGGGCGCCTCCGGAGAGCGACGCGCCTGCGGCGGTCGCCAGGACGGCGGCGACCGCAGCCGAGGCCGCAAGACGGAACTTGATGCGCTGGATCATCTTCGAGCCTCCCCGTGTGGGCCGGACGGGCCTCCCGTCGCCGCGCGCTGCGGACCCGCGCCCGCGCCGCGCCGTCGCCTCAGGGGGCTTCGGCGACGACCTCGTCGCGGACGTGCGGCCGCGTGCGGATGTTCAGCTGGCCGGCCAGCCCGGCGTGCCGATGGTGGGAGATGGCCTGCATCCCGGGGCACCGCATCATCTCGCTCATCGCGGCGAGGGACGGGTATTCCGCCAGCGCGATCATGTCCCAGAGCTCGCCCACCTCGCCCAGCAGGATGCCCGTCACGGCGCCCGAGTAGATCGAACGGCCGCCGTACGAGGCCAGCAGCTTGCGGACCTCCACCGTGTAGCGCGCGTACGCCTCGGCGCCCGTGATGTGGGCGTCCGACCCGTCGGCGTACTCCGCGAAGGGCTTGAACTTCAGCAGGTTGACCATGACGAAGCGGCCGTCTTCCGGCCCGCTGAAGAAGGCCTTGGCCTGCTCGCCACCCGGCTGCACCGCATTGGTAACCAGCATCGCGACACCTCGTTGGACGCAGCGGCGTCCGAAATCGGAACTCTGATTCACATTGGTAGATCGGAATCCGTGTTCGCATCAACCTCGGTGTTGGCGGCGCGCGCCATCGGGCGGCATCGGCGGCCCTCGGCGGTCGCAGCGGCCCCGGCGACCCCGTCTTCCAGCGGAGCATTGCGCGGCCGAACCTCTTGATGGTACGTTATATCATATCATCTTGAGGAGTTGCGGCATGCGGCTGACGATCGGGATCCTGGGCGCGGCGCTGCTGGTCGCGGGGCCGGCCAGCGCCTGCGACGAGCACGGGGGCGGCTTCTTCGGCCGATACAGCGGCTACGAGGGCGGCGACTACGGAGAGATCCTCGCGATGCGCGCGCGCGCCGAGGCCGAGCGTGAGCAGGCGATGGAGACCGCGCGGCGCAGCTTCCTCGCGCGTTTCGACATCGAGGCCGAAGCCCCTTCGTCCCTGTCGGCGGCCGCCGCCGACAAGGCTGAGCTGAAGCGGATTTCCAATGTTGATCCAAGCGCGCCGGCTGACGCACAGGATCGCTGAGCGGACGATCCTCGACCTGCCGGGTTTCGAGATGCCGCGGGGCGAGCACACCGTCCTGCTGGGTCCGTCCGGATGCGGGAAGACGACGCTCATCAACATCCTCACGGGTCTGGTGACGCCCACCTCGGGGGAGGTGTTCATCGATGGCCGCCCCATGACGGGAGCCAGGCCCGCCGCGCGCGATGCGTTGCGGCGCGAGTGCATCGGCCTGGTGTTCCAGACCCTCCGGCTCGTCTCCGCCCTCACGGTCCGGCAGAACCTGTCGCTCGCGCAGCATCTGGCCGGAGGGCGCAGCGACGAGGCCGAGATCGACCGCCTCATCGCCCAGGTCGGCCTGTCCCATCGGGCTCATGCGCGCCCCCGCGAACTCAGCCAGGGCGAGAGCCAGCGGGCGGCGATCGCGCGCGCCCTGTGCGCCCGCCCGGCGCTGCTCGTGGCCGACGAGCCGACATCGGCGCTCGATGACGCCAATGCGGGCGCCATGATCGACCTTCTGCTGGCGAGCGCCGAGTCCGGGGGCTCGACGCTCCTGATCGCGACACATGACCGGCGTATCCGGGAACGCTTTGCCCGGACCGTCGAACTCGAGCCCGTGGCGCTGGCGGCGTGACGCTCTCGGGACTGACGCTCGCCTACCTGCGCGACCGGGCGCTCAACACGGCGCTGAACGTGCTGATCCTGACGCTGGCGGCGGCGACGCTGACGATCCTGGTGCTGTTCTCGGCCCAGCTCGGGGAGCGCTTCGACAGGGACGCCCGAGGGGTGGATCTGGTGGTCGGAGCCAAGGGCTCGCCGCTGCAGCTGATCCTCTCCAGCGTCTACCACGCCGACGTCCCGACCGGGAACATCCCGCTCTCCACGCTCGAGGCGCTGCGCAGCGACCCCACGGTGGCGAAGGCGATCCCGGTCGCCCTCGGCGACAACTTCCGCGGCTTCCGGATCGTCGGGACCGAGGCGGCCTATGTGGAGCACTACGGCGGCCGCCTCGCGCAGGGCCGGCTGTGGGCGGGCGAAGGCGAGACCGTCCTCGGCGCCGAGGTGGCGCGGCGCACGGGCGCCGCGCTGGGCCAGAAGTTCCTGGGCTCCCACGGCCTCGGCGACGGCGGCGGCGGCGAGCACGACGCCCATCCGTTCCGGGTCGTCGGCGTGCTGCGGCCGACGGGCACGGTCCTGGATCGCCTGATCCTCACGTCGGTCGAGAGCGTGTGGGACGTCCACGGCATCGACCACGACGGCCACGAAGGGCGCGGCGACGGGGCGCATGCGGACGCCGATCATGACCACGACGTGCACGACCATGCGCCGGCGAACGCGAGCCGGCAGGTCCAGGAGCTGCGCCCCGAGGTCACCGCGATCCTGGTCAGCTACCGATCGGCCCTGGCCGCCGTCCGGCTGCCCGCCTTCGTGAACCGTCAGACCGGCCTGCAGGCGGCCGTCCCCGCGGTGGAGACGGCGCGCCTGCTGTCGCTCGTGGGCGTCGGCCTCGACGCCGTCCGCGCCTTCGCGCTCCTCCTGCTCCTGACGGGAGGGCTTTCGATCTTCGTGGCGCTCTACACCGCGCTTCGCCAGCGCGAGGCCGACATGGCGATGCTGCGGGTCATGGGCGCCAAGCCCGCCGGCATCTTCGGCCAGGTTCTGTCCGAAGGCCTGCTGCTCGCCGCTGCGGGCTCGATCCTGGGACTCGCCCTGGGCCACGGGGTCGTGGCTGTGGCCGCCGCGAGCTTCGAGCGCCTGGGCGAGATCGGACTCACCGCATGGCGCTTCGAACCGGCCGAGGCGCTGATCGTCGCGGCGGCCCTGACGGCCGGCGCCGCCGCCGCCCTGATCCCGGCCCTGCGGGTGTTCCGGGTCGACATCGCCCGAACCCTGTCGCAAGCCGCTTGAGGACCGTCGTCGTGATCGACCGCCGAACTCTTGGCCTCTCTGCCCTCGCCTTCGTGGCCAGCCCCGCCGCGGCCGCCCTCCAGCCGCAGCCGCGGCCTGCAGCGCCGAGCGAGGCGGTCTGGAAGCCGGCCGACACGCCGCCCGGCGGCGTCGCCTGGTCGTTGCTCGAATCGACCCGGGAGATCACCCGCACCGACGCCAAGGGCTACATCCGCTCCAAGCCCATCTTCCCGCCCGGGGTGAAGGCCCTCGACGGCAAGGTGGTGAAGGTGGCCGGCTACATGATGCCGCTGCAGAACGGGGCGCTGCAGAAGCACTTCGTGCTGCTGGCCTACCCGCCGGACTGCCCCTTCCATCTCAACCCGAACCCGATGCAGTTCATCGAGGTGAAGTCGCCCGCGGGGCTGGGCTTCGACTACCGCGTGAAGGTGATCAGCGGCACGCTGAGGCTCGGCGGCCACGACGAGGGCGGGATCTTCTACCGCATTTGGGACGCTCGCCCGGCGTAGGTCCCGCCAGACGTCCCGCCGCGGGCGACGACCGCCCGCCCCAGGTCGCGCAGCCGTCGCGGACATGACGCCACGCCGCGTCCGGCGCGTCTTGTCCGGCGCCGCCGGTTTCCCGTTGCACCGGCGCTCAGATATGCAATGTTATAACATAACAGTCTTGGAGGGGGCGAACGTTGCGGTCGCCGGACAGCCTGCTCAATCGCCTCGACCCGGAGTCGCTGCAGCGGATCATGCTCGCCCTGCACCGCGATTGCGACTGCTGCGAGCCCGACCCGGGCGCGCCCTTGCCACGCTTTCAATGCGATCCGGCCGAGGAGGATTCCCCATGAGTCCCGCCGGTCACCTGCTGGACGGATCGGCCATCGGCCTGTCGGGCCTGTGCCTGGCCCATTGCCTGCTGCTGCCGCTGGCCGCCGCCCTCTTGCCGGCGCTGGGCGCGTGGGCCGACATCGAATGGGTGCACGCGCTGTTCGTGCTGATCGCCGCCCCATTGTCCGGCCTCGCGCTGCTGGCCGGGCCGAAGAGCGGCGCGCGCCGCGCACCGGTGCTCGGCCTGGCGGCCGGCGGCCTCGTCCTGCTCGGGCTGGGCGCCTTCCTGGCCGACGGCGAGGCGACCGAGACCGGGCTCACGGTCGCCGGCAGCCTCGGCCTGGCTGCGGCGCACATCTGGAACTGGCGGCGCCGGAGCCTTCACTTCGGTGAAGGACCGGCCGTCGGCGAGAGCGGGCGCCTGTGCCCCGCGGGAGACCACTGAGATGACGCCGCGCATGCCGATACCCGTGACGGTGCTGACAGGCTACCTCGGCGCCGGGAAGACCACCCTCCTGAACCGCATCCTCTCGGAAGACCACGGCAGGACCTACGCCGTGATCGTCAACGAGTTCGGCGAGCTCGGGATCGACAACGACCTCGTCGTCGGCGCCGACGAAGAGGTGTTCGAGATGAACAACGGCTGCATCTGCTGCACGGTGCGCGGCGATCTGATCCGCATCCTGAACGGACTGATGAAGCGCAAGGGCGGCTTCGACGGCATCCTGATCGAGACGACGGGACTGGCCGATCCGGCGCCGGTGGCGCAGACGTTCTTCGTCGACGACGACGTCCGCCAGCGCACCCGCCTCGATGCGATCGTCACCGTCGTCGACGCCAAGCACCTCGAGGCGCGGCTGGACGACAGTCACGAGGCTGCCGAGCAGGTCGCCTTTGCCGACGTCATCCTGCTGAACAAGGTCGACCTCGTGTCCGCCGAGGAGGTCGCGCGCCTTCAGGCCCTCATCGGGCGCATCAACCCGACGGCGCGGATTGTCCCGACCACCAACTGCGCCGTCGACATCGCGGACGTGCTGGATCAGGGCGCCTTCGACCTGAACCGCATCCTGGAGATCGAGCCGGGCTTCCTGGGCGAAGACGATCACGAGCACGACGCGGCGGTGGCGTCGGTGTCCATGAGCCTCGACCGGCCGCTGGATTCCAACCGCGCCCGGGCCTGGGTCTCGTCGATCGCGGCCGAGCAGGGACAGGACATCCTGCGCTGGAAAGGCATCCTCCACATCGCGGGCCAGGATCGCCGGCTCGTCTTCCAGGGGGTGCACATGCTGCTGGACGTGGACCTGCAACGCCCGTGGCGGGACGACGAGGCGCGCGTGTCGCGCGCGGTGTTCATCGGCCGGGATCTGCCCGCGGCGCAGCTGAAGGCGGGCTTCGAAGCCTGCGCGGTGCGTTGAGCGAGCCCGCCCTGCTCACCGGACCGGCGCTGGGGCTGATCCTCCTCCTCGGCCTGCGGCACGGCCTGGACCCGGACCACATCGCGGTGATCGACAACCTGACCCTCCGCGCCACCGAGGAGCGGCCCCGCTGGGCGCCGTGGACCGGGACGCTGTTCGCGGTCGGCCATAGCCTGGCCGTGGCCGTGGTGGCCGTGGGCTTCGCCATCGTCGCGCCCCGGTTCGTCTGGCCGGCGTGGGCGACAGAGGCCGCCGACTGGGCGGTCATCGGACTGCTGGTCCTGGTGGGCGCCCTCAACCTGCGGGCCCTCCAGCGGGCCGGGGCCTATACGCCGGTCGGGTGGCGTCAGGGCCTGGTCCCCCGCGCCTTGCGGACCAGTTCTCATCCGCTGGCGGTGGTGACGGTCGGGATCGTGTTCGGCCTGGTCTTCGACACCGCCACCCAGGCCGCGGCCTGGGGTCTCGCCGCCGCCTCGACGGCGGGCCTCGGCGGCGCCGTGGCCGTGGCCGCCGTCTTCGCGGCCGGCATGATCCTCACCGACACCGCCGACAGCCACATCGTGGCGAGGCTGCTCCGCGATCGCGGCGACGCCGAGCGGGTGCGGCGCTATCGCCACGGCGTCGGCTGGCTGATCGTCGCCCTGTCGTTCGGAATGGCGGCCTACGCCCTGGCCGGCCGCCTGGTCGCGGGTTCGGCCGAGCTTTCCGAGGGTCTGTTCACCGGCCTGGGCGTGGCGATGGCCCTGACCGTGGTCGGCGCCCTGGCGTGGGAGCGGCTGCGGACGCGACACGGCGCGAAGGCGTCGTTCCGGGCTCCGGGCCCGGGGATCTGAGGGTGTCGCTGGCGGGCGAGGTTCACGCGGGCATGACACCGGGCCGGCCGGTCTCCACGGCAAAGCGCCGGAGGGTCGAAACCGTGGCGTTCGGGTCGCGCCGGTCCGACACCTTCCGGTAGGCGACGTCGAGGCGCTGCGGTCCGAGGTCGCCGACGAGGTAGCCATGCGACCGCAGGTCCAGGAACCGGACATGCGGGTTCCGGGCCTCGGCGTCGGCCAGGCCGCGTCCCGGGTTGTCGGCCGTGATGCTGGTGGTCACGAACTCGGCGGCCACGGTGGGCGAGCGGGGGTCGCGGAAGTCCGATTTCAGGTCGTTGGCCCAGAACGAATGGATGTCGCCCGCCAGGAAGACCGGGTTGGGCGTCCGCGCGTCCGCCAGCGCCCCAAGCATCCGGGTTCGGTTCGCCTGATATCCGTCCCACCCGTCGGTGTAGTGGCCGACGCGGCCGTCGGCCGCGGTCTGCTCCAGGCGCGCGACGACCAGGTCCTGGGCGACCACGTTCCATCGCGCGTCGGCGCGCCGGAACCGCTCTTCGAGCCAGCGCTCCTGCCGGGGGCCCAGCATCGAGCGACGGGGATCCTCCATCTCGTCGCAGAGCGTGACGCGGCCACGACGCGACGCCGCGGTCTGGCACGGCTGGGGCGAGCGGTGCTGGCGTCCGTCGAGCACGGTGAACTCGGCGAGGCGGCCGAACCGGGTCCGGCCGTGGAGCCGCATGTCCGGCCCGCGCGGCCGCGCCCAGGGGCGCAGGGGCATGTGCTCGTAGAACGCGCGGTAGGCGGCCGCGCGCCGGCGCAGGAACTCGGCCGTGGGCGTCGAGGCGTCCTGCGACCAGCGGTTGGCGTAGTCGTTCTGCACCTCGTGGTCGTCCCAGGTGACGAGGCACGGCGCCGCGGCATGCAGGGCCTGCAGGTCGGGATCCGTCCGGTAGAGGGCGTAGCGGTTTCGGTAGTCCGCCAGCGTCACCGCGTCGCCCTGGCGATCGTGCCGCCGGACAAGTCCCTGGCGTTCCGGGCGATGGCTGTATTCGTAGATGTAGTCGCCGAGGAACAGGACCAGGTCGGCCGCTTCGGCGGCCATGTGGCGGTAGGCGCTGAACCAGCCGGACTCCCAATGGGCGCACGAGGCGACGACGAAGCGAAGGCGCGTGTTGTCGGCCGCCACATCCGGGGCGGTCCGCGCCCGTCCGACCGGGCTTGCGTGGCCCAGCGCCTCGAACCGGTACCAGTACGGACGGTCCGGCGGCAGGCCGCCGACCTCGAGGTGGATGGCGTGGCCGTCCTGAGGCGTGGCCCAGACCTCGCCCTGCCGCACGATGCGCCTGAAACCGTCGTCGGCCGCGACCTCGAAGCGCGTGCGCACCGGGCTCGAGAGGCCGCCGCGGCCGTCGGGCGCGAGCGGGTCCGGCGCCAGCCGCGTCCAGAGCACGAAGCCGTCCGGCGAGGGCGCGCCGCTGGCGACGCCGAGGGTGAAGGGGTCGATGCTGGCGCGTGCGCGGCGCGGGACGACAGCCCCGGGCGCTGCGAGGCCCACCAGCAATCGGCGACGATCGGTGAGGGGGCTCACCGTCGCCGCCGACCCGCTGTTCCACCGGACCATGGCTCGACTCACGGGATCCGGCGGGCGCTCTCTGAGAGGTCCCGCAACCGGGCGACCTGGCCGCAGACCCTCGCGCGCGAGGCCGCCCGCAGGCGTGCGGGCCCGGCGCGATCCAGCCTGAAGCCGCAGCCGGCGGCGATCCGGGCCGGCGGGGCGGCGGGCGCAGCGGCGAAGGACTTCATCGGGACCCCGGACGACAGGCTTGATAAGATGAAATGATATAACGTAACAGTAGCTCATGGGAATGGGGGATGAGTTCCATGGGCGTTCTGAAACGGGGTCTTGCGGGCGTGCTTCTGCTGTCGTCGCTGGCCAACGAAGCGCTGGCGGCGGACGACGCGTCCCTCGACGCGGTCGTGGTCACCGGCCGCAACATCGAGAACTACCAGGCGGTGGACACCCTCACCGGGTTCAAGACCGACGTCGAACTGCGTGACTTGCCGCTTTCGATCTCGGTGGTGTCGCAGGAACTCATCCAGGACCGGTCGCTCAACCAGCTGGGCGAGGCGCTGGACAATGTCTCGGGCGCCCAGCGGAAGGCCGGCTACGGAGGCGTGCAGAACTTCGGAGCCTACCTCCGCGGCTTCGATGCGAGCTTCCTCACCCTGCGCAACGGCGTGCGCGACTTCGGCTTCTACACCCTGCGCGACACCGCCAACGTCGAGCGGTTCGAGGTGCTGAAGGGCCCCGGCTCGGTGCTTTACGGCGCCGTGAGCCCGGGGGGCATCACCAACACCATCACCAAGAAGCCGACGGCGGAACCCATGCTGCGGGTGCAGGCCATCGCCGGCAGCCGGGACCGCTATCGTGGCGAGATCGACGTGGGCGGCCCGATCGCGGGATCGCTCTACGGCCGCCTCAACCTGGCCGCCGACGACGCCGACAGCTTCCGCGACCGCACCGGCAGCGACGGCTACTTCCTGGCGCCCGTGCTGACCTGGAAGGCCACGGACGACGTCGACTGGACCGTGGAGGTCGAGCATCGCCGCAGCGACTACACCTGGGACCTCGGCCTGCCGCGGCACCCCAATAGTTTCAAGGTTCCGATCAGCCGTTTCCTGGGCGAGCCGGACGGGGTCAATTCGGTCACCTCGACCTACGCCGCCTCCACGCTGGAGTGGCGGCTGAGCGAGGCCTGGAAGCTGCGCCAGGTGACCGGCTACGCCTGGACCGACGGCGACTACCATCTGCGGACGTTCAGCGGGGTGGCCCCCAATGGCCGCACCGTGAACCGGGTGGCGTACGACAACTGGGAGAAGTCGCACACCTTCGTCGCCCAGAACGAGGTCGTGGGCGCCTTCGAGACCGGACCGCTGGGGCACCGGTTCGCGGCGGGCGTCGAGTACTACGACACCGAGCAGTCCTACTCGTTCTTCTTCTCGAGCCTGGCGGCGATCGACCTGTTCGCGCCGGTCTACGGCGCCCGGCCCGGGCCCGGCGGCTTCGTGCTGTTCGCGGACGAGGTGTCCAGCCGGGCGACCGGCGTCTACGCCCAGGACCTGGTCTCGCTCGGCGACCGCTGGAAGCTGCTCGTGGGCGCCCGCTACGACCGGGTGCGGAACAAGAGCGTCAACCTGCTGACCGGGGCGCTGTCGCGCAAGAGCAGCGACGAAGGCTTCAGCCCGCAGGTGGGTCTCGTCTACCAGCCTGACGCGGCCACGAGCCTCTACGCCAGCTACGGCGAGTCCTTCCTGTCGATCACCAGCGGGCGCAAGGCGAACGGAGAGTACCTCGATCCCGAGGAGGGGCGGCAGCTGGAGGTGGGCGTCAAGCGGACCTGGCTGGGCGGCCGGCTGTCGACCACCCTGGCCGCCTATCAAATCACCAAGAAGAACGTCTCCACGCCCGATCCCGCCAACCCCGTCTTCCGCGTGCAGACGGGCGAGCAGGAGAGCAAGGGCGTCGAGCTGGACGTGGCCGGCTCCCCGGCGCCCGGCTGGGACGTGATCCTGGGCGTGTCCTACATCGACGCGCGGGTGAGCCGCGACAACACCTTCCGCGTCGGCTCGCAACTGCCCGGCGCGCCCATGCACAGCGCCAGCCTCTGGAACAAGTACACGCTGCAGGGCGGACCGCTGGAAGGCCTGGAGCTGGGGCTCGGCGTCTACTACGTCGACGACCGCGCGATCGCCCTGCCGAATCCCGCCTTCCGGCTGCCTAACTATGTGCGGTTCGACGCCATGGCGGCCTACGACGTCGGCCGCTGGCGGGTGCAGCTCAATCTGAAGAACCTCGGCGACAAGCGGATCTACGACCTCTCCAGCACGGCGATCTTCCCCCAGGAGCCACGCTCGGCGACCCTGCGCATCGCCTACGCCTACTAGGCCGCCGCCGTGATCGGGTCGGTTGCGCGCCGCGAGCTCGCGCTCCAGCTGCGGGACGGCCGCCTGCTGATGACCGGCGCGGTGCTGCTGCTGGCGGTGCTCGCGGCGACGGCCGCCGGCTGGTTCCAGTTCGACCGGGCCCGGGCGGAACGGGAGCACTTCATCGCCGAGGCGCGCCAGCAGTGGCTGGACCAGGGGGCGCGGCACCCGCACCGGGCCGCGCACTTCGGGGCCTATGTGGCGATGCCGCAGCTCAGCCTCGCCATGTTCGAGCCGGGCCTGCGGCCGTTCGCGGGCCAGACGCTGTGGCTGGAGGCGCACGATCGGCCCGCCTTCGCCAACATTCCCTCGGAGGACGACCTCACCCTCCAGACCGGCCTGGGCGTCGCAAGCGGCTCGGCGATCCTGCAGATGCTGGGCGGGCTCCTGGCCCTGACGCTCGGGGCCCTGGCGATCGTCCGCGACCGCGAGAGCGGCGTCCTGCGCCTGGCGCTAGCCCAGGGCGTGAGGCCGCGGGCGTGGGCGGGCGGCAAGCTGCTCGGCCTGGCGACCGTGCTGGCTCTGCCGCTTGCGCCGGCCGCCGGCCTGGCCCTGGCGGCGGCGGCCTTTGCGGCCGCGCCGGGGACGCGGTTCGACATCCTGGCCCGGGGCCTGCTGCTGCTGGCGGCGGACGGCCTGCTGCTGCTGGCCCTGCTGGCGGCGGGGATCGCGATCTCGGCGGTGGCGCGCTCCTCGCGCGGGGCGCTGGTCGCCGCCCTCGGCCTGTGGGTGGGCGTCTTCGTTCTCGCGCCCAGGGCGGCCGCGACCCTGGTCGAGCGCTTCGCGCCGGCGCCGACCCTGCAGGTCTATCAGAAGGCGGCCGGCCAGGCCTTCGACGAAGGCTACGGCGGCAAGCCCGGCTATGCGGCGCAGCTGAAGGCGCTGGAGGCCGAGACCCTGCGCCGCTACGGCGTGACCCGCCTCGACGATCTGCCGGTCGGGTTCTCCGGCATCCGCATGCGCCACATGGACGCCTGGAGCACCGAGGTCGACGACCGCGAGTACGCCCGGCTCCTCGGGATCTACGAGGCCCAGGCCCGGATCCGCATGGGCGTCGCGGTGGCTTCCCCCTTTGTGGCGGCCCGCAGCGTCGCCCAGGGCATGGCGGGCATGGACTGGGCCCACCACCGACGCTTCCTGGAGGCCGCCGAGGCCTACCGTCGGGGCTTCGGCCTGCAGATGAACACCCTGCTCGAACGGCGCGTCCGGGGCAGCCGCTGGGAGACCGACGGCGACCGCAGCGACTGGGCGGCGGTGGCTCCCTTCCGCTACGAGACGCCCGGCGTGGGGTGGGCGCTCGCACGGCAGGCCGGGTTCCTCGGGCTGCTGGCGGCCTGGTGCCTCGCCGCCTTCGCCGCGCTCGCCATCGCCACGCGGCGGCTGAGACCATGAGGCCGCTCTGGCGGCAGGAGGCGCGCCTCTTCCTGCGCGCGCCCGGGGTCGCGCCCCTGCTGGCGGTCCTGTTCGCCCTCAGCGTCCTGGGCGCCTGGAACGGCGCCCAGCGCCTCGAGGCCGAGCGCGCGCGGATCGCCGAGGCGGTGGCGGCGGATCAGGCCGCCTTCGCGAGGAAGCGCGACCAGCTCGTGGCGCTCGAAGCCGGCCGCGCGCAGGAGGGCCAGTTCGGCAGCGCCCGCAAGGCCCACCAGGCGGTGATGAGCGCGGGGCGGCCCCTGGTCCCGCCGCCCGCGGAGCTGGGGGTCCTGTCCGCCGCCGAGGCGCGGCCGACGCCCGACCTGCTGGCCGTGAGCCTGCTCACCCGCCACCGCGACCAGCAGCCGACCCTGGACGATCCGACCAACCGCCTCGACGGCCCCTTCGACCTGTCGTTCGTGGCGACCTGGCTGGCGCCGTTGTTCCTGCTCTTCCTCACCTACGACGTGCTGGCGCGCGACCGCGAGCAGGGCAGCGCGGGGCTGCTCGCGAGCCAGGGCCGCACGCTGGCGGCCATCGCGGCGGTGCGCCTGGCCGTCCGCTTCGTCGCCGTGTTCGCGGTCGTGGGCGCCGTCGCAGTCGCCGCGGCCGTCGTCACCGAGGCGGGCCGAGCCTCTCTGCCCGCCCTCCTCGCCTGGCTGGCGGGTCTGGCGCTCTGCCTGGGAACCTGGTGCGCCCTGGCCGGGGCGGTGAACGCCAGGGCCCGCAACTCCGCCTCGGCCAGCCTCGCCCTGCTGTCGATCTGGATCGCCACATGCCTCCTGGCCCCGGCGGTGATCAGCGCCGCGGTGGGCGCCGTTGCGCCGCCGCCAGACCGGCTCGGCGGCGTGCTGGCCATGCGCGAGATCGAGAGCGGCCTGAACCGCCGCCGGGCCGAGGTCACGGCCGCCTACTACGCCGCCAGGCCGCAGAACCGCCCCGTCCGCCAGGGCGACGAGTACGAGCACTACTTCGTCACCGAGATGTTCCCCCGGACCCTGGCGTTCGACGCGGCCTTCGCCCCGGTGGCGGCGGGCATGGATCGGGCCCGCGTGCGCCAGGCCGAAGCCCTGCGGTGGGCTTCGCCCGCAAGCCCTTCGCTGGCGCTGAAACTGCTGACGGAAGACCTTGCGGGCGGCGCGCCCGAGCGGCGGGTGCGCTATCTGGCTGACGTCGACGCATGGCAGGCGCGCTGGCGCGGCCACTTCGAGCCGAAGCTCGCGTCCATGCGCTTCCTGACGGTCGAGGACTACGACCGCATGCCGCGGTTCGAGCCCCGCCCCGAGGCCGCCGCCGCCCGGTGGGGCCGGATCGTGGCCCTGCTCGGGGCGCTCGCCCTGCCGCTCCTTCTTGCCCTGGCCTGGGCCTGGCGCGCGCTGCGCTCGGCCGGCCCTCTCTGAGGTTCCCGATGCTGTCGGCCGAACGCCTGCACAAACGCTACGGCGCCCACACCGCCCTCCACGGCCTGGACCTGACCGTGCGGCCGGGCGAGGTCTACGCGCTCCTGGGGCCCAACGGCGCAGGGAAGACGACGACCATCAACTGCTTCCTGGGCTTCGTGCGGCCGGACGGCGGCCGGGCCCTCGTGGATGGCCGCGACCCGGCCCTCGACCCCCAGGGCGCCCGCCAGGCGCTGGCCTACATTCCGGAGCAGGTGAACCTCTACGGCTGGTTCAGCGGCCGCGAGAACCTCGCCTACTTCGCCGAGCTCGGCGGCCATCGCTACAGAAAGGCTGAGCTCGGCGGCTTCCTGACCGAGGCCGGCCTCGAGGCCGACGCCCACGACCGGCCCGTGAGCGGCTACTCCAAGGGCATGCGGCAGAAGGTCGGCATCGCCATCGCGCTCGCCAAGGACGCCCGCGCGCTGCTGCTGGACGAGCCCACCAGCGGGCTCGATCCGCGCGCCTCTCACGAGTTCAGCGAGCTGCTGCGCCGGCTCTCCGCGCGGAAGGTCTCGATCCTCATGGCCACCCACGACATCTTCCGCGCGCTCGACGTGGCGAACCGCATCGGCATCATGGTGGGCGGGCGGCTGATCGAGGAGATGGACGCCGGGGGGCTCTCCGCCGCCGGTCTCGAGGCGCGCTACCTGAACGCCACGCTCGCCGCGGCGCCAGCGGAGGCTGCGCCATGAGGGCCTCCCCCGGGCCGCCCGCCGCGGCCGTCATCGTGGCGTCGGCCCGCGCGAAGGGGCGCCGGCGCGTCGCGGCCTGGGCCGGCGCGGCCGCCCTGGCCTTCGCATCCGGAGCCGCCGCGCAGCGGGTGTCGGAGAACGCCGTGACCAGCGCGGAGGACGCCTTCGGCAACAGCGTCGGGCGCGAGACGATCGGCCTCTATTCCTCGAGTTCGGTGCGCGGCTTCTCGGCCTTCGCGGCCGGCAACGCCCGCATCGACGGCCTGTTCTTCGATCCGGTCTGGAACCCCACCCCCAGGATCCGCCGCTCGACGTCCATCCGCGTGGGGCTGTCGGCCCAGGGCTTTCCCTTTCCCGCGCCGACGGGGGTCGTCGACTACGCCCTGAAGCGGCCCGGCGCCGCCCGCGCCCTGTCGGCCTACGCGACGGTCGACACCTACGGCACGGCGGCGCTGGAGATCGACGCGGAAACGCCGCTCCACGAGACTCTGAGCCTCGCGGGCGGGTTCAGCCTGAACCGCAACGCCTTCTTCAACGACACCGAAGGCCTGCAGCACGTGGAGGGGCTGATCGCGAGCTGGCGACCTCGCCCCGGGATCGAGATCCGGCCGTTCTGGGCCCGCTCGGACATCTACGACGACGAGTTCGGGCCCACCTATGCGCCGGCCGGCGCCTTCCTGCCCACCCGCCGCACGCGGCGCGAGTTCGAGGGGCCGCAGCAGCCGAAGTACCGCAGCACCGCGCACCTCTACGGCGTCCTCGCCGACGCCGCGCCCGCGCAGGACTGGCGCGTGCGGGCCGGTCTCTTCCGGACGGCGTTCGACGACCAGCGCACGGCCACGAACCTCCTGCTGAACCTGCAGCCCGACGGCCGGGCCGACCAGATCCTGATCGTGGATCCGCCGTCCAAGCTGGCCTCCACCAGCGGCGAGCTTCGGGTCAGCCGCGCCGTCGCCGAGGGACCGCGGCTGCACGTGCTGCACCTGAACCTCCGCGCCCGCGACCGGCGCGACCGCTACGGCGGCTCCGACGTCGTCGATCTCGGCCCGACGGTTGTCGGCCGCCCCGTCGCGCCGCTGGAGGGTCCGTTCGACTTCGGCCCCCAGACCTTCGACCGTGTGCGCCAGTGGACCGGAGGCCTGGCCTACGAGGGCCGCTGGCGCGGCCGCGGCGAGATCAGCCTCGGCGTCCAGAAGACCGACTACCGCAAGACCGTGGACCAGCCGGGGCTCCCCCGCGCCGTCTCCGAGACGAGCCCGTGGCTCTACAGCCTCGCCGGCGCCGCCTACCTCAGCGACAGCCTCGCGCTCTACGCGGGCTACACGCGCGGCCTCGAGGAAACCGGGGTCGCGCCCGACAACGCCGCGAACCGCAACGAGGCCCTGCCGGCGATCCGCACGCGTCAGCGCGACGCGGGCCTGCGCTGGACGATCCGTCCGGACCTGAAGCTGGTGGCCGGGGTGTTCGAGGTCGAGAAGCCCTATTTCAATCTCAACGAGCGGCAGGTCTTCACCGCCCTGGGCGATGTCCGGCACCGCGGCGTCGAGGCCTCCCTGTCCGGCAAGCTGACGCCGCGCGTCGACGTCGTGGCGGGCGGCGTGTTCATGTGGCCGCGCGTGACCGGCGAAGGCGTGGCCCTGGGGCGGGTCGGCCGACGCCCCGTGGGCCAGCCGACGCGGAACCTCCAGCTCAACGTCGACTGGCGGCCCCCCGGCCTGGAGAACCTGTCGCTCGACCTGGGCGCGACGCATCTGAGCCGTCGGCCTGCGACGCGCAGCAACGACGTCTTTCTCCCGTCGCGCACCCTTGTCGACCTTGGCGCCCGCTACCGGTTCGAGGCGCACGGCCGCGACGCCTCGCTGCGCCTGCGTGTGACCAACCTGTTCAACGTCCACGGCTGGGACCTGCGCGGCGCCGGGGCCTACGACCTCATCCCGGGCCGGGTCGCCAGCGTGGCGCTTGCCGTCGACTTCTGACGGGGGACGACGATCGCGCGGCGTCGGCGTCGGCGCAGGTCAGGCGTAGGCCACCCAGCCCCGCCACGTGAAGGCGGCGTAGAACGGCGTCACGTCCTGGAAGCCCGCGGCGCGCAGCACCGCCTCGTCCTCCTCGGGCGACAGCAGGGCGAGGCTCGCGTCCACGGTCGTGCGGATGACTTCGGCCTGCTCTCGGTCCACCCCCTGTGCGACGGCGAAGGCCGCATAGCGCGCCAGCCACCGCGCCCGGGCCGCCGGGTCCTGCGGGAAGCTGGAGTGCGCCGCGACGAAGGGCGCGCCGGGACGAAGGCGACGGCGGATCTCGGCGACGGTGCGGCGTCGTTCCGGGGCGTCCAGGAAGTGCAGCGTCAGCAGGCAGGTGGAGGCGTCGAAGGGGCCCTCGGGCGCATCGTCCACATAGCCTTCGATCAGTTCGGCCCGGTCCGCGAGCGGCCCCAGGGTCCGGCGCGCAAGGCCCAGCATCTCCGGGGCGGGGTCGACGCCGGTGAAGGTCCAGCGGGGCTGGGCGGTCGCCAGGGCGCGCAGCTCGAGCCCGCCGCCGGCGCCCACGACCAGGACCCGCGCATCGGCCGGCGCACGCTCGGCAAGCAGGATCGCCGTCATGTGATGCAGGTCGGCGAACCCGGGCACGAACCGTGGCGGGCCCTCGGCGTAGCGCGCCACCGCGTCGGGGTCGGAGAAAGGCTTCAGCAGCGGGCTACGGTCGGCTTGGTCCGCCATGGGAAGACTCCAGGGATCGCGCGCCGGGGCGCGCCGAAAATCGTGCGTGAAACTCGGCGCTGAGGTCGGCAAGGGTCACCGCCCGGAGGCGCGCGAGGAGCAGCGCCTCGGCCTCGCGCAGGACGCCGTCGAGGTGGACGTTGACCGCCTGCTCGACCAGGCAGGCCGGGTCGGCGTCCCGGTGCCCGATGGCGAAGAGCGAGGGGCGACCCAGGCTGTCGTAGACGTCGGCGAGCGTGATCGCGGCGAGGTCGCGCCCCAGGCGCCAGCCGCCCCCGTGGCCCTTCTCGGAACGCACGAAGCCGCGTTCGCGCAATCCGGCGAGCGTCCGGCGCACCACGGCGGCGTTGGTGTTCATGGCGCGCGCCAGCATCTCCGAGGTCACGGGCCCGTCGTGCTCGGCCATGTGCAGGAGGACGTGGAGGACGCCCGAGAGGCGGCTGTCGTGGTTCATGTAGCAACAATAGCTACATGATATCCCGCTGGCGAGCGGCAATCTCCGACGAGCCCTGACGTGAGGTGGACGGCGGGAAGGTCCAGTCGCCGCTCGGCTTACGCAACGCCACGTACGATAGAGTCGGCGTCCTGCGGATTTGAGGGGCAGCCATGAGCGTAAGCGACCGAACGCCGGTGATCATCGGAGTGGGCGAGGCGTCCGAGCGGATCGACGCGCCCGATTATGCCGCGCTGTCGCCGGCGGACCTCGCCGCCCGGGCGGCCGCCACGGCGCTCGCCGACGCGGGGGCGGACGGGCTCGCCGCCCACATCGACGTGGTCGCCGCCATCCCGCAGTTCGAGGTCTCCGGCCCGCGCGTCGTGGCGCCCTTCGGGGCGTCCAACAACTTCCCGCGCTCGCTGGCGCGGCGGGTGGGCGCCGACCCGGTGCGGGCGATCTGGGAGGCGGTCGGAGGGCAGGGGCCGCAGCACCTCGTCAACGAGCTGGCGCACGCCATCGCCGCGGGCGAGGCCGAGATGGCCCTGATCGCGGGCTCCGAGGCGATCTCGACGGTGCGGCATCTGCAGGCGAAGGGCGAAACGCGCGACTGGGCCGAGATCGCCGACGGCGCGGTCGAGGACCGCCGCTTCGACGCCCAGGGCATGCTGACGGCCGAGCTCGTGCAGCACGGGGCGCGCACGCCGATCAGCGTCTATGCGATGTTCGAGAACGCCCGGCGGGCGCGCGAGGGCAAGGACCGCGCCGCCTACGCCCTGGAGATGGGCCGGCTCTTCGCGCCCTTCACCCAGGTCGCGGCCGGCAACCCGCACGCCATGAGCCGCGAGGTCTATTCGCCTGAGGCGCTGGCCACGGTGACCGAGCGCAACCGGCTGACCAGCGATCCCTTCCCGCGCCGCATGGTGGCCCGCGACCAGGCCAACCAGGGCGCCGCGGTCCTGCTCACCTCGGTGGGGAAGGCCCGCGCGCTCGGCGTGCCGCAGGACCGCTGGATCTACCTCTGGGGCGGCGCCGACGTGAAGGAGCGCACGCCCGTGGAGCGGGCGGACCTTTCGCGCGGGCCGGCGTCGGTGGCGGCGGCGAAGCGGGCCCTGGAGGCGGCCGGCGTGGACCTGTCCGACATCGGCGTCATCGACCTCTACTCGTGCTTCCCCATCGCGGTGTTCAACATCTGCGACGGCCTGGGCCTGGCGCCCGACGATCCGCGCGGGTTGACGGTGACCGGCGGCCTGCCGTTCTTCGGCGGGGCCGGCAACAACTACTCGATGCACGCGATCGCCGAGATGGTGCGCCGGCTCCGCGCCCGCCCGGGCGCGGTCGGGTTCTTGGGCGCCAACGGCGGCTTCCTCTCCAAGTATTCCGTCGGGATCTATTCGTCGGCGGAGCGCGCGTTCCAGCCGTTCGACTCGAAGCCCCTGCAGGCCGAGGTGGACGCCTGGACCGCGCCCGCGCTCGACCAGGGCTTCGAGGGCGAGGCGGCCGTGGAAACCTATACGATCGACTATGCCCAGGCCTCCCCGCGGGGCGTGGTCGTGGCGCGCAGCCCCGCCCGCGCCCGCGTCGTCGCCATGACCGACGATCCCGCCGTGGCCCGCGAGATGATCGAGACGGACCCGCTGGGCCGCCGGGTGACGATCGCGGCGGGCGACCAGGGCCTGCGACGGGTGCAGGGCTTCTCAGGCTAGGTTCCGCTCACGGGCGGGGCGCCCGACCGGCCTCCTGGCGCGGAGGCGACCAGTCGTCTGCCGGCCGCGCCTCACGCGCTCGAATCTTCGCGCCCGCTCCGTCTGCGAAACCTCTCGGAGGTCGCGGCCTGCCGCGCGCTCACGGCGTATCCGATGCGTGCATAGGCTTCGACGAGGCTGCCGAAGCGCCGGATGTAGGTGTTGGGGGCGCGCGTGATCTCCGAAGCCTCGATCAGGCTCGAACTGAGCTTCCCGCGAGCCGCCAGCAACCGCCGCAACTCGTCCAGAAGCTCATCGTCCGTCGGTCTTCTAGACCTGGCGCTACTGCTCATGCCGCCACCAAAGCAGCCGCTGCGCCGCATGGCGAGAGCTTCAGGCGCGGATTGTCCTGTCAGCAGGAACTTTCCCGCGAAGTCCTAGGGGCCCATGCCATCGGTGCGACGCCCTGCGCGGGTGCTCCCGTCTGCGGCCGCCCCTGCCCGGCAAAGCTGTTCATGAGATCGAGGTGACGAACCGTCCTGCGGTCTTCCGCCGGGCCTGACTGCGCGGCGCGGAAGGCCGCCGGCGCGCCCCAGCCGAATTTGACGGAAGGAACTAACGATGTTAACGCGTGTCAAGTAGACGTTGCGGTCCGTCAAATAAGAACATGCTGGGAGGGAAGGATGCACGATCGTCTGAAGGGGACCCTGTTCGCGGCTACGGCGATGGGCCTGGCGGGGACGGTGCTCGCGCCACCCGCGCGCGCCGAGGAGGCGATGGCCGCCCGCGGAGAGACCGCCCTCGGTGAGGTGGTCGTGACCGCCACCCGCCGCGAAACCGATCTTCAGAAGACCCCCGTCGCCGTCACGGCGTTCACGGGCGAGGCGTTGGAGCGCAGCGCCATCCGTTCTGTGGCGGACCTGCAGTTCTCGGTCCCGGGCCTGGTGTTCAGCCAGAACGGCACGGCCTTCACGACATTGCGGGGTGTGGGCACTTCCCAGCCCGGCTCGGCCGTGGAGGCGGGGGTCGCCACCAACATCGACGGGGTGTTCGTTGGCCGGGTGAGTTCGGTGCAGAACTACTTCGACCTCGCCGGCATCGAGGTGCTGCGCGGGCCGCAGGGCACCCTCTACGGGCGCAATGCGACAGGCGGCGCCATCAACATCACGTCCAAGCGACCGGAACGCGAGTTCGGGGCCGGCGGGCTGCTCACGGTGGGCAACTACGACCTGCGGCGTGTCGAGGCCTACGTGAACGTGCCGCTGGGCGCGACCGCCGCCGCGCGTCTCTCGGTGCTCAACATGGAACGGGACAGCTACCTCACCAACCTCACCGGCCAGACGGTGAAGGGCGAGACGGCCCACGGCTATCGCGGCTACCTGGAGTGGACCCCGACCGAGCGACTGACGCTCGACGTCATCGCCGACTACCTGCGTTCCACGGGCGCGGGGCAGGTGAGCCAGAACCTCAACGGGGGGATCCATCCGATGTCGCCCGTCGGGACAAGGACCACGACCCGGGCGGATGCGATCTTCCAGACCTATCCGAACTACGTGTACCGCGAGAACTGGGGCCTGAACGCCACGGCCGAACTGGAGCTGGACGTCGCCACGCTGAAGTCGATCACCGGCTATCGAGAGGCGATCTGGCGGGGACAGAACGGCCTGTCCGCCACCACCGATCCCACCGCCTTCATCCCCTTCGACGAGGGGTCGAACCAGTTCTCGCAGGAACTGCAGGTGCTGAGCCCCAAGGGCTCCCGCGCCACCTGGGTGGCGGGGATCTACCATTTCCGCGAAGAGGTGGACGCGAGCTATGCGCCGGAGTTCCTGATCTCGCGCGCCGCGCCGCTGTACGACAGGTCGCTCCTGAACCAGGTGTTCACGAACACCTCGTGGGCGGTCTACGGCCAGCTGACCTATCCGCTCACGGAGCGGCTACGCGTCACCGCGGGCGCCCGCTACACCCGGGACCACAAGGAGGGTACGGGCGGCGGCAGCGAGAACATCTTCTTCCGGGGCGCCCCGCCGTTCCTGGTGATCCCGACGCCGGTATCGGTCGACAAGCGATGGAAGGCGTTCACGCCCAAGGTTGGGGTGGAGCTCGACCTTTCGGACGACGCCCTGCTCTACGCGTCGGCGACGCGCGGCTACAAGTCGGGCAACTCCAACCTGACCTTCATGGCGCCTCCGGTGCGACCGGAGTACGTCTGGTCGTATGTGGCGGGGGTGAAGTCGCGGTTCCTCGACAATCGCCTGCAGGTGAACGCGGAAGCGTACTACGCCAAGTACACCGACATGCAGGTGTTCGCGCTGCAGCAAGGCGGCAGCACCGTCACCGCGCTGTTCATCAACGCGGCCAAGGCCGACATGAAGGGCTTCGACGTCGAGGTGCTGGCCCGGCCGATGCCGCGGCTGCAGCTGAGCGGCTCCTACGCCTACCTGGACGCGCGCTTCATCGACTTCCCCGGGGCCGTCGACTCGTTCCTCAACGCATCGGCGCCTGCGGCGGACCGGCTGAAAGACAATCGGCTGCCCCGCGCGCCCAAGCACACCGTGAACGTTGCGGCCCAGTACGAGGCCGACCTAGGGGGCGGCTGGCGGCTCACTCCGCGGGTCGAGTACGCCTACCGCAGTCGCGTCTACTTCAGCCAGTTCAACCACATCGAGACCTCGCAGGGCGGCTTCGCACTGGTGAATGCACGGGTCACGCTGGCCGAGCCGAGCGGACGCTGGACCCTCGCGGCGTTCGGGCGGAACCTCACGGACAAGGACTATCTCGAGTACATCAGCGAGGCGAACGGCGGCGGCGTTCCCCCCGGCAACGTCGTGAGCGGCTTCTACGCCGCGCCCCGGACCTACGGTCTGGAGCTACGGGCACGATTCTGAACCTCGCGGAGCCACGCAGGAGCCTCCCCTCCCGCCGCGTGGCTGACGCGGGCGCACCTGCCTCGCGGAGCGCTGCTTCCGCGAGGCCCTCTCTCCAGGACGCCATGGCCGACAGTCACTACATCGATCCGGAAATCCGCCCGCTGCTCGAGCAGATGGCGGCGAACTATGGCGACTTCAGCAAGCTCTCTGTCGCCGAGACGCGCGCCATGTTCGCCCAAACAGCGGCAGCCACGGCGCGGCCACTGCCGGACGACTGCGTCGACGACTTCTTCGAGGTTCCGGGCCCCGCCGGGCCGATACCCTGCCGCCTCTTCCGGCCCGCGGGCGCGACGGGCGCGCTTCCGGTCGTCGTGCTCTTCCTCAGCGGCACCTATGTTGCGACGTCCCTGGATCAGGTTGGGAACAACCCCGTCGCCCTCGTCCAGGCCCTGGGCTGCATGGTGGTGACGCCGCTGCACCGCATCCCACCTGAAGCTCCGTTCCCCGCCGCCTACGACGATTGCTTCGCCGTCTATCGCTGGCTGCTCGAGAACGGCGGCGTGATCGGCGGAAACGGCGCGATCGTGCTGCTGGGGGAGAGTTCCGGCGCGACCCTGGCCGCCAGCGTCTGCATCGACGCGCGGGAGGCGGGACTGGCGCAGCCGCGGCTCCAGGTGCTCGCCGAACCGCTCCTCGACCACCAGTCCGAGACGCCGTCCATCAACGAATTTGCCTATGTGCTGTCCAAGGCGGACATCCGTAGGGGTTCGGCGCTCTACTTCGGCGATCAGCCGCCGCCGCCCCGAGCCTCGCCGCTTCGCGCGGACCGTCTGGCGGGAGTGGCTCCGGCCTACGTGATCACGGCCGGCCTCGATCCCCTGCGCGACGAGGGCTTCGCGTTCGTGGCGCGGTTGCGGGCCGAGGGCGTCACCGTCGCTCATCGCAACCACGACGGCCAGGTCCACGGCTTCTTCTCGATGCACGAGCAGCTCACCCAGGCCCGTATCGCCTTCCGGGAATGCTGCGCGGCCATCCAGCTCGCCTTCGAGGGCGGGCTCCTGCCCAAATGACGCCCAAGGAGCTTCACGCGTGAACATACACAGCCTCTTCCACGTCAACCTGAACTGCGTCGACTTCGAGCGCTCTCTGGCGTTCTACCAGGCGCTCGGTTTCACGGTGGAGATCCCGTTCCCGGAAGCCGGCCACCGGGCCGTGGGCGAGGGGCTCGGCGTGGGCGAGCACTGGGTCAAGGGCGCCCTTCTGCGCCTGGGCGACGATCCGAACGCCGCGCGGCTCGACCTGCTGGAGTGGATACGCCCCCGCAACTCCGAGCCTTCGCCCCTGAAGCTCACGGATCCGGGCATCGTGCGGATCGCCCTGTCGTCGTCCGACTTCGAGGCCGACGTGGCCCGGCTGCGCGAGCTCGGCGTGACCTTCGTCGCGGATGTCGTCTACCGGAAGACGCCGGACGGCGAGAGGCCGTGGTTCGTGTGCTTCCAAGATCCCGATGGAAACGTGCTGGAACTCGTGAACCGGCCGCGGAGCTGAATCCGATGGCGGAAGCCGAAGCGTCCGTCCTCTACGCCGTGCCCGCGCCCGGTGTCGCGCGGGTGACGCTCAACCGCCCGCAGCGCAAGAACGCGCAGAACGTCGAGTTACTCTATGCCCTCGACGCCGCCTTCCAACGGGCGGCGCGGGATCCCGCCGTCAAGGTGGTGATCCTGGACGCCGCGGGAGACACCTTCTCCTCGGGCCACGACCTCTCCGCCGACGCTGACAGCCCGCTCGAGGGCTTTAACCTCGTGGGTCTCTGGGCCGACTTCCAGGCTCCGGGACAGGAAGGCCAGATGGGCCGGGAGTGGGAGATCTACCTGGGCCTGTGCGAGCGCTGGCGCAGCCTGCCGAAGCCCACCATCGCGCAGGTGCAGGGCAAGTGTATCGCCGGTGGGCTGATGCTGGCCTGGGTCTGCGATCTGATCGTTGCGGGCGAAACGGCCAGCTTCCAGGATCCGGTGGTGGCGTTCGGGATCTGCGGCGCGGAATACTTCATGCACCCGTTCGAGTTGGGCGCGCGGCGGGCCAAGGACTGGCTGTTCACGTCGGATTGGCTGTCGGCCGAAGAGGCGCGGCAGGTCGGCATGGTCAGCCGGGTCTTCCCGGACGCGGAACTCGCCGCCGAGACCCTCTCGCTGGCGCAGCGCATTGCGCAGAAGCCGCTCTTCGCGCTGAAGATGGCCAAGGAGGCCATCAACCAGTCGCAGGATGCGGCGGGACGGCGGACGGCCCTGCTGCAGTCGTTCTCCATCCACCAGCTGTGCCATAGTCACTGGCGCAGCATCCACGGTGTGCCTGTGGACCCGAGCGGGCTGCCGCCCAAGCTGCGCGAGGGCATCTACGACTACTTCCGCAAGGTGGAAGACGGCCGCTGAGCGGGGCCGAAGCCCGCCGCGTCGAGGCGGTCAGCCGCGCGGGCGCAAGCCGTCCGAGATCAGGGTGATGAACGATTGCGCCACCTCGTCGGCGCTCAGGTCCCCCTGCGGGTCGAACCACTTGGGCATCCAAGACAGAGAGCCGAGGATCCAGAACTCCGTGAACTTGGGGTCCACGGGCGCGATCGACCCGTCAGCCATCCCTTCGCGGATGTAGCCGCGCATGCGCTGCTCGAGCTGCTTCGCCCGGCCGCTGATCGCCTTTCGGTGTTCGTCCGTCAGCGCGCCGAGGTTGTCCAGGATCGCGTAGGTCTCGGCATTGGGGTTGATGTGGAACTTCACGAAGTGCTCGATCTTCTCGAGCCCGTTGGTTCCGGCCCCGTCGGCGTGATCGTAGGCGGCCTCAGCGAGGTCGAGCGCCCGCTCGTAGCATTTCAACAGCAAGTCTTCCTTGCTGCTCGTGTAGTGGTAGAGCGCCTGCTTCGTGATGTTGAGGACGCTGGCGACGTCCGCGAGCGACAAACCCTCGTAGCCGTGCTTGTTCAGCATGACCGAGGCGACGCTCACGAGGGCCCGAAGCTTCAGTTCCCGCTGGCGAAGCCGCGACTGCGCCCGTTCCGCCTCCGCGGCCGCCCAGCCGTTGGAGATCATGCTCAAGGTGTCGTCCTCTCAAAATCCACCCGCGGCCTGCCGCGGACTCACTCGCCAATTCATCTTTTGTTGCCGACGGGTAAGTCGCATGCATCGCCCGAACGACGCAAGTTGCCAGAGAGATGATCGCAATTGACGCTCGGCAAGCAAACTCCTAGCGTCGTCCCGGCGCGGAATAGTCGTCGGGGGAGGAATGCATGGACGACCGATCCACGGCGTCGCTCTGGCGGCTGGCGGCGTACTCGCTGCCGGCGATCGGTCTCGCCATGCTCACGGGGCCGATCCTGGTCTTTCTGCCGAACTACTACGCCACCGAGATCGGGCTCTCGCTGGGCGCCGTCGGCGGCGTCTTCTTCCTCGCGCGCTGCTGGGACGCCGTCAGCGACCTGATGGTGGGCGTGGCCTCGGACAAGACCCGCAGCCGCTGGGGGCGGCGGGCGCCGTGGGTCGCGCTGGGCGCCCCGGTCCTGTGCCTGGCCGTCTACATGGTGTGCCTGCCGCCGGACGGCGTCGGGACGCTCTACCTGCTCGTGTGCCTTGTGGCCGTCTACACCGCCTGGACGGCGGTCCAGATCCCCTACACGGCCTGGGGCGCGGCGATCTCGAACGACTACAAGATCCGCAGCCGCGTCTTCGGCCTGCGTGAAGCCTGCACCGTCATCGGCTCGCTGGCCACGGTGGTGGTCCCATTCCTCGTGACGGGCGTACCGTCGCCGCCGCTTGATCAGGTGATCGCCATCATCGGGATCGCCGTGATCGGGGTCCTCGTCGCGGCCATCCCGCTCGCCCTGGCCTTCGGTCCGCCCGCCCGCCTGGAGCCTCCGGCGACCAGCGGCGCCTGGCAGGCCATCCGGCGGCTTCCGCGCAACGCGCCGTTCCTGCGATCCCTGGCGATCAATCTCCTCTTCACCAGCAGCCTGATGACCTTCACCGCCGGGATCCTCTTTTACCTGAACGCCGTCCTGGAGCTCGAAGAGGTGTTCCTCCAGCTGCTGCTTCTGCAGCAGCTCGCGACGATCGCTTCGGTCCCCGGGGTGCTTTGGCTCGCCGATCGACTTGGGCGCCATCGCGCCCTCGCGGCAGGGTGCCTGGGGGTGGGCGGGGGCTTCCTCGCGCTGGCCATCGTCCCTGCGGGGGTCTTCCTCCCCGCGGCCGCCGCCCTGGTCGTTGTGGGGTGCTCGGCGGGCGCGCTGTTCGTGCTCATGCCGTCGCTTGCCGCCGACGCCATCGACTACGGCGCCGTGAGGGGCCTTGGCGCCCAGGGTGGACTGTACATGTCGGTGTTCAGTCTCGTCTCGAAGGCCGCGACCGCCGCTGCCATCGGGGTGGCGCTGCCGGCGCTTCAGGCCGCCGGCTTCGACCCGCGCGCGCCGGCGACGCCGGAGGGTGCGCAGGCGCTCCGCACCATCTGCCTCTTCCTGCCCTGCGGTCTGCTGGCGGTGGGCGGGGTCGTCGCCTGGACGCACCCGCTGAGCCGACAACGCCACGACTTGATCGTGCGCCGCCTGGAGCGTCTGCGTCGGCGCGCCGGCGTGGCCGCGGCCGGATGAGTGCGACCATGACACAGCCCGCCCCAGACGACGAAAGCCTGGACATCTTCCGCCGCTCCGCATCGCGCTTCTTCGAGGCCGAGGCGGGTCCCGACGTGGTCGCCGCCTGGCGCGCCGCCGGCGCCGTGCCGCGCACCTTCTGGTCGGCCGCGGCGCGGGCCGGCCTGTTGGGCGTCTCGGTGCCGGAGGCCTACGGCGGCGGCGGCGGCGACTTCCGCCATGAAGCCGCCCTGGCGTACGAGATCTACCGCCGGGGGCTCGACGCCTTCGCCCTGCCGCTGCACAACGCCATGATCGCCCCCTATCTGGTGAGCTTCGGCACGGAGGCCCAGAAGCAGCGCTGGCTCCCCGGAATGGCGGACGGGCGGCTCATCTCCGCGATAGCCATGACCGAGCCCGGCGCGGGCTCCGACCTGCAGGGGATCAGATCGCGGGCGGTGCGCGATGGCGACGACTACGTCATCACCGGCCAGAAGACCTTCATCAGCAACGGGCAGACCGCCAACCTCGTCCTCGTCGTCTGCAAGACGGACCCCGACAACGGCGCGAAGGGGGTCTCGCTGTTTGTGGTCGAGACCGATCAGGCGCCCGGCTTTCGGCGCGGCCGCAAGCTTGAGAAGCTCGGCCTCGAGGCGGCCGACACCTCCGAGCTGTTCTTCGACGAGGTGCGGGTGCCTGCCGCGAACCTGCTGGGGGAGGCGGAAGGCCGCGGCTTCTACCAGCTCATGGACAAGCTGGCCCAGGAGCGGCTGCTGATCGCCATCCAGGGACTGGGAACCCTTGAGCGGGCGCTCGCCGAGACCGTCGCCTACGTGAAGTCGCGCGAGGCCTTCGGCAAGCCGCTTCTGGAGTTCCAGAACACCCAGTTCAAGCTCGCCGAATGCAAGACCGAGGCGACCGTGGCGCGGGTTTTCGTGGACCATTGCACGGCCCTGCACCTTGAGGGACGGCTAGATGCGACCACGGCCTCCATGGCGAAGCTCTGGGTGACCGAGGCCCAGTGCCGGATCGTCGACGAGTGTCTGCAGTTGCACGGCGGCTATGGCTACATGCTCGAGTACCCCATCGCCCGCATGTACCGCGACAGCCGCATCCAGCGGATCTACGGCGGCACCAACGAGATCATGAAGCTCTTGATCGCGAGGAGCCTGTAGCCACCGGGACGCCGGCTGACTGAGTGGCGGTGAGCGCAGTCAGGCGCTGAGCTGTCTCCGCCCCGACGCCTAGGCGCCTGGGTCCGGCGTACCGGTCCCGATGCCTGCTCGATGATGGGCCCGGCAGTCCCCCGTATCGAGGCGCGGGTGGCGCGGCCTATGGACGGGCCAGGGCCCCGCTTGTCGCGGCCCTGGAGGCGCCTGCTATTGAGGCCCAGGCGGCGCCCGTTCGCAACTGTCCGGCTAGCGGTAGCCGGTAGCGGCTGCGGTGCTGGCGTGAGCGCCAGCCAGTTAGGAGCCTCAGCGCTGATGGGCGTCCTGGGATCCGGCGTCTAACAGTCCCAACGCGGCGCCGACCTTCTCCAGGCGCTGTTCGACCTGACACCATCCGAGGCTTGTCGATGGCGGGGCCACCGTCGCCGAAGCCCCCATCCGTTTCGGTGTCTACGACCACACCGTTCTCCGCCGCGCGCCTC
>NZ_JAEUMN010000160.1 GCF_016793225.1 Phenylobacterium sp.
CGCCCACTTCTTCAAGCACTACAAGGACCTGGAGAAGGGCAAGAGCGTCGACATCATCCGCTGGGCCGATCCCGAGGAAGCCGCGGACCTGATCCGCCAGTCGATCGACCGCTACCCCGGCTAGAGGCGTTCCCGGCTGTCGTCCCGGTTTCGCCGCAGGCGAAGACCGGGATGACAGGGGTTGGGGCGGACCCCCTCTCGCTTCGCGAGCTCCCCCAGGGGGGGAGCATCGATTACCCCGTCCTCACGGCTGTCATCCCGGTTTCGCCGGAGGCGAAGACCGGGACCCATACGCGCCCGATGGCCGTGACGGCCCGCGGCGGCGGCGCTGCGCTTTATCCGGAAAGGCGGAGTCTATGGGTCCCGGTGTTCCGCTCGCGCGGAAACCGGGATGACAGGGGTTGCGGCGGGGAGGCGGACGAAGTCGAGGAAGACCGGGGCGCAGTCCCCCAGGCGCTTCTCCTCGTAGCGGGTGGTGACGTGATCGGCCGGCGGCCGTCGCCAGTCGTCGGCGCGCGCGGCGGTCCAGGCGAAGGCGGGGTTCCCGCCGATCACGGCGAGGGCCTGGTCCACGTAGTCGGCCCAGTCGCTGGCGAAGCGCAGCCGCCCGCCCGGCCGCAGCACGCGCGCGAGTTCACCCACGGCGGCGGACTGCACCAGCCGCCGCTTGTGGTGCCGCGCCTTGGGCCAGGGGTCCGGGAAGAGGATGAAGACGCGGGCGAGGCTGGCGTCGGGCAGCCGGGCCAGGAGGTCGCGCACGTCGCCGTCGTGCAGGCGCACGTTGGCGAGGCCCTGCTCGGCGATGTGCCGCACGGCCGAGGCGACGCCGTTGGTGAACGGCTCGGCCCCGAGCACCAGGACGTCGGGCCGCCGGGCGGCCTGGGCGGCCATGTGCTCGCCGCCGCCGAAGCCGATCTCGAGCCAGGTCTCGGCCGCGTCGGGCTTCAGCGCGGCCGGGTCGAGGGCGCCTTCGGGCACGCGCAGGCCCGGCAGCCGCTGCTCGACCAGGGCGGCCTGCCGCGGCTTGATCGGCCGCGACTTCAGCCGGCCGAAGGACCGCAGCGGGGGATGGTGGTCGGACATCTCGACGTCGGCACCAAGTGTCATACCGGTTTCGCGGGACGCGAGGACCGGGACCCATAGACTCCGCGGGAAGCCCTGGAAACGCAAACGGGCGCGGGCGTGCGTGGGTCCCGGCCGTCGCCTGGCGGCGAAGCCGGGATGACGCGCCCTGGCGGGGAAGCGGGGCTTACGCCAGCCGCTTCAGCTCTTCGGCCAGGTCGGTGCGCTCCCACGAGAAGCCGCCCTCGTTGTCGGGCTGGCGGCCGAAGTGTCCGTAGGCGGCGGTGCGCGCATAGATCGGCCGGTTCAGCTGCAGGTGCTCGCGGATGGCCCGCGGCGTCGCGCCGCCGATCATCTCGGGCAGGGCGAGCTCCAGCTTCGCGGGGTCGATCTCGCCGGTGTTGTGCAGGTCGACGTAGAAGGAGAGCGGCTGGGCCACCCCGATCGCGTAGCTGATCTGGATGGTGCACTTCTTGGCCAGGCCCGCGGCGACCACGTTCTTCGCCAGGTAGCGGCAGGCGTAGGCGGCCGAGCGGTCGACCTTGGTGGGGTCCTTGCCCGAGAAGGCGCCGCCGCCGTGCGGGGCCGCGCCGCCGTAGGTGTCCACGATGATCTTGCGGCCGGTGACGCCCGCGTCGCCGTCGGGGCCGCCGATCTCGAAGCGGCCGGTCGGGTTGATGTGCCACTTGGTCTTCTTGGTGATCAGGCCCGCGGGGACCACCGATTCCACATACGGCTTGATGACGCCGGCCAGCCGCGACGGCGTGGCGAGCTGCATGCCGATCCGCTTCTTGTGCTGGGTGGAGACCACGATCTGCAGGATCTCGACCGGCTGGCCGTTCTCGTAGCGGACGGTGACCTGGCTCTTGGCGTCGGGCTCGAGCACCGGGCATTCGCCCGAATGGCGGACTTCCGCCAGCTTCTTCAGGATGTCGTGGCTGTACTGCAGCGTGGCCGGCATCAGCGCCGGCGTCTCGTCGCAGGCGTAGCCGAACATGATGCCCTGGTCGCCGGCGCCCTCGTCCTTCTTCTCGGAGGCGTCGACGCCCTGGGCGATGTGGGCGGACTGCTCGTGCAGGTGGCAGGCATACTTCGCCTTGTTCCAGTGGAAGCCCTTCTGCTCGTAGCCGATCTCCTTGATCGCGGCCCGGACCTTGGGCTCGAGGCTCTTCACGATCTCCTTGGTCAGGGCCTTGTTCTCGGCCTTGGAGCCGCCCGGCTTGCCGGCGCGGACTTCGCCCGCCAGCACGATCCGGTTGGTGGTGACCAGCGTCTCGCAGGCGACGCGCGCCTCGGGCTGCACGCTCAGGAAGGCGTCGACCACGGTGTCCGAAATGCGATCGGCGACCTTGTCGGGATGGCCTTCGGACACGCTTTCGCTGGTGAAGATGTAGCTGGAACGGCTCAAGGACGGACTCCGGGAAGATGGGACAGCGTGCGGCGCGGCCTGCAAACTGGGCGCCAGCCTATAAAGAAATCCTTATGTGGCGCCAAGCGACGGCGAAGCGGGATCCTCCTGTGGCCGTCTGCGCCGCCGGCGACCCGCCAGCCACGCCAGCGCCGAGAGGGCGAGAAGACCCGCGAACGGACCCTCGCCCCAGCGACTGTACGGCGTCGGCGCCGTCGCGGATGGCAGCCGCGCGTCGATCACCCCGAACTGGCCAAGCGTAAGCTGCTTGCCGGGAAGGATGCGGCCCTGCGCGTCGATGACGGCCGAGACGCCGGTGGGCGTGGCGCGCACGATCGGCAGCCCCTGCTCGATGGCGCGGTAGCTGGCGATGTTCAGGTGCTGCCAGGGGCCGCTGGTGCGTCCGAACCACGCGTCGTTGGAGACGTTGAGGATCCAGGCGGGACGACCGGGGCCGTCGCCGGCCAGGCCCGGGAACAGCGCCTCGTAGCAGATCAGCGGCTGAACCGGCGGCAGGCCGGGCGCGACCATCGGCTGCGGCCGGGGGCCCGCCGAGAAGTCCTCCTCCATGTGCACCAGGCTGCGGATCCCGAGCCGGCCGGCCAGGTCGCCCAGCGGGATGAACTCGCCGAACGGCACCAGCCGGAACTTGTCGTAGTAGGCCGCCACCCGCAGGGCCTGGTCGTCGCGGCGGAAGGCGATCAGGGTGTTGAAGTAGCGGTAGCCGCCGCGCGGGTCGCGCTCGGCGCGGTTGGCGCCCATCAGCAGCATCTGTCCCGGCTCGACCACGTCGCGGAGCCGGCGGCTCCAGCCCGGATCGGCGATCAGGTCGTCGATGACCGCGGGCAGCGCGCCCTCGGGCCAGATCACGACGTCGGGACGCCGGCGCGCCGGCTGCCGCGACAGGCCCTCGTACGCGGCGAAGACGGCGTTGAGGTTGTCCGGCCGCCACTTCTCCTTCTGGTCGATGTTCGCCTGGACGACGCGGATCACGGGGGCGTCCTTGGCGTAGACCGGCCGCGCCGCCGCGGCGAGCCGGCCCGCGCCGCCCGCGTAGAGGGCCGTGAGCGCCACGCCGGCCGCGATCATCAGCCCCGCCTGCGCCAGCCGCCGCACGGGCAGCATCAGCGTGGCGGGGGCGGACGCGATGGCGAGCGTGATCCAGGTCAGGCCGTAGGCGCCGACGAGCGCGGCCGCCTGCGAGGGCGCGCTGCCGGCGCGCCAGCTCTCGCCGACGAGGTTCCAGGGGAATCCCGTGAGCACGTGCCCGCGCAGCCACTCGGCCGCCGCGAACACCCCCGCGAAGACCAGCGGCTTCCAGGCGCTGCGCGGCCGCAGCGCGCGATAGGCCGCGCCGGCCGCGCCCCAGAAGAGCGCGAGCCCGCCGCCCATGAGGACCACCGCGAAGGGCGCCATCCAGCCGTGCACCCGGACGTCCACCAGGAACGGCTCGCCGATCCACCAGGTGGAGAGCCCGAAGTAGCCGAGCCCCGCCAGCCAGCCGAGGACGAAGGCCGCGCGCAGCGGCTTCGGCGACTGGATCGTCTCGAGCCGCAGCAGGATCAGGCTGTAGCCCAGCAGGCCCACGATCAGGCCGAAGGGCGGATGGGCGAGGCCCGCCGCAAGCCCGCCCAGGAGCGCCGTCAGCGGCGCGTACCAACGCGAGCGGCTCAAGAGCCTAGGCCTCGATCGGTTGGGAGGCGGGGGCGAGGCGGCGCACCCGGACGCGCTTCACCCGGCGCGGATCGGCCGCCAGCACTTCGAGGAGGTAGCCGTCGGGGTGCCGGATCTGCTCGCGCTTCTGCGGCACCCGCCCGGCCAGGGCGTTCACCAGCCCGGCCACGGTGTCGATCTCCTCGTCGAGATCCTCGGGCGCGAGGTCGACGCCGTCGCCGATGGCCTGCTCCAGCTCTTCGAGGGGCGCCCGGCCGTCGACGATCCAGCCCTCGTCGTCGCTGATGATCGGCGCGTAGGCCTGATCGGCGGACTCGTCGTGCTCGTCGTCGATGTCGCCCACCAGGGTCTCTAGCAGGTCCTCGAGGGTCACGAGACCGTCCACGCCGCCGAACTCGTCGATCACGAGGGCCATGTGCGTCCGCTTGGCGCGCATGTTCGTGAGCAGCTGGGCGCAGGGCATCGAGGGGGGCACGTACAGGACCTCGCGCACGAGGCTGTGACGGCCCATCAGCACCTTGTCGTCGGGCTTCGGGCGGCGGCTCTTGCGGGCCAGCAGCTTGAAGATGTCCTTCACGTGCACCACGCCGACGGGCTCGTCGAGGGTCTCGCGGTACACCGGCATCCGGCTGTGCTCGGCTTCCACGAAGCGGTCCGTCACCTCGGCGAAGGTGCAGCTCTTCTCGATGCCCACGATGTCGGCCCGAGGCTTCATGACGTCTTCGACCCGGAGATCCTGGAAGGCCCGCGCCTGGCTCACCAGTTCGCCGCCGCCCTCCATCCGGGGTTCGGGGAGTTCGTCGGCGGCCGCTTCCGCCGTCCGCCGGAACAGGTCGATAAGTCCCATGAGGCCGCGGCGCCGGCCGGGCCTGGATCGACTGGGAGGGTCAGGGTCGCTCATGCTCTCCTTCGCCGGCCGCATAGGGGTCGGGGACACCCAGGCCGGCCAGCACCGCACGCTCGAGGCCTTCCATGGCCTCGGCTTCATCATCGCCCATGTGGTCGTGTCCGCAAAGATGGAGCACGCCATGAACCACCAGATGCTGGAGATGGTGGGCGAGGGTCTTGCCCTGCTCCCGGGCCTCGCGCGCGCAGACGCCATAGGCCAGCGCCAGGTCGCCGAGGTGGAACTCGGGGTTGCGGGGCGCCGGGAAGCTGAGGACGTTCGTCGGCTTGTCCTGCCCGCGGAACTGCGCGTTCAGGGCGCGGACGCGCTCGTCGTCGGTCAGCAGGATGGTGACGCCCTCGTGCCCCGCCTCCTGGCTGTCCAGGGCGGCGAGCGCGGCGCCGCGCGCCAGCAGCTCCGCGCGCGGCTCGGCGGCGGCCCAGGCCTCGTCCTCGATCTCGACGTCGATCAAACCGTGCGCCCGCGCTTGGCCGCGTCGGCGTCGTAGGCGCGGACGATCCGCTCCACCAGCGGGTGGCGGACCACGTCCTCGGACCCGAAGCGCACGATGCCGATCCCCTGCACGCCCTCCAGCAGGTCCACGGCGTGGGCGAGGCCCGAGTCGCGCGGGTTCAGTAGGTCGATCTGGGTGGGGTCGCCGGTCACCGCCATCCGCGCGCCTTCGCCCAGGCGGGTGAGGACCATCTTCATCTGCGCGCGGCTGGCGTTCTGGGCCTCGTCGACGATCACGAAGGCGTGGCTGAGCGTGCGGCCCCGCAGGAACGCGATCGGCGCGACCTCGATCTCCCCCTTCTCGCGGCGGCGGCGAAGCTGCTCGGCCCCCAGGATGTCGGTCAGCGCCTCCCAGACCGGGGCCATGTAGGGGTCGACCTTCTCGTTCATGTCGCCGGGCAGGAAGCCCAGCCGCTCGCCGGCCTCGACCGCGGGGCGGGAGACGATCAGCCGGTCCACCGCGCCGCGCAGCAGCATGCCCGCGCCGTGCGCGACGGCGAGGAAGGTCTTGCCGGTGCCGGCGGGCCCCAGCCCGAAGACCAGCTCGCACTGGTCCAGCGCCTGGAGGTAGCGCGCCTGGGTGGGCGTCTTCGGCGCCACCTGGCCGCGGCGGCCGATCGGCAGCGGATTGCCGACCACGCCGGGCGCGCCGCCCGTACGCGCCTGACCGATCGCCACCCGAACGTCGGCCTCGCCGATCTCGAGACCCTGGTCGGCGCGCGCCGCGATGGCCTGCACGGCCTTCTTCGCCGCGCCGCGCGCCTTCGCGTCGCCCGAGAGCGAGACGCCGCCGCCCGGCGTCTCGACCAGGACGCCGAACGCATCCTCGATCAGGGCGGCATGGCGGCTGCCCACGCCCGCGACGGCCCGCAGCGCGTCGTCCGACAGCGGAATGAACTCCGGGGCGCGGCTCAAGCGGGCTCCAGTTCCAGCACGCCGGCCAGGCTGTTCCGGGCGGCGCTCTCGATCCTCACCGGAACGATCCGGCCCAGCATCCGATCCGGGGCGGTCACATGCACGGCCTGGAGGTAGGGACTCTTGCCCACCAGCTGACCCGGGTGGCGGCCGGCCTTCTCGAACAACACGGGCAGGGTGCGCCCCGCCTGGGCGGCGTTGAACGCCTGCTGCTGCTCGTCCAGCAGGGCCTGCAGGCGCTGCAGCCGCTCGTCCGCCGCCTCGGGCTTCACCTGGCCCATCATCGCCGCGGCGGGCGTGCCGGGGCGGCGCGAGTACTTGAAGGAGAAGGCGCTGGCGTAGCGCACCTCGCGGACGAGCTGCAGCGTCGCCTCGAAGTCGGCGTCGCGCTCGCCGGGGAAGCCGACGATGAAGTCGCCGCTGATGGCGATGTCGGGCCGCGCGGCGCGGATCCGCTCGATCAGGCGCACGTAGCTCTCGGCCGTGTGCGCCCGGTTCATGGCCTTCAGCACCTTGTCCGACCCCGCCTGCACGGGCAGGTGGAGGTAAGGCATGAGCTCGGGGACCTCGGCATGCGCGGCGATCAGGGCGTCGTCCATGTCGCGGGGATGGCTGGTGGTGTAGCGGATGCGGTCCAGCCCATCGATCTTCGCCAGCCGCCGTATCAGGGCCGCCAGCCCGCCTTCACCGCCCTGGTCCTTGGCGTAGGCGTTGACGTTCTGGCCCAGGAGCGTGATCTCGCGCACGCCCTTCTCGGCCAGCGCGCGGGCCTCGGCCTCGATGGCGTCGGCCGGCCGACTCCATTCGCCGCCCCGGGTGTAGGGCACGACGCAGAACGTGCAGAACTTGTCGCAGCCCTCCTGCACGGTGAGGAACGCCGACACGCCCGAGGGCCGCCGCTCGGCGGTCAGGGCGTCGAACTTCTCGTCGGGCGCGAAGTCGGCGGCCAGCCGCTCGCCGCGGGCGCGGTGGGCGCGGGCGATGAGCTCGGGCAGCTGGTGATAGGCCTGCGGACCCACGACCAGGTCCACGGCCGGCTGCCGGCGCATGATCTCCTCGCCCTCGGCCTGGGCGACGCACCCGGCGACCGCGATGGTCATGCCGTCGGGCCTCGCCTGCTTCAGGCGCTTCAGCTGCCCCAGTTCGGAGTAGACCTTCTCGGTCGCCTTCTCGCGGATGTGGCACGTGTTCAGCACCACGAGGTCCGCGTCCGCCGGGTCGTCCGTGACGCCATAGCCCAGCGGCGCAAGGACGTCGGCCATGCGCTCGCTGTCGTAGACGTTCATCTGACAGCCGTACGTCTTGATGTAGAGGCGCTTTGCGGGCGCGGTCTCGGACATGGCGTGGGGTTATGGGGTCCCGCTCGCGCGGACGCAAGGAAACCGGCCGGCGGCCATGATCGGGAGACGGGCCGTCAGTCCTCGATCGGCACGCCGTAGAGCTCGAGGCGATGGTCGACGAGCTTGTAGCCCAGCTTGCGCGCGATCGCCTCCTGCAGGGCCTCGATCTCGGCGTCGACGAACTCGACGACCTTGCCGGTCTTCATGTCGATCAGGTGGTCGTGGTGCTCGTCGGTATGCTCCTCGTACCGGGAGCGGCCGTCGCGGAAGTCCAGCCGGTCGATGATGCCGGCCTCCTCGAACAGCCGGACGGTGCGATAGACCGTGGCGATCGAGATGTGGGGGTCCACGGCGTGGGCGCGGCGATGCAGCTCCTCCACGTCCGGATGGTCGGAGGCGAGGGACAGCACGCGCGCGATGACCCGGCGCTGTTCGGTCATGCGCATGTTCTTCTCGAGGCAGAGCTTCTCGATGCGGTCCGACACGTGCCGTTTCCTTTCGCCTTCAGAGATAGGTCTAGAGGGCGGATGCCGTAAGGTCGAGACGCATCACCAGGGCGTCGGCCCGCCCGTTCGGACCGCGGTCGTAGTAGCCCTTGCGCAGGCCGCTCCGCCGGAAACCGAGCGCCTCGTAGAGGGTGACGGCCGGGGCGTTGTCGACGTCGACCTCCAGGAACAGGTCGGCGGCGCCGGCGGCGCGCGCCGCGCCGATCGCGGCGGTCATCAGCGCCCGGGCGACGCCCCGGCGGCGCGCCCAGGGCGCAACGCCCACGGTCAGGATCTCCGCCTCCCCGGCGACGGCGCGGCAGACCAGCACGCCGGCGGGGTCCTCGTCCGCCACGAGGAACGCGAAGACGCCTTCGCCGTCCAGCAGGTCCTCGAAGTCCATCTCGTCCCAGGGCCTGTCGAAGGCCTGGGCATGGGCCGAGGCCATGGCGGGCGCGTCGGCGGGGGTCGCCAGCGACAGTCTCACGGCGCGACGCCGCCCGGCAGCTTGGCGTCCGGCGCACGCAGGTAGAGCGGCGCGACCGGGGCGGGCGCCCGCCGCGCGGCGAGGCGCGCCACGATCCGGGCGTCGCACCCCTCGGGCGCCTGCACGGCGTCGGCGGGTCCGGCCAGGAGCGCGGCGCCCGAGCCCACGAAGGTCATGGGCCGTCCGCCGCCGACCTCGGTCAGGCGGGCGTGCGCGGCGCCCACCGGCAGGACGTCCGGCGCCATGAGCGCGGCGCCGGCCTCGAAGATCTGCAGGTAGACCTGACCGCGGCGCGCATCGAGCGCCGCCGCCACGAGGCCATCGGCTTCGGCCGCGAGCGCCTCGAGGGTCCCGACGCCGGCGACAGGCCGGCCGAGCGCCGAGCCGAGCCCCTTGGCGAAGGCGACGCCGACCCGAAGCCCGGTGAACGAGCCGGGCCCCACGGTCACGCCGATGCGCTCGAGCCGGCCGAACGGGAGGCCCGCCTCGGCCATGACCGCCTGCGCCATGGGGGCGAGCCGCTCCTGGTGTCCCCGCGCCATGACCTCGCAGCCGTGCGCGAGCACGCGGTCGCCGTCGAGCACGGCGACCGAACAGGCGTTGAGGCAGGTGTCCAGACCGAGGACGATCATCCGGCGGCAGGTAGCCGGTTCGCGCCCAGGCTCAAAGCGCCTGTTCGACCCGCGTCACTTCCGGGACGTAGTGCTTCAGCATGTTCTCGACGCCGGCCTTGAGCGTGGCCGACGAGGACGGGCAGCCCGAGCAGGCGCCGCGCATGTTGAGCCAGACCACGCCGGTCTCGACGTCGAAGCGGTTGAAGAGGATGTCGCCGCCGTCCTGCGCGACGGCCGGCCGGATGCGCGTGTCCAGCAGATCCTTGATCTCGGCCACGATCTGGGCGGTGTCGCCTTCGTAGATTCCTTCGTCGTGGCCGCCGCCTTCGGTCGCCGCGCCCTCGGCGAACAGCGGCCGCCCCGACGTGAAGTGGTCCATGATCGCCGCGAGGATCGGCGCCTTCACCAGCGGCCAGTCCACCGAGGCGTGCTTGCCGACGGTGATGAAGTCGGGGCCGTAGAACACCCGGGTCACCCCGGTGATCTCGAAGAGCTCGGCCGCGAGCGGCGACGAGGCGGCCTCTTCCGGCGACCGGAAGTCGCGAGTCCCGTCGTCCAGCACCGCCTTGCCGGGCAGGAATTTCAGCACCTCGGGGTTCGGCGTGGCTTCGGTCTGGATGAACATGCGGCAGATGTGGCGCGTGGCGTCCCCGCGCGCAAGCGGCGGCGCGTCCCCACTGTTGACGAGAATTCACTTCACCCGCCGCCTTGCCCGCCCTTAAGCCTGCAGCACGCAACTCCTGGGGCCTACATGTTCCGCACCGCCTGCTCCGCCGCCGCCCTCGCCGCGGTCCTCGCGCTCGCGCCCGCCGCCGGCGCGCAACCTGCCGCCGCGCCCGCGCCCGCCGCCACGGCGCCGTCCGAGGACGCGCGCCTCGCCGCCTTCTTCCAGGACACGTTCCTGGAAGCCGCAAGGCAGAGCCCCGAGACGCTGACCCAGCTCGGCATGAAGGAGCGCTACGGCGAGCTCGGCGACTACACCAAGGCCGGGCAGGACAAGGCCCTCGCCCTGGCCGAGAGCCAGCTGGCGCGCATGAAGCGCACGTTCGACCGCAGCAAACTCTCGCCCGCCTCGCAGCTGAGCTACGACCTCTTCGAGCGCAGCGTGGCCACCCAGCGGGTCCTCGCCAAGTGGTACTGGCAGGCCTACGCCGTCTCCTCCACGGGCAGCGCCCTGGACGGCCTGCCGGTCATGATGGTGAACGCCCACCGGATCGACAGCGTCGCCGACGCCGAGGCCTATGTGGCGCGGCTGAGGGCGGTTGACCGCGTCGCGGGCGAGGTGGCCGCCGACATCGACGAGCGGACGGCGAAGGGCTTCCTGCCGCCGGCCTTCGTGTTCGGCCGCGTGATCCCCGACGCCCGCAACCAGCTCAAGGGCGCGCCCTTCGACGCCGGCGCCGACCACGCGCTGTGGGCGGACCTGAAGGCGAAGGTGGCCAAGCTCGACACCGACGCCGCGACCCGGCAACGCCTGCTGAAGGCCGGGGAAGCCGCGCTGACGGGCGAGTTCCGGCGCGGCTACGAACGCTACATCTCCGCGCTGGAAGGCATGCAGAAGAAGGCCACGACGGTGAACGGCGTCTGGGCGCTGCCGCAGGGCGAGGCGTTCTACGCCGACACCGTGGCCTTCTTCACGACCACGAGCCTGACGCCGGACCAGATCCACCGGACGGGCCTCGCCGAGGTCGCCCGCATCCGCGCCGAGATGGAAGAGATCAAGCGGAAGGTGGGCTTCCAGGGCTCGCTGGAGGCGTTCTTCACGTTCGTGAAGACCGACCCGAAGACGCGCTACCCCAACACCGAGGCGGGCAAGCAGCAGTACCTGGCCGACGCCAAGAAGATCATCGCCGACTACATGGCGGTCGCCGACCGGCAGTTCTCGAGCATGCCCAAGCAGGCGCTCGAGGTGCGCGCCGTCGAGCCCTTCCGCGAGAAGACGGCTTCGGTCGCCTTCTACAACCAGGGCGCTCCGGACGGATCGCGCCCGGGCATCTTCTACGTGAACCTGTCGGACATGACCCAGGTCCAGAAGGTCCAGCTGCCGGCGATCGCCTATCACGAGGGTGCGCCGGGGCATCACTTCCAGATCGCCCGCGCCCAGGAGCAGGCCGGGCTGCCGATGTTCCGTCGCCTGGCCTACTACGGCGCCTACATCGAAGGCTGGGGCCTCTACGCCGAGAAGCTCGGCAAGGAAGCGGGCTTCTACCAGGATCCCTACGACGACTTCGGCCGCCTCTCGCTCGAGATCTGGCGCGCCGTGCGCCTGGTGCTCGACACGGGGATCCACTCGAAGCGCTGGAGCCGCGAGCAGGCGGTCGCCTACATGAAGGCCAACTCGCTGAACTCGGACCGCGACATCGAGAGCGAGGTCGACCGCTACTTCACCAGCCCCGGCCAGGCCACGAGCTACAAGGTGGGGCAGCTCAAGATCCTCGAGCTTCGCGAGAAGGCGAGGACGGCGCTCGGCGCGAAGTTCGACCTGAAGGCCTTCCACGAGACCGTGCTGTCCGCGGGGGCGCTGCCGCTCGACGTGCTGGAGACGCGGGTGGACGCCTACATCGCCGGCGCGCGGTAGCCGCCGATGATGCTCTGGGCGGCGGCCGGGCTCGCGGTGGCCGGGGCCTACCTGCTGGGGGCAATCCCGTCAGGCTACCTGGCCGGCCGCCTGCTGAAGGGCGTCGACATCCGGACGCTCGGCTCGCGGTCCACCGGCGCCACCAACGTGCTGCGGACGCTGGGCCCCTGGCCGGCGCTGGCGGTGTTCGCCGTGGACCTCGCGAAGGGCGCGGCGGCGGTGCTGCTGGCGGGCGCGTCGACGGCGCCGCTCCCGGCGGGCGCCGGGCCGTGGATCGTCTGCCTGGCGGGCCTCGCGGCCCTGCTGGGCCACAGCCGCTCGATCTTCCTGGGCTTCACCGGCGGCAAGTCCGCGGCGGCGGGGCTGGGCGTGCTCCTGGCCATGTCGTGGCCGGTCGGGCTCGGCGCCGCCGGCGTGTTCGCGGCCGGCGTGGCGATCTCGCGGGTCGTGTCGCTGAGCTCGATGCTCGCGGCCGTCGCCGCGGCGGCCCTGGTGCTGGTCCTGCCGCATCCCGCGGCCTACAGGCTGCTGGTGGTCGCCGGCGCGGCGTTCGTGATCTGGCTCCACCGCGCCAACATCGGGCGTCTGCTCTCGGGGACCGAGCCCCGCGTCAGCCTTGGCCGGCGCTAGGCGAGATCGGCGATCTCGTCGTCGGTGAGGTCGCCCGGCACGATCGTGATGGGCACCTTCCGAGCGCCCCACTTCACGCCCTCCTTGGCGATGGAGCTGACCAGCGGCCCGGGCCCGCGGCCGCCGACGGCGGCGGCCAGGACCAGGATCTTGATGTCCGGATCGTCGGACAGCACCGCCTTCAGGGCGCCGCGCGTCGAATCCGCCTCCTTGATGAGGAACTCCGGCGGCAGGCCGGTTTCGGCCTGGACGTACTCCGCCACGTGCTGCAGCTCGGTCTCGGCCTCCTGGCGCTGCTGGCGGGCGATCTCCTCGCGCACGCCCGACCAGTGCTCGAACACGGCCGGCTGGATGACCTTGAGCAGCGCCACGTAGCCGCCGGTCGAGCGGGCGCGGCGGCAGGCGAAGCGGAGCGCCGCCGGGAACTCGGCCGAATCATCCGCCACCACGAGGAACTTGCGCCGCACCGTCATGCCGTGACGGTGCGCCGGACGGCATGCGGACGCAAGTCCACTCGTCAGGTGGGGATTAGCCCGCCCAGAAGCCCACCAGCTTCCTGACCTCGGCGACGGTGGGCGCCGCCAGCGCGCGCGCCTTCTCGGCGCCCGCCCCCAGGATCCGGTCGATCTCGGCCGGGTCGGCCAGCAGCCGGCGCATTTCGCCGCCGATCGGGCCCAGCACGGACACCGCCAGGTCGGCCAGCTTCGGCTTGAACGCGCCGAAGCCCTGGCCGGCGAACTCGCCCAGCACCTGCGCCTCGGTGCGACCCGCCAAGGCCGCGTAGATCGCCACGAGGTTCTTCGCCTCGGCCCGGCCCTCGAGGCCTTCCACCGTCTCCGGCAGCGGATCGGGGTCGGTGCGCGCCTTGCGGACCTTCTGGGCGATGGCGTCGGCGTCGTCGGTCAGGTTGATGCGCGACTGGTCCGAGGGGTCGGACTTGCTCATCTTGGCCGAACCGTCGCGCAGGCTCATCACCCGCGCCCCCGGCCCCTGAGTCAGGGCGTCGGGCAGCGGGAAGAAGTTGGGCGCGTCGAAGTCGTGGTTGAACTTCTGGGCGATGTCGCGGGTGAGCTCCAGGTGCTGGCGCTGGTCCTCGCCCACCGGGACCTTGGTGGCCTTGTAGACGAGGATGTCGGCCGCCTGCAGCACCGGGTAGGTGTAGAGCCCGACGCTGGACCGCTCCTTGTGCTTGCCGGCCTTGTCCTTGAACTGGGTCATCCGGTCGAGCCAGCCGAGGCGGGCGACGCAGTTGAACACCCAGGCCAGCTCGGCGTGCTCGGGCACCGCCGACTGGGCGAAGATGGTGGCGACCTTGGGATCCAGGCCGGTGGCCAGGTAGGCGGCGGCGATCTCGCGCACCTGGCTCTTCAGCTTCGCGGGATCCTGCCATTCGGTGATGGCGTGCATGTCGGCCACGAAGATGAAGGTCTCGATCTCGTGCTGCAGGCGGCCGAACTTCACCAGTGCGCCGAGGTAGTTGCCCAGGTGCAGGTCGCCGGTGGGCTGGACGCCCGAGAGCACGCGTTCGGGACCCGCGTAGGGGGCAGGAGCTTGGTCGGTCATGGGATGGCTTCTCTAGGGAACAGGCGGGCAGGGGCAAGCCCTGATCGGAGCGATCAGAGGATCAGCGCCATCGCCGGATGTCGGGGCCGTTCGCCATGTCCGTGCCGATACCCGCACCCGAGCGTCAGGGCAAGTCGGGCGCGGGCGCGGGGTCGCCCTTGCGGCGGCGGAAGGCGGCGCGGGCCTCGGCCGGCGTGATGCCGCCGGACGCGAACAGGAGGACCGGGTAGAGCGCGAGCCCCGCGGACGAGACCAGGAGCATCGAGAGCTCCTTCACGCCATGGGCCAGGAACGCCGCGAGCGCGGCCTCGATCTGCGGCCGGACGGCGTTCGCCGCGACGAGGATCGCGCCGAGGGCCAGGCTGGCCAGGGTGACGCGCACGATCTTGCCGCTGGCCCGCGCCGAGGGCCGCCAGACGCCGCGGCGCGTGAGGGCGAGCCACATCTGCAACACGGTGACCCAGGCGGCGATCGAGGTGGCGATGGCGACCCCGGTGAAGCCGATCCAGGCGAACAGCGCGACGCCGAGGGCGATGTTCACCCCCACGGAGATGAGCGAGAAGCGCATGGGGGTGCGGGTGTCCTGGCGGGCGAAGAAGGCCGGCTGCAGGATGCGGAGCAGCACGAAGGCGGGCACGCCCCAGCCGTAGTGGAAGAGGAGGCCGGCGGTCGCCGCGGCGTCCTGGCTGGTGAACTCGCCCCGGGTGAAGAAGCCGTCGATGAGCCAGAACGGCAGCGCCATCAGCGCCGCGGCCGCCGGCAGGCTGAGCGCCAGGGCGAACACGACCCCCTGGTCCATGGCCGCCTGCGCGTCGGCATGGTCCTCGGCCTGCAGCGAGCGCGACAGGCGCGGCAGGAGCGCGACCCCGATGGCCACGCCCACGAGGCTCATCGGCAGCTGGTAGAGCCGGTCGGCCACCGTCATCCAGACGCGCATGCCGGCGATCTGCGAGGCCAAGATGCCCGAGATGAAGATGTTGATCTGGGTGGCGCTGTTGGCGATGGCGGCGGGCACGGCGAGCTTGATCAGCCGGCGCATGTCGGGGGTCAGGCGCGGGCGGACCGGCCGCAGCCGCGCGCCCGTGCGCCGCGCGCCCCACCAGCAGATGGCCGCCTGGCCCACGCCTGCGATCACCACCCCGAACGAGGCCCACCAGGCCGCCTGCACCGGGTCCTTCTGCGGCAGGACCATCGCCAGCATCACCAGGTTCAGGACGGTCGGATAGGCGGCCGAGACGATGAAGCGCCCGTGGGCGTTCAGGATGCCCGAGTAGAGCGCCGCCAGCGCCATGCACGGCAGGTAGGGCATGGTCACCTGGGTCAGCATCCAGGCGAGGCGGAACTTCTCAGGCTCGTCCGCATAGCCGGGGTTGATGACGTACATCAGCCACGGCATCGCGAGCTGCGCGGCCAGCATCACGGCCACGGTGGCGGCCGCCACGGTGGCGGCGGCGTCGGCCGCGAAGGTGTCGGCCTGCGCCTCGCCCTCCGCCTCGAGCTTGCGCGAGTACATCGGCACGAAGGCCGCGGCGAAGGCGCCTTCGGCGAAGATGCGCCGGAACAGGTTCGGGAAGGCCAGGGCGGTGTAGTAGGCGTCGGCCGCGATGGTCTGGCTCGCCCCCAGCCTCGCCGTGATCACGAGGTCGCGCACCAGCCCCATCACCCGGCTGACCATGGTCAGCGCGGCGAAGATCGCCGACGAGCGGATGAGGCCGCCGGGCTTCGGCGCGGCGCGAGGAGTCTGGCTCACGGCGTGTAGCTCGGCTGCGTCGGGCGGGCCGTCAACCTAGCCGGATGGGCGCGGGCGCGGGTGTGGAATATTGATGCAGGGCGGGCGGAGGGGCTCTGGCGATGTTCGATGCGTACGTGGCGTTCCAGGCGAAGCTGCGGCCGACGGCCTTCGCGCTGATCACGCCGCAGCGGTGGGCCACCTACGCGGAGATGAACGCCGACGTCGACCGGCTGGCGGCGGGCCTGCGCGAGCTGGGCGTGAGCCGTGACCGCGGCGTGGTCTCGATCCGGATCGCCAACGACTACCTGACGCATGTGGCGTTCCTCGCGCTCGCCCGCCTGGGCGTCGTCTCCTCGCCCTTCGACGATCCCTCGCCCGACCTCGCGATCGTCCGGCGCGAGGACGCGGGGCCCGGAGAGCTGGCGCTCACCGCCGACTGGCTGGCGCAGATCTTCCGCGCCGACCCGCGTCCCGTGGAGCCGGTCCGGGTGGGGCCGGACGAACTGATCCGGGTCATGCTGTCGTCGGGCACCACGCGCACCGCGCGGCGCGTGCCCCGCACCTGGCGGATGCTGGAGGGCAACACCCGGACCTGCGCCCTCACCTACTGCGCCGGCCGGCCCGGGCGGTGGGTGTGCCTCACCGGGATGGACACCGGCCTCGGACAGGCGATGACGCTCGCGGCGTGGAGCCAGGGGGAGACCCTGGTGGCGGACTATTCCACGGCCCAGCTCGCCGAGAGCCTGGAGGCGCTGCGGCCGTCGATCGTGGGCGCCACGCCCAGCTTCCTGCGCGACCTGCTGGCCGAGCTGCCGCCGGGACTGCCGGTCCAGGCCGGCCTGCGGGTCGTCTCCACCGGCGGCGTCCTTTCGGCCGCGGTCGCCCGCGAGATCCGCCTGCGGCTCGCCCCGGAGATCCTCATCAGCTACGGCGCGGCCGAGACCGGCAGCACGACGATGGCGGACGGCGCCTGGCTCGACGCCCACGCGGGCGCCGCCGGCTACCCCGTTCCCGGCGTGCAGGTGGAGGTCGTGGACGAGGCGGGGCGGCCGCTCCCCCCCGGCGAGCAGGGCGAGATCCGCATCTTCAGCGACCGCCAGTCGGCCGGCTACCTGGGCGACGACGAGGCCACGGCCCGGGCGTTCCGCGACGGCGGCTTCTATCCCGGTGACCTGGGGCGGCTGACGGCGGAGGGGCTCCTGGTCGTGGACGGCCGCGTGGACGACCGCATGGACCTGGGCGGGGTGAAGTTCCTTCCGGAGCTGATCGAGGAGCTGGCGCTCGCCTATCCGGGCGTGCGCGACGCCGCGGCCTATGCGGCGCCCGACGCCAGCGGCGCCGAGGTCTGCTGGCTCGCGATCTCGGCCGCGCCCGACCTCGACCGCGAAGGGCTCGCGAACCATGTGAACGGGAGCGGCCGCAAGCTGCCCGAGATCCGGGTGGCCTGGATCGAGCGCATCCCGCGCAACGCCATGGGCAAGGCCGAGCGGCGGCGACTGCGGGACGAGACCATCGCTGTGCTGACGGCGCGGTAGGCTGCTACGCTCCGCGGAGAAAAACGGGGAGACGCCGGAATGGCACTCAAGGTGATCGGCTCGGGACTGGGCCGGACGGGAACGCTCTCGACCAAGCTGGCGCTGGAACAGCTGGGCTTCACGCGCTGCCACCACATGGCCGAGGTGTTCATGGACGCCGGCCGGCAGGTTCCCCTGTGGAACGACGCCGGCGACGGGAAGCCGGACTGGGACGCCATCTTCGACGGCTTCCAGGCCATGGTCGACCATCCGGGCTGCGGCTACTGGCGCGAGCTGATGGACTACTATCCGGACGCCAAGGTGCTCCACACCGTGCGCGATCCCGACAAGTGGTTCGACTCCACCCAGGCGACGATCTTCGCGCCCGAGAACCTGGGCCGCTTCCGCGAGGGGGCGATGGCCACGTTCTTCGGTCACCTGCAGGCGTTCTACGAGAACGGGGACATGAACGACCGCGCGTTCATGACCGACTTCTTCCGGCGCCACACCGAGCGGGTCGTCGCCACGGTCCCCAAGGAGCGCCTGCTGGTGTTCAACGTGGCCGAGGGCTGGGAGCCGCTCTGCGCCTTCCTGGGCGTTCCCGTCCCGGACACCCCCTATCCGCGGGAGAACTCCACCGAGCAGTTCCGCAGCCGGGCCGCCGCCGGCGCTATGCCGGTCGATCCGGCCAAGATCCGGGCCGAGCCGGCGAAGTAGTCCGCCTTCCCGAGGCGGCCGGGCGATCGCGTTCGCGGCGCCCGGGGCCTGAACCCCCTCACCGCCTGCGGCGGAGCTCCCCCGGGCGGGGGAGCATGTCGAGGCCAGGGGAGGCAGGCCGGCGGTTCGCACCCCTCACCGGGCCACGCTGGCGCGGGCGCGGGGGAGGGCGGCGCGGCGGGCGCCCGTGGGCTCGGCCTCGTCGGCGAGGGCGGCGAGCAGCGCGGCCTTGAGCGCATTGCCCTTGCGCGCGTCGGTGAGCTTCGCGCCCGCCTCGTCCACCACGTAGAAGGCGTCGACGGCGCGCTCGCCGTAGCCGTCGATGTGCGCCGAGGTGATGGTGAGGCCGGCGTCGGCCAGGGTCCGGGCGAGCGCCGCCAGCAGGCCAGGCCGGTCGCGCCCCGACGCCTCGACGACGGTGGCGGTCTCGGAGGCCTCGTTGTCCAGCATGACGGTGGGCACGATGGCGAAGGCGGCGGTTCGGCCCAGGTCCTTGCGGCGCACCTCGCGCCCGACGGGTTCGCCACGGGCGGCGGCGGCCAGGTCGTCGGCGAGCCGGATCAGCACGCGCGGGTCGGTGGCGCCGAACGGCTGGCCGTTGATGTCCTGCACGAAGAAGACGTCGAGCGCCTGGCCGGTCCGCGAAGTGAACACCCGCGCGCCGACGACGTTGGCGCCCGCCGCCGTGATCGCGTCGGCGAGGTCCATGAACAGGCGCGGGCGGTCGGTGGCGGCCACCATCAGCTCGGAGGCGTTGAGGTCGTCGCGCACCGCGCAGATGGCGGCGGCGCCGCGCCCCTCGCGGGCCGTGCGGGCGAGGCCGGCGTGCTTCAGGACCTCGGCGTCGTCGAAGGCGGTGAAGTAGGCGTCCTCCATGGCGTCGCCCCAGGCCTCGGCGGCGGGGTCGGCCTTGGCGAGGCGGACGCGGGCGTCGTAGGCGGCGTTCTCCTGGTAGCGGCGCAGCGCCGCCGCGGCGTCCGAGCCACGGCCGCCGCGGAACACGGCCTCGGTGGCGGCGTAGAGCTCGCGCATCAGCTGGCCCTTCCAGCCGTTCCAGACGCCCGGCCCCACCGCGCGGATGTCGGCCACCGTCAGCACCAGCAGCAGGCGCAAGCGCTCGGGCGTCTGAACGATGCGCGCGAAGTCGGCCACCGTCCGCGGGTCGGAGACGTCGCGCTTCTGGGCGTAGTCGCTCATGACCAGGTGGTGCTCGACGAGCCAGGCCACCAGCTCGATCTTCGAGCGCTCGAGGCCCAGCCGCTCGCAGGCCTGCCGCGCGGCCCGGGCGCCGGCCACCTCCTGCCCGCCCGCGCCACCCTTGCCGGTGTCGTGCAGCAGCATGGCCAGGAACAGGGCCTCGCGGTCGGCGATCAGGGGCATGATCTGCACCGCCAGCGGATGGTCGGCCTGCAGCCGGCCGGCGGCGATGTCGGCGATGATGCCGACGGCCCGCAGGGTGTGCTCGTCCACCGTGTACGAGTGGTACATGTTGAACTGCATCTGGGCGACGATGCGCCCGAACTCCGGCAGGTAGCGTCCCAGGACGCCGGCCTCGTTCATCAGCGTCAGCGTGGTGCGCGGATCGCGGCCGCGGGCCAGGATGTCGAGGAAGACCTTGGCGGCGCCGGGATCGCGGCGCACGGCCGAGGTGATCAGGTTCATCGACCGCGAGGCGGCGGTGAAGGCGTCGGGATGCAGGTCGAGGTTCCGCTCGTCGGCGATGCGGAACAGGCGAAGCAGGTTGACCGGGTCGCGCGCGAAGATCTCGGGATCCACGTCGAGGCGGCCGCCGACCTCGTGGAAGCCGGGCTCGTCCAGCGGCTTGCGCTTCACCTTCCGGCCCGGGATGAACCGGCTGATGCCCTTGGGCGCCATCTTGACCTGGTCGGCCTCGAGCTTGGCGGCGAACACGCGGGTGAGCGCGCCCACGTCCTTGGCGATCAGGAAGTAGCGCCGCATGAAGCGCTCGACGGCGGGCGCGTCGCCGCGGTCGCCGTAGCCCATCCGCCGCGCCAGTTCCGGCTGCAGGTCGAAGCTGAGGCGCTCCTCGGGCCGGCCGGTGGCGAAGTGCAGGTGGCTGCGCACCGCCCACAGGAAGTCGAAGGCCACGATGAACGCCCGGACCTCGCGGCGGTCGAACAGGTCCATCTGCATGACGCGCTCGAGGCTTTCGCCCGGATGCAGGTACTGGGCGATCCAGAACAGGGTGTTCAGGTCGCGCAGGCCGCCCTTGCCCTCCTTCACGTTCGGCTCGACCAGGTAGCGGCTGGCGCCGGCGCGCGCCTGGCGGTCGTCGCGCTCCTTGAGCTTGGCGGCCACGAACTCGGCGCCCGTGCCTCTCACCACCTCGTCGCGGAAGCGCCGCACCAGCTCGGCGGCCAGCTTCTCGTCGCCGGTCAGCCGCCGCGCCTCCAGGATCGAGGTGCGGATGGTCATGTCCTCGCGGGAGAGCTTGACGCACTCGTCGATGGTCCGCGAGGCGTGGCCCACCTTGAAGCCCAGGTCCCACAGGGCATAGAGCATGTACTCGATCACGCTCTCGGCATGGGCCGTCTGCTTGTAGGGGCGCACGAAGAGGAGATCGAGGTCGCTGTAGGGCGCCAGCGTGCCGCGGCCGTAGCCGCCCACGGCCATCAGCGCCAGCCGCTCGCCCTCGGTGGGATTGCGGGCGCGGAAGACATGGACGGTGGTGAAGTCGTAGAGGGCGCTCACCACCTCGTCGGTGACGCCCGAGAGCAGGCGGGCGGTCTCGATGCCGCCGGCGCCGTTCTCCAGGCGCTCCTTGGCGATCATCCGGCCGCGGAACAGGGCGGCCTTGAGGATGTCGAGCGCGGCCTTCCGCTGGGCCGCCTCGTCGCCCAGGTGCTCCAGCGCCGCGGTGGAGAGCTGCGAACGCAGCTTGACGCCGTCGACGACGTATTCGAGGCGGGTCGGCTTCAGGCGCGTGGGCATGGGGCCCGCATATAGGACGGTTTTCGGCGGGCGTGCAGGCATCTCCCGCGTTGGATGGGTGATGGGCAAGGGCAGCTACCGCGGCGGAGGCGTCCTCCTGGGCTGGAACGCCAACCGATATGTCGCACCCTCGCTGACGGGGCGGACGCGGTCGGGGCGCGCGCTGATCAAGGATCTGGCGGTGCGGACCGCCCAGAGCCGCGAGGAGCTGGCGGCCCAGGACGAACGGGCGAGGAAGCGCCACGGCCTCGCGCCGGCCAAGGCGCCGCAGCCGGCGACCGCCGCGGCGGCCAGCGCCGGCGCCACGGGCGTCGCGGAGGCGGCCCGCAAGCGGCTGAAGGCCGGCGGGCGTCAGGCGTTCACGGTGACGGTGGTGCGGAAGAAGCGGCGGAAGGGGTAGCCGCAGTCGGGCGGACCGGGCCGGCCGCGGCGGCCCCGCCGGACGCCGCCCGCGCGCGGCGTCGATCTCGTCGGAGCGTCTGCGGGGCGAAAGTCGAGGTCTTCGGGAGATGCAATCGTCCCAATGGGCGTGCGTTGAGGGGCGTGCGGCTGGGTCCCGGGTCTTCGCGCTCTGGCGAGCGCTGCGCCCGGGATGACGGAGCCGGTCAGCGGTCGGCCAGCGCTTCGGCGAGGGGGCGCGTTCCGTCCCAGAGGACGCCGCCCCAGCCGGCGGCGCGGGCGGCCTCGACGTTGTCGTGGCGGTCGTCGAGGAGGACGAGGTCGGCCGGCGCGTGGCCCGTGCGCGCCTGGACGGCGGTGAAGAACGCCGGGTCCGGCTTCGCGCAGCCGAGGTCGGCGGCGTAGTGCATGGCGTCGAAGCGGTCGCGCAGGCCCAGGCGGTTCCAGATGTAGGCCGCGCGCTCGTGCTCCTGCACCGTGGCGAGGTGCAGCCGGACGCCGGCGGCGCGCAGGGCGGCGAGGTCGGCCAGCAGCGCCTCGTCCAGCTGGGCGTCGCGGGCGAACCAGTAGTCGGCCACGGCGCGGCTTGTGAGGTGCGGGGCGTGCTCGGCGAGGACAGGGGCCAGGCGCTCGTGCAGCCCGGCGCGCCCCAGCACCACGTCGGCCCAGTGCGGCCCGAAGAAGTGGGCCTGCAGGGTGGCGACCGGCAGGCCGAGGTCGGCCTCCATCTCGGCGCCCCAGCCCCCCGGCCGCGGCCGGATCACCACGCCATCGACGTCGACCATGAGGACGCGAGGCGCGGTCACGGCTTCAGCGACGCCCAGTAGAGATGGGTCTCATTCTGCAGCGCCAGGTCGCCCAGGGGCGCCAGCGCCGTCCTGATTTCGGCCAGGAGGTGGGCGCGCTTCGGCGGCTCGATGGCGTTGACGTAGGAGCGGGTCGCGAGCTGGCGGACGAACGACTCCGCCGATCCCACTTCAGTCCAGGCGTACGCCCGATGCGTCACGGCTTTGAACATCCCGGTGGCGTCGAACATCGCCCGCACGGGCCCCTGCGGCAGGTACCACGCCTCGGGCGGCGGTCCCCAGAGGTCCGGAGCGATCGCGGCGTAGACGGGCTCAAGCCGCTCCAGGACCTGCGGCGAGGCCATGGGGACGTGCCCGAAGATCGCGAACACCCCGCCGGGCTCCAGGGCTTCGTGCACCTTCGGGAAGCCGAGGTAGGGATCGACCCAGTGCCACGCCTGGGCCGAGGTCACGAGCCGGAACGCGCCGGCCGGGGGATCAAAGTCCTCGAACCGCGCGACATGCAGTTCGAGCGGCCCCTTCAGCTGCGCCTTGGCCAGGGCGATCAGCTCTGCGCCCGGGTCGAGGGCGACGACATCCCACTGGCGCTCCAGCAGGCCCCGGGTGGCCTGGCCGCTGCCGCAGCCCACCTCCAGCACACGCTGGCCAGGCCCTCCGACTACGGCCGCCAGATCCGCGAACAGCTGGGCCGGATACGTCGGCCGTACGGCGTCATATTCCTTCGCGACCGCATTGAACGAGTCCCGCTCGGCGCTCGGCATGTCCGCTCCTTTACGGTCCAGCATAGCCGAGCCGCCCTTGCGGCGCGTCAGCCGATGCGTTCGCAGACGCCGGGGGCGGTGCGCGCGCCGCCGCGGGCCTGGAAGAGGAAGGGCTCGGCGTGGATCACCTGGCGGGCGCGGGGCGTCTGCCTCAGCGAGGCCATGTGCGCCATCATCCGCCGCGTCTCCCCTTCCGAGAAGGTGAAGCGGACCTGGCCGTTCGGCTGGATCAGGCCGACCGCGAGCCCGAAGGCCGCCGAGCCGTTCGGCTGGATCGTGCGGGGCGGCCGCACGACCCCCACGATGCGCTGGCCCTGGTAGGTGAACCCCGCCCCGTCGAGCCACTGCTTGTCCGCGGCCGCCCGTTCCCGCGCGCGCTCGGCCGCCGCCGCGTTGCGGGTGTCGTAGATGTAGGACTGCACCTCGGTGATGTGGCGCCACTCGCGCGCCGGCGTGATGTAGCTGGCGGTCCAGGCGAGCTCGTCGCCGCCCAGGGCCTCGCGCCGGGTCGGCACGTCGCGCAGCGCCACATAGGACATCCGCGCCCGGCGCTGCGGCTCGCGCCGGCCGTCGGCCAGCACCGCCGTGAGGCCCACCTCGACCAGGTCGCAGCCGGCATAGGCGCCGGTGAACCCCAGCATCTGGACGGCGAAGCTGTAGCCGAACGGCTCGTCGGGCTGGTTGGCGACCGGCCTCAGCTGCGGCGCCAGCCCCTCTTCCTCGACGGGCACGCCGTTGGCCGTGACCTCGACCTCGACCGCCACCACATCGGGACGGCGGAAGGCGTCGGTGGTGAGCGAGAAGATCGTGTAGCCCACGCCCTCGCTCTCGCGCGTGGACAGGCTCTGCACCGACGGGGCGACCCAGCGCTGGCGCGGGCCCTCCGGAGGCTGCCACGCCGCGCGCCAGACCCGCGCCGGCGCCGCCTCGGCCACGGGCCGGCAGACCTGGAGCCAGCCGGTGCTGTCCCGCGCCCTCTGGCACTGCCCGCCCTCGACGCACTCCAGCACCTCGTACTCCCGCCGCTGCGGCGGGTAGGCCGCCGGGCGCTGCAGGCAGATGTCGGTGCGCACGGGCGGGCTGGACGAGAGGGCGGCGTCCTCCTTGCGCTCGGCCACGATCGTGCCGCGCAGGGCCGCCTGCGCGTCGGGATAGGCGATGGGGTACTGGTAGTACGGAAGGCCGCCCGGATCCTGCGGCGCGAGGGTGACGTTCACCGGGGACCGGCGGCCGCTGGGCTGGAGAAGCAGGCGGACGTTGTGGCTGAACCGCGCCGGATCGGTGCTGTGACGCCGCTGCAGGCGGATCTGCAGGTCGATGGGCTGTGGGTAGGGCGCCGTGGTGTCGGCGGCCTGGTAGGCCGCCTGGGTGGCGGCGAAGGCGGGCCCCAGGTAGCGCGTCATGCAGGTGCGGATCGCGTCGTTCTCGATGCGGGCCAGTTCGGCCGGCATGGTGCGGGCCGCGCCGCGGATGGCCTCGACCTTCCGCTCGAAGCCCAGGGCGTTCAGGAAGCCGTCGGTGAGGGCCTGGAGGCGGCCGGTGATGCTGGTGCGCTGGGTGGTGGTCGTGCTGGACAGGCATGCCCGCTCGGCCTGATCGACCTGCCGGGCCAGCCGCATCGCCGTCTCGTCCACCCGCGCGCCCTGGCGTGCGCCGGGCGCCGGCTGAGCGAAGGCCAGGGGCGCGGACAGCGCCACGACCATGGCGAGGCCGAGCGCCCGCATCGTCAGCCCCCCGGGGCGCGGCGCTGCAGGAGGTAGCGCTCCATGCAGGCGCGGATCTTGTCGTTCTCGGCCTGCTGCGACGCGGCGTCCAGGTCGCGGTTCGACCCGCGGTCGCGCACCACCGTGGTCCCGACGCCCGCGCTGCCTTCGGCCTTGTCGGCCTTCACCGCGCCGCTGCCCAGCACCTCGGCCTTGTCGGCGTCGCGGGTGTTGCTGAGGCACGCGGCCTCGGCCTGGGCCACGAGGTCGGCGTCGCGCGGTTCGGGCCGGCTCAGCGCCTGGTAGACGAAGACGGCGACCGCCACGAGGAGCGCGGCCCCGACACCGATCAGCACCCACCGCGTCGACTGCTGCATGCCTCACTCCCGGTTGAAACCGAAAGTATCACGACGAGCGGTGGCGTCGAGAGAGCAAGAGAACCGCGTCGTACGGGAGCGCGAGACATTCCTTGGCGACGTAGGTCAGCCACTTGCGCCAGCCGACATGCGGCCGGTCGGCGGGCATTGGGAAGGTCCGCACGGGATATCCGAGGATCCGGAACAGGAGCGCGCAGCGCGGGATGTGGTAGCGGCTGGTGCAGGGGATGACGGCCTGGGCGTCGCCCCGGGCCGCGAGCAGGGCGTGGCAGCGCTCGACCGACTCCAGCGTGTCGCGCGCGCGGTCCTCGACGACGATCCGGTCGGCGGGCGCGCCGCCGGCGAGCAGGAGGTCGCGCATGATCGCCGCCTCCGCGGGACCGTGGCGGCCCTGTCCGCCCGTGGGCAGGTACACGGGATCCGGCAGGTCCCGCCCGATGGCGAGCGCGCCTTCGACCCGCCGTCTGAGGGTCCCGCTGGGCTGTCCGTCCGCCTTCACCGCCGCGCCGAAGATGACGAGATAGGCGGCCATCGTCAGCCGAGCAGGCTTCGCAGCCGGTAGAGCGCGTCCATGGCTTCGCGGGGGCTCATGCCGTCGGGGTCGAGGGCGCGCAGGGCCTCCTCCACGGGGCTGGGGCCGAACTTCGCCTCGGGTTCGGCGACGGCGGCGAAGAGGGGCAGGTCGTCGAGGTTGGCGGGGCCGGCGGCTTCCTTCTCCAGGCGTTCCAGCACCTGCCGCGCGCGGACCACGACGGGCGCGGGCACGCCGGCCAGCTTGGCCACCTGGACGCCGTAGCTGCGGTCGGCGGGACCGGGGCCGGCCTCGTGCAGGAAGATCAGCTCGCCGTTCCACTCCTTGGCCTTCAGGCTGAGGTTGGAGACGTAGGGCAGCCGGCCCTCGAGCACGGCGAGCTCGTGGTAGTGGGTCGCGAAGAGGGCGCGGCAGCGGTTGGTCTCGTGCAGGGCCTCGGCGCAGGCCCAGGCGATGGCGAGGCCGTCGTAGGTGGCGGTGCCGCGGCCGATCTCGTCCAGGATCACCAGGCTGCGCGGCGTGGCCTGCGACAGGATCGCGGCGGTCTCGACCATCTCCATCATGAAGGTGGAGCGGCCGCGGGCCAGGTCGTCGCCGGCGCCGACGCGGCTGAACAGGCGGTCGACGACCCCGAGCCGCAGCCGCTTCGCCGGCACGAAGCAGCCGGCCTGGGCGAGGACGGCCAGCAGGGCGTTCTGGCGCAGGAAGGTCGACTTGCCGGCCATGTTGGGACCGGTGACCAGCGACAGGCGCGCCCCGCCGACGCCCGCGCCGTCGAGGCGGCAGTCGTTGGGGGTGAAGGACTCGCCCGCGCGGCGGACGGCGGCCTCGACCACCGGGTGGCGGGCGGCCTCGGCCTCGAAGGCGGTGGAGCGGTCGACCACGGGACGGACGGCGCCCACGTCGTCGGCCCATTCGGCCAGCGCGGCGGCCACGTCGAGGGCCGCGGCGGCCTGGGCGGCGGCCTGGACCTCGGCCGCGACCTGGGTGGCGGCGTCGCGCCAGGCCTCGAAGGTGTCGAGCTCGATGGCCAGCGCGCGTTCGGCCGCCTGGGCGATCCTCGCGTCCAGCTCGGCCAGCTCCACCGTGGTGAAGCGCACCTGGTTGGCCATGGTCTGGCGGTGGATGAAGGTGGCGCTGAGCGGCGGCTTCAGCAGCGGCTCGGCGGCCTTGGCGGTGGCCTCGACGAAGTAGCCCAGGACGGCGTTGTGGCGGATCTTGAGCGCCACGCCGCTCTCGGCGGCGAGCTGAGCCTCCAGCGCCAGGATCACGCGTCGGGAGTCGTCGCGCAGCGCCCGGGCCTGGTCCAGCTCGGGGCGGACGCCGGGGGCCACGAACCCGCCGTCGCGGGCCAGCGCCGGCAACTCGGCGCCGAGGCCGGCGGCGAGGAGGTCGTGGAAGGCCGCCAGGTCGGGGTGGCCGGCGAGGTCCAGGGCGGCCAGCGCCTGGGCGATCTCGGCCGGAAGGCTGAGCAGCGGGTGCTTCGTGTCGGCGAACAGGCGGCAGACCGCGCCGGCGGCGGCCAGGCCGTCGCGCAGGGCGCCGAGGTCGCGCGGCCCGCCGCGGCCCAGGGCCAGGCGGCTGAGCGCCCGGGCCATGTCGGGCAGGCCCTTCAGCGTCTCGCGCAGGCGCTGGCGCTGCGGGCGCCGCTCGCAGAACCAGCCGACGGCGTCGAGGCGCGCGTCGATGGCGGCGGGGTCCAGCAGCGGGCGCGCCAGGCGGGCCGCCAGCGCCCGCGCGCCGGGCGCGGTGACGGTGCGGTCGATGGCGGCGAGCAGCGAGCCGTCGCGGGCGCCGGACTGGGCGCGTTCGATCTCCAGGCTGGCCCGCGTCGCCGGGTCGATGACCATGACGTCGCTCTCGCCCGCGCGGCGCGGCGCGGAGAGGGCGGGCAGGCGGCCGGCCTGGGTGGTCTCCAGGTGCGCGGCGATCAGGCCCAGCGCCGAGACCTCGGCGCCGGCGAGCGGGCCGAAGCCGTCCAGGGTTTCGACGCCGTAAAGGCGCTTGAGCCGGGTCTCGGAGGCGCCGGGCTCGGCCAGGGCCGAGGGCATGGGCTGGACGAACCCGCCGGCGGACTTGAGCGCCGCCGAGACCGCCTCGTCGGCGAACAGGCGGTCGGGCACCAGGATCTCGGACGGGCCCAGCGCCGCCAGCGCCGAGGCGAGGCCCGAGACCGTGACCGCCAGGCACTCGACCTCGCCGGTGGAGAGCTCGACGCTGGCCACGGCCGCCGAGCCGGCGCGCACGGCCACCGCGGCGAGGCGGTTGGCCCCGCGGGCGTCCAGCAGCCCGTCCTCGGTGAGGGTGCCGGGCGTGACGACGCGGGTGACCTCGCGGCGCACCACGGCCTTGGAGCCGCCGCGCCGCTTGGCCTCGGCGGGATCCTCGAGCTGGTCGCAGACCGCCACCTTGAAGCCCGCGCGGATCAGCTTGGCGAGGTAGGCCTCCATGGCGTGGGCCGGGACGCCCGCCATGGGGATCGGCTGGCCGCCGTGCTGGCCGCGGGCGGTGAGCGTGATGCCCAGCACCGCATGCGCCTTCTGGGCGTCCTCGAAGAACAGCTCGAAGAAGTCGCCCATGCGGAAGAAGACCAGGGCGTCGGGCTGGCGCGCCTTGGCCTCGAAGAACTGCGCCATGACCGGCGTGGCGCCGGCGGCGGCTTCGGGGACGGCGGCGGAGACCTGGGCGTTCATCGGACCGCCGAGGCTAGCCGACGCCATCGAGTCCCTGAACCCCTTGAACACCGTGGTGCGAGCGCCAAGCTGTGGATGGATGGCCTACGGCAGCGTTGAGCAGGCGTTCGTGATCTTCCCCGCCGGTCCGGCGGACGCCGAGGCGCTGGCGCGCGTGCACGTCGCCGCGTGGCGCGAGACCTACAAGGGCCTGCTGCCGGACGCCTACCTGGCGAGGATGTCGGAGGCGGCGCACGCGCGGCGGTTCGCGCACGCCCTGACGCGGCCGGGCCCGGACGAGGTGACGCTGGCGGCCGCGGACCGCTGGGGCCTCGCCGGCTACGCCCAGGGCGGGCCCTCGCGCCGGCGCGTGGAGGGCGAGGCCGAGGTGGCGACGCTCTACCTGCTGCGCGCGGCGCAGAACCAGGGCCTGGGCCGGCGGCTGCTGCGCCAGACGGCGCGGGCGCTGGCGGCCAAGGGCGCGCGGTCGCTGGTGATCTCGGTCCTGCGCGACAACTTCGCGGCGCGCGGCTTCTACGAGCACCTGGGCGGCGAGGCCGAGCCCGCCCGCGAGGAGCCGGGGCCGGGCGGCGGCCGCTACTGGGAGGTCGCCTACCGCTGGCCGGACATCGCGGCGTTGGGATGACGCGCGGCGGCGACGCCTGCGGGCCGAAGCTGGGATGACGGCTACAGCACGAAGTGGTCGCCCGCGGCGCGGACGGTGATCTCGCCGATCGACACGCCCCAGGGCTGGTCGATGGCGTGGAGGATGGCGTCGGCGATGTGTTCCGGCGCCAGCGCCACATAGTCCATGTGCTCGGGGTCGAGGTTCGCGGGCGGCAGGCTGCCGTCGCGCATGGCGCCCACCATCTGGGTGAACAGGGGGGCGTTGGCGCCCAGGATGCCGATCACGGCCTCGGGATTGACGATCGAGCCGGCGAGGCCGGTGGCGGGGACCCCGGTGGGCTTCACGGTGGTGACCTTGATCCGGCCGCGCGTCTCCAGGCGGAACGACTCGGAGAGGAAGTTCACCGCCGCCTTGGTGGCGCCGTAGACCGCCGCGCCCGCCACGGGGAAGTTCCCGTAGATCGACGAGACGTTGACGATCTGGCCGCGGCCGGCCGCCGTCATCGGATCGTAGGCGGCGATCATGCCGTGCAGCACGCCCTTGATGTTGATGTCGATGCAGCGGCTCCAGGCGGCGTGGGCGGCCGCGTGGTCCGAGAAGAAGGCCAGCGGCATGACGCCGGCGTTGTTGACCATGACGTCGACGCCGCCGTGGGCGGTCACGGCGGCCTGGACGAGCGCCTGGACCTCCTCGAGCCGGGTCACGTCCGCGGCCAGGGCCTGGGCGGTCCCGCCCGCCGCCACGATCGCCGCGACGGTGGCCTGCGCCGCGGCCGCGTCGATGTCGCCGCAGGTCACCCGCGCGCCCCGCGCGGCGGCCTTCTGCGCCACGAGGCGGCCGAAGCCGCCGCCCGCGCCGGTGATGACGATGGACTTGCCGGCCACATGTTCGCTCATGGGTGCTTCCTCGTGGGCCTCCTGCGGCCTAGCCTGCCGTCTCTAGACGCGTGTCCCAAGGTGAGGCCAGGACGATGATCGAGGGCGGATGCAACTGCGGCGCGGTGCGCTACCGCATCGAGGGCGACCCGATGGGCGTGGCGGCCTGCCATTGCACCCGCTGCCGGCGGCAGTCGGGCAGCGTCTTCTCGGTGAACCTGCTGGTCCCCGCCGGCGCGATGGCCGTCGAAGGCGAGATGACCACCTTCGAGGACACCGACACGACCAGCGGCGCGCCGGTCTACCGCGAATTCTGCGGCCGCTGCGGGACCCCGATCCGCTCGCGGCTGGGCGCCAATCCGGCCATGGAGGCGGTGAAGGCCGGCACGCTCGACGACCCGAACGGCTTCGCGCCCCGCCTGCACGTCTTCACGCGGTCGAAGGTCGACTGGGTGGAGATCCCGGCCGGCGCGCCGCAGTTCGAGACCATGCCCGGCTGACGGGCGGACGAGCCCTTCCGAGACCCGCTAGACGTGCGCGGGCGCGTCGGACGAGGTGAGGGCGACGAAGACGTCCTCGAGGTCCGGGTCCTCGGTGGAGATGTCCTTGATGTGCAGGCCCGCGGCGCGGATGGCGGCGAGCACCTGCTCCACGCTGGACTGGCCGGTGCGGTAGCTCACCGAGAAGCCGCCGGCCTTGATCAGCCGGGTCTCGAAGCCCGGCAGGTCGGGCGCGGCCTCCACCGGCTCCTCCGGCGTCACCAGGACGTGGCGGGTGTCCATCCGGCGCAGCAGGGTGGTGGTGGGCTCGCAGGCCACCACCAGGCCGCGGTTGATGATCGCGATCTGGTCGCAGAGCTCCTGCGCCTCTTCGAGGTAGTGGGTGGTGAGGACGATGGTC
>NZ_JAEUMN010000173.1 GCF_016793225.1 Phenylobacterium sp.
CGTCCACGCGGCCGGCGCTCAGGGGTACATCGCCGCGGCGAGCGCCCGGGCCTCGGCCTGGTCGGCCTTCAGGATGAAGCCGGCCTTCACCGCCTTCGCCAGCGCCGCGTCGAACGCCTTCAGGTAGTCCTCGCGACCGCCGGGGTAGAGCCGCGCCAGGGTGGCGGCGTCGAACGGCTCGGTCGAGCCGACCAGCCCGGCGAACGGACCGCCCGAGTTCCCGAAGCCGGAAAGCTTGGCGGTGGGGACGTCCTGCCAGGGCGTCCGGATGCCGCCGGTGGCGTTGCCGTTGGCGTCCAGCACCAGCTTGGGCGGCGCCGCCCCCTCGCCTGGCGTGACCGTCAGCCGCGGGCCCGTCGGCGGAGCCTTGCCGGTGCGCACCCAGGCCTCCAGCCCGGCCATCGCCGCCTGGGCCACGTAGTGGTGCTGCGGCGCGCCGTTGATGGGCTTGGCCAGCTTACCCACGATGGTGACCGCCGACGGCTTCCACAGCGGGGCCAGCTTCTCGATCGGCGCCAGGCCCGAGTCGTTGGCCGCCACCTGGAACATGTAGACGTCGGCGTGCGCCGCGCCGGGGATCTGCCAGACGCGGAGCCTGGCGTTGTCGGGCTGCTCGGCCATCCACCAGCCGCCGGGGCTGACCACGTCGGTCTCGGCCAGAAGCGTCATCACCGGCACCCGCAGGTCGGGACGGAAGCGGACGCCGGCCTGCGCCTGCTGCGGCATGGTCCGCGAGGCGTCGACGCCCGGCGCGCCGCCGAAGCGTGAGTGCACGAAGTAGCCGTCGTAGACCTTCGCCATCGGGTCTATGGCGTTGATGTAGGTGGTCATGAAGATCGCCGACTGCGACTCGCCCAGCGCCAGCAGGCGTTTCGGCTTCAGGCCGCCCAGCACATCGGCCTCGCGCACCGCGCGGCCCGCCTGGGTGAAGATGTCGAAGGCGTAGGCGTCGCCGGGGTGGCTGAGCTCGCCATAGCGCGCGGGATTGGCCCGCTTCAGCGCGCCGCCCAGGCCGCCGCCCATGCTGGGCCCGCCCTCGACGCCCACCTTCTGCACCGAGACGCCGACCCAGACGTAGCCCGAGCGCAGCATCTCGCGGTGCGTGAACGACCAAACCGGCCCCACGTCCAGGCCGCCGGTGACGTTCAGCCACTCGACCGCCACCGTGCCGTTGAAGCGCTTGGGATCTGTGGGCCGCACCACCACGATCCGGGTGGCGTAGGGCGCGGTCGCCGCGGGCTCGGCCTGCCAGCGCCCGTCGGGGCCCGCCTCGCCCACCTTGCGGTAGGACTGGGCCGTACCCTTCAGGAAGTACTCCTCGACCGTGTAGCCGACGGTCTTCAGGTCGTACGACGCCAGCGCCAGCACCGGCTGTCCGGGCGTGGCCTTGACCTCGGGGGTCGCGGCCAGGGCGGCCGTGGCCAGACCCAGCACCAACATCACGCCAGCGATCCAGGTCCGCATCCCACGTCTCCCCGACCTTCTTCTCGTCGTCCCGCGCCTCCGTCCGAGGTTGCGGGACCGCCTGACGCTATCTTCCGCCCTGGCCGTCGTCCACGCGGATCACGGTGCCGGTGACCGCCTCCGAGGCCGGTCCCACCAGGTAGAGGAGCGTGGAGTCCAGCTGCGCCGGATCGCCCAGGCGCTGGCGCGGGAAGCGCTTGGTGAGGTCGCCCACCCGGCTCATCATCCCGTCCATCATCTCCGAGGCGAAGGCCCCGGGCGCGATGGCGTTGACGTTGATGTGGTAGCGCGACCACTCCACGCCCAGCACCTCGGCCGAGCGCGCCACCGCGGCCTTGCTCACGGAGTAGAGCGCCGCCCCGCCGCCGCCGTACGAGAAGGCCGCCACCGAGGCGATGTTGACGATCCGACCGGGCTTCTCGGCCGCGATCAGCCGCCGGGCCACCTCGCAGGCCAGGATGAACGGCGCGCGGACGTTGATGTCCAGCACCTGGTCGATCAGCTCCAGCGACATCTTGTGAGCCCGCTGGGCGTCGGGGATGCCGGCGTTGTTGATCAGGATCTGGACCGTGCCGAGCTCCTTCTCGGCGGTTTCCACCGCCGCGATCAGCTGATCGGCCTGGGTCGCGTCCATGGCGATGGGCAGCGCCACGCCGCCCGCGTCGCGGATCTCCTTCGCCAGGGCCTCCAGCTTGTCCACCCGCCGGGCCGCGATGGCGACCTTGGCGCCGCACGCCGCCAGGACCTTGGCGAACCGGTAGCCGAGGCCCGACGACGCGCCGGTGACCAGCGCCACCTGCCCCGTGAGATCGACCGAATTGTTGGGAAGGGGGAAGCTCATGCCTTGGTCCTGCCGCTTGTCGGGATGTCCTTGAACGCCACGTCCTTGTCGACGCGGATGTCGCCGGGCAGGCCCAGGACCCGCTCGCCGATGATGTTGCGCAGGATCTCGTCCGATCCGCCTTCGATCCGCGTCGCCGGCGAGCGCATCAGCATGCCCTGGAAGCGGCCGTTCTGCGGACTGTCCTCGTCCCAGGCGACGCCGGCCTGGCCCTGCAGGTCCAGGGCGAACATCGAGAGGTCCTGCATGTTGGCGCCGGCCACCAGCTTGCCGATGGAGTTCTCCGGCCCCGGCGTCTGGCCCTTGGACAGCGCCGTGATGGCCCGCATGCCGGTGTACTTCAGCCCCGACTGGCGCACGGCGAACTGGGCCAGCTTCGAGCGGACGTTGGAGTCGTCCACCGCGGGCTTCCCGTCGATCTCGGCCTCAAGGCAGTAGCGGAACAGCTCGGGGAAGCCGTTCGACATGCCCGAGCCGATCGACAGGCGCTCGTTCATGAGCGTGGTCAGCGAGACCTCCCAGCCCTGGCCCACCGCGCCCAGCCGCTGGCTGTCGGGGATGCGCACGTCGTTGAAGAAGACCTCGTTGAAGCCCGACTGGCCGTTCGCCTGCTTGATCGGCCGCACCTCGACGCCCGGCGAGTCCATCCGCAGGAAGAACATCGTCAGGCCCTTGTGCTTGGGCACGTTCGGGTCGGTCCGCGTGATCAGCAGGCCCCACTGCGAGTGCTGGGCCCCGCTTGTCCACACCTTCGACCCGTTGATGATCCAGTCGCCCGAGCCGTCCTTGGCCGGCTCGGCCTTGGTGCGCAGGCCGGCGAGGTCCGACCCGCCGGCCGGTTCCGAGAACAGCTGGCACCAGATCTCCTCGCCGCTCGCCAGCGGCGGCAGCAGCTTGCGCTTCCAGTCCTCGCTGGCCCACGTCATCACCGTGGGGCCGCACATGCCGTGGCCGATGATGAAGGGCCCCGAGAGCGCGCCGTAGACGCCCTCCTCCTGGCCGAAGATCACCCGCTCGATCGGCGTGGCGGCGCGGCCGCCGTACTCCTTCGGCCAGTGCAGGCACGCCCAGCCGCCCTCGGCCTTCTTCTTCTGCCAGGCCTTGGAGGCGGCCATCGGATCCTCGCTCTCGATGCCGCTCGAGGCGAAGCTGGCGCGCTTCAGCTCGGCCTCCAGGTGCCTGGGCGCGTTCGCCTCGATCCAGCGCCGCGCCTCGGCGCGGAAGGCGGCTTCTTCGGGGGTGTCGTCGAAGTTCATCGTCTTTGCTCCGTTCAGGCCGCCGCTTCGGCGTTGCCGGCGCTCATGCGTTCGATCAGCAGGCTCTCCCAGGTCGAAAGCGAGCCCAGGGAGAGGGCCAGGGCGTTGGCCCGGCGGTAGTAGAGGTGGCAGTCGAAGGCCCAGGTGAAGCCCATGCCGCCGTGCACCTGGATGTTGTTCTTGGCGCAGTGCTGGAAGGCCGTGGTCGCCGAGACCCGCGCCGTCGCCGCCGCCACCGGCAGCTCCGCGGCCTCGGTCGAGAGCGCCCAGGCGGCGTAGTAGCAGTTCGACCGCGCGAGCGTGGCCGAGACGTACATGTCGGCCAGCATGTGCTTGATGCCCTGGAACGAGCCGATCTGCCGCCCGAACGCCATCCGGTCGAGCGCATAGTCGCGGGCCATCTCCAGCGCGCGGTCCGCGCCGCCCACCTGCTCGTAGGCCATCAGGATCGCCGCCCGGTCGATCACCCGCTCGGTCAGCCCCCAGCCGTCGCCGGCGGCGCCCAGCGGCTCGCCCGGCGCGCCGTCGAAGGTCAGCTTTGCGTAGCTGCGCGTGGGGTCGATCGTCTCGACCGGCGTGCGCGTCACGCCGGGTCCGTTGAGGTCGACCAGGACGAGCTGCAGGCCGCCCGCCGCCTTGGCCAGCACCACCGCCACGTCGGCGACGTCGCCGTCGGGCACGACGATCTTGGTCCCCGAGAGCTTGCCGTTCTGGAAGCCGGCCTTGATCGCCTCCGGCTGGACGCGGCCCGAGGCCTCGACATAGGCGAACGTCCCCACCGCCTCGCCGCTCGCCAGCTTGGGCAGCCACGCCTGCTTCTGCGCCTCGGTCCCCGCCAGCAGCAGGAACTCGGCGCAGAGATAGATCGACGAACTCACCGGCACGGGCGCGATCGCGCGGCCCAGCTCCTCGGCGATCAGGCAGAGTTCCAGATGGCCCAGGCCCATGCCCCCGTAGGCCTCCGGGATCGCCACCCCCAGGACGCCCAGTTCGGCCAGCCCCGCGTAGAGCGCTCGGTCGTACGGCTCGGGCCCCTCCAGGATCGCGCGCGGCGCGCTGGTGGGGCACTTCTCGTCCAGGAAGCGGCGGACCTGCGCCTGCAGCGCCTTCTGGTCGTCGGAAAAGTCGAGGTTCATGGCGAGCTCCGTCGTCTGC
>NZ_JAEUMN010000034.1 GCF_016793225.1 Phenylobacterium sp.
AGCCGGGGGCGAGCCGTGCGGCGACGGGGGTTTGCCTGAGGCGCGGAGTCTATGGGTCCCGGTTTTCGCCTGCGGCGAAACCGGGATGACAGGAGTAGGTCTGCGTTCTTGCGGCTGTCATCCCGGCCGGACCCGGCGCAGCCGGGGGAGAGCCGGGACCCATACGCGCCTGTGGTCGGGGGTGGGGTGGCGGCGGTGGCGGCTGGGGGTTTGCCGGAAGCGCGGAGTCTATGGGTCCCGGTTTTCGCTGCGCGAAACCGGGATGACAGGTTTGAATCAGCATTCTTTCGGCTGTCGTCCCGGCCGGACCCGGCGGAGCCGGTGGAGAGCCGGGATCCATACGCGCCGGTGGTCGGGGGTGGGGCGCGGCGGTGGCGGCGGGGGGGTTGCCGGAAGCGCGGAGTCTATGGGTCCCGGTTTTCGCTGCGCGAAACCGGGATGACAAAGGGGGGGGGGAACTCAGACGTCTTTCGGCTCGGCGTCAGGTGAAGTCGAAGCGGACCTGGGAGCGGCCGAAGTCGAGGGCGACCTGTTCGAACTGCTGAAGCAGGTCCATGCCGATGACGAGCGCGGGGCTGTCCTGGAGGTCCCAGATCCGGAAGACGTGCATGTCGGCGCAGGTGACCTGGACGTTGCCCAGGTGCAGGCCGCCCAGCCGCAGGAAGGGCAGGAACAGCGACTCGCCGGTGAAGCTCTCGCCCGCGAGGGTCTCCATCCGCACCAGCTGGGGCGCCGCCACACGGCCCCGGCGGCGCTCCTGCTCGAGCAGCAGGTCGCGCAGCCTGCTGTTGCAGAGGCTGCCCTGGGCGCCGGAATCGATGATGGCGCTGATGCGTTTGCCGGACAGGTCGGCGTCGACGATGGTCAGCTGGCCCTTGCGGCGCCGCGCGGGGACCACGACCACCTTGCCCGGCTCGCTCTCGTCGTGGCGGGAGCGGGTGATCTCCATCCGCTGGCCCTTGAGGTCGAGGACGAGACGCTGGCCCTTCAGCCAGTCGACGCCCAGCACGCCGTCGACGTCGGCGCCCTTGATCGGCAGCGCCGGGGCCCGGACGTTGCGGCGGTTGCGCGGGCCGACCTGGAGGTGATCCAGGGTGACGATCGGACGGTCGCGGACCCCCACCACCGTGTGGACCGGGGCCGAGCCGCCGGCCTTCAGCGCCAGCTTCTCCATCAGCCGGTTCGAGACGCAGCTGATGTTGGCGCCGGTGTCGAGGACGAAGCTGAACGGGCCCTGGCCGTTGATGCTGACGGGCGCGAGGATGTGCTCGTTGCGGCTCTCGCGGGTGGCGAGCTCGGTGGGCGGAGCGTCCTCTTCCGGGTGCTCGGTCTGCGGGGTCTGGGCCAAGGCGCGGCCGGCCGGCAGCGCGGCGGCCGCCATGAGCCCCAGAGCGGCGCTGCGACGGGTCGCCTCCATGCGCGGTCTCCTCCCGGACAGGTGAGCGCCAGCGTAGCACCGTTCGCCCACCGCCGCCATTTGGTTGCGGCGGCGGGGGGTCTTGCGGCGAAACCGGGATGACAGGGGTGGGTCAGCATCCTTTCGGCTGTCATCCCGGCCGGACCCGGCGCAGCCGGGGAGAGCCGGGACCCATACGCGCCTGTGGTTGGGCGGGGGGTGCGGCGGTGGCGGCTGGGGGGTTTGCCGGAAGCGCGGAGTCTATGGGTCCCGGTCTTGGGCTGCGCCCAAACCGGGATGACAGCTACGTTTCCGAAAGGGATCTCTGGGAGAGTGGGGGGATGATGCGTCGTTTTCTTGCCGCCCTTCTGATCGCGTTCAGCGCCGGCGTGGCGCAGGCCGCCGATGCGCCGAAGAAGGGGGATGAGAAGGGCGATGTCGGGCAGTACGTCGAACTGCAGCCCGTGGGCCTGCCGATCGTCTCCAACGGGCGGCTGGTGAACTATGTGTTCGTCTATGTCCGCATCAACCTGACCAGCTCGGCGAACGTGGCGAAGCTGCGCGAGAAGGAGCCGTTCTTCCGCGACGCGCTGGTCCGCGCGGGGCATCGCACCCCCTTCAGCCACCCCAAGGACCTCAGCCAGGTGGACGTTCCGCGGCTGACCGCCGCCATGACCCGCAGCGCCGCGGCGATCGCGGGGCCGGGGCAGATCCGCAACGTCGTGGTGACCTCGCAGGCCCCGCGCCGCAGGATGGCGACGCCGCACGCCTGAGGCTTCCCCAGCGCCCCGGTTGCGCCGGCTTGTGAAACCCGAGTAGTTTCCGCCGTCTTTCGGGGCGCGATCCTCGCGTACCCGAGCTTGGGGAAACACTAGGGACGGGATCGATTCGGGCGGGACCGGCGGTTGCCGGACGTCCGAAGTCCCCCTCCGCGCAATCGCAAAGGGGTGCGCTACTCATGAGTTTTATGCTGACGCTGGCGATCGTCGCCGGGGTTGCGGCCGTCCTGTACGGCGTGCTCCAGACGATGTCGCTGATGCGCTCCTCTCCGGGCAACGCCCGGATGCAGGAGATCGCCGCCGCCATCCAGGAGGGGGCGCAGGCCTACCTCCGGAAGCAGTACACGGCCATCGCCATCGTGGGCGTGGTCATCCTCGTGGCCCTGTTCGCGCTGCTCGGGCCGTTGCCGGCCGTGGGCTTCCTGATCGGCGCCGTGCTGTCGGGGCTCGCGGGCTTCGCGGGCATGCTGATCTCGGTCCGCGCCAACGTGCGGACGGCGCAGGCGGCCTCCGAGGGGCTGGCCAAGGGCCTGTCGCTCGCGTTCCGCTCGGGCGCCATCACCGGCATGCTGGTGGCCGGCTTCGCCCTGCTGGGCGTGGCGGGCTACTACTACGTGCTGACCGGCCCGATGGCGCTGGCCCTCACCAGCCGCGAGGTCGTGGACAGCCTGGTCGCCCTGGGCTTCGGGGCGTCGCTGATCTCCATCTTCGCCCGTCTGGGCGGCGGCATCTTCACCAAGGGCGCCGACGTGGGCGGCGACATGGTGGGCAAGGTCGAGGCCGGCATCCCCGAGGATGACCCGCGCAACGCCGCCACCATCGCCGACAACGTGGGCGACAACGTCGGCGACTGCGCCGGCATGGCCGCCGACCTGTTCGAGACCTACGCGGTGACCACCGTCGCCACCATGGTGCTGGCGGCGATCTTCTTCCGCGACCTGCCCGACATGGTGGGCGCGATGATGCTGCTGCCGCTGGGCATCTGCGGCGTCTGCATCTTCACCTCGATCATCGGCACCTTCGGCGTGCGCCTGGGCAAGTCCCAGAACATCATGGGCGCGCTGTACCAGGGCCTGATCCTGACCGGCGTGCTGTCGATCCCGGCCATCTGGTGGGTGGTGAACACCCTCGTCACCGGCACCGTCACCGTGGGCGACAAGACCTTCGGGGCGAACGAGCTGTTCTACTGCGGCGTCGCGGGCCTGGTGGTCACGGCGCTGATCGTGGTGATCACCGAGTACTACACCGGCACGGGCTTCCGGCCGGTGAAGTCGGTGGCCAAGGCCTCGGTCTCGGGTCACGGCACCAACGTGATCCAGGGCCTGGCCATGAGCCTGGAGTCGACCGCGGCCCCGGCGCTGGTGATCATCGCCGGCATCATCGTGACCTACGGCCTGGCGGGCCTGTTCGGCATCGCCATCGCCACCACGGCCATGCTGTCGCTGGCGGGCGTGATCGTCGCCCTGGACGCCTTCGGCCCCGTCACCGACAACGCCGGCGGCATCGCCGAGATGAGCGGCCTGCCGCCGGAGGTCCGCGTGACCACCGACGCGCTGGACGCCGTGGGCAACACCACCAAGGCCGTGACCAAGGGCTACGCCATCGGTTCGGCCGGCCTGGGCGCCCTGGTGCTCTTCGCCGCCTACACCGAGGACCTGAAGTACTTCTCGGCCAATGCGACGCCGGGCTCGTTCTTCGAGGGCATGGGCGCGGTGGCCTTCGACCTGTCGAACCCCTACGTGGTGGTCGGCCTGCTGTTCGGCGGCCTGCTGCCGTTCCTGTTCGGCGGCATGTCGATGACCGCCGTGGGCCGCGCCGCCGAGAGCGTCGTGGAGGAGGTCCGCCGGCAGTTCAAGGAGAACCCCGGGATCATGACGGGCGAGGTGAAGCCCGAGTACGGCCGCGCCGTCTCGATCCTCACCGGCGCGGCGATCCGGGAGATGATCGTCCCGTCGCTGCTGCCCGTGGCCTCGCCGGTCGTGCTGTTCTTCGTGATCAACGCGATCGCCGGCAAGGTGAACGGCTTCGCCGCCCTGGGCGCCATGCTGATGGGCGTGATCGTCACCGGCCTCTTCGTCGCGGTCTCCATGACCAGCGGCGGCGGCGCCTGGGACAACGCCAAGAAGCTGATCGAGGAAGGCCACCACGGCGGCAAGGGCTCCGAGGCCCACAAGGCCGCGGTGACCGGCGACACGGTCGGCGACCCCTACAAGGACACGGCGGGCCCCGCCGTGAACCCGATGATCAAGATCACCAACATCGTGGCCCTGCTGCTGCTGGCGATCCTGGCCCACGGCGCGATGGGCTAACGCCCGCCGGCCAAGGCCGAACATGCGAACGCCCCGGAGAGCGATCTCCGGGGCGTTCTGCTTGGCGGGGCATGGCGGGCCGCACCCTCTCAGCTGTCATCCCGGTTTCGCGAAGCGAAGACCGGGATCCATATGCGCGGGTGGTCGGGCGGGAGGGTGCGGTGGTGGGTTTGCCTGAAGCGCGGAGTCTATGGGTCCCGGTTTTCGCCTGGCGGCGAAACCGGGATGACAGGGGGTGGATGGCTCGGCAGCCGCCGCAGTCGGTGTTCTGCGACCACGAATGAACACGAAGCACACGAATGGTCCGTCGGGCACGACGGCTCGGACTCGCGTCGGGCAGGGCGCGTTCGGGTGGTTCCCCTCCGCCCCGACACCCTCACAGCTGTCATCCCGGTTTCGCGAAGCGAAGACCGGGACCCATACGCGCGGGTGGTCGGGCGGGAGGGCGCGGCGGTGGGTTTGCCTGAAGGGCGGAGTCTATGGGTCCCGGTCTTGGGCTGCGCCCAAACCGGGATGACAGGAGCGTGCGTGGGTTACGCCTCGCGGCGAACCGGATGACCGTCAGCGGCGGTCGCCGGGGCGGCTGCCGGGGACGCCTTCGTCGTCCTGCGGGAGCAGGCCGCCGCGGCCGACGCTGCCGAGGAGCTGCTCGAGGACGGTCATCTCGCGGCCGCGCGTGGGCGTCTCGCGGTTGTTGAATGCGATCACCTTGCCGTCCTTGAGGGTGTAGACGTTGACCGTCTCCACGAGCTCGGTGTCCTTGTTGAAGGCGATGGCGGTGACGTTGCGGGCCGTGACCCGGGGCCGCTGGAAGGCCACGCGCTCCTTGATCTGGTTCACGTAGAACCAGACGTTCGGGTCGAAGGTCGACTGCACCGACGGCGAGCCGAGCTTGGCGCGGACGGTGGACTTGGTGTCCGTGCCGATCTTCACGTCCTTCGGGTCGGAATCGATCGCCTGGAAGCCGGAGTAGCTGGTGATCGGGGAGCACGCGCTGACGCCGGCCGCCACGAGGGCGACGGCGGCGAGGGCGGCGCCGATGCGGGGAAGATGGGCGGCGTGGCGGGTCATCGGACTCGTTTTCTGATCGGCCGAAGCGGCAAGAGGCTTTGACCTATCGCCCGGCGGTCCCTAGTTCAATGCCGCCTTTAGACCCACCTCTGGGGCGAAATCGAGGCTCGCCATGCTCAAGGCCCTGTTCAAGCCCCGCGCGACGGTCGCCGCCGGCCGCGCGCTGTACGCCGCGACGGTGGCCCAGGCGCGGACGCCGGGGCTCTACGCGGCGCTGGGCGCGCCGGATACGCCGGAGGGCCGTTTCGAGGTCTACAGCTTCCACGTCTACCTGGTGCTGGCGCGGCTGAAGGGCGAGGGGCCGCAGGCGGCGGATACGGCCCAGGCGCTGTTCGACACCTACGTGAGCGCCCTGGACAATTCGCTGCGCGAGATGGGCGTGGGCGACCTGTCGGTGGGCAAGAAGATGCGCAAGCTGGGCGAGGCGTTCTACGGGCGCGTGAACTCGTTCGAGAAGGCGCTGGCGGCGCTGCCCGACCGGACCGAGCTGGAGGCGCTGCTGGGGCGCACGGTCTATGCCGGGGCCGACGAGGGCCGCGCCGCGGCGCTGGCGGACTATGTGGTCGGCCAGCGGGACGCGCTGGCGGCGCAGCCCCTGGACGAGCTGCTGGCCGGGCGGGTCGCGTGGGGGCCGGCGTGAGCTGGTCGCGCATCGTGAAGCTGCACGAGGCGGGCCGCGGCCCGGTGCGGCTGTCGCTGGAGCCGGACGAGGCGCAGCGCGCCGCGCTGGCGCGGCAGCTGGGGCTGGTGAGCCTGCCGAGCCTGGCGGCGCAGGTGACCGTGAAGCCGTGGCTGGACGGGGTCGAGGTGACCGGCCGGTTCGACGCCGTGGTCGAGCAGGTCTGCGGCGTGTCGCTGGACGCCTTCGAACAGCCGGTGGCCGGCGAGATCGACCTGCGCGCGGTGCCGGCGGGCAGCCCGAACGCGGCGGCGCCCGAGGGCGGCGAGCTGGAGCTGGATCCCGACGCGCCGGACGCCCCCGACATCCTGGACGGCGACGCGGTGGACGTGGCGGCGATCGTCGTCGAGCACCTGGCGCTGGAGCTGGACCCGTTCCCGCGCAAGCCGGGCGCGACCTTCGAGTACCAGGCGCCGCCCGAGGAAACCTCGCCCTTCGCGGCGCTGAAGGCGTTGAAGGACCGCAAGGGGTAGGGGGCCGGCTCAAGCCTGGGCCGACGAACCCAGACCTCCGGCCATCCCGGCGAATGCCGGGATCCAGATTGCGAGCGCCAGAGGCGAGGCCGAGCCGCCCCAGGGGCCCACGCCCCCGCTCGGAGCCATTCGATCTGGGTCCCGGCATTCGCCGGGACGGTCGGGAGTGGACCGGGAAAGTGCGAGAACATAAGTAGAATTATGTTCTACACCTATATGCTCGCCAGCCGCCGCAACGGTACGCTCTACGTGGGCTCGACCGACGGGCTGCAACGTCGGATGTGGGAGCATCGCGCCAAGGTCAGGCCGGGCTTCACGGCGCGGTACGGCGTCACGCTGCTGGTGTGGTTCGAGCGGCACGAGACTCGCGCCGGCGCGGTCCAGCGAGAGCGGCGCATCAAGGCGTGGCGTCGGTCCTGGAAGATCATGCTGATCGAAGCGGACAACCCCACTTGGCGGGACCTCTGCGGCGAGGAGTTTCCCGAGCCAGACGTGGCGGCCTGGTTGGCGGGCCTGCCTCACGATCGGCGTGCGTGAGCGAGGCGCCCGGGGTCCATCCGTCCGGCCCCGTTTCCGTTCTGCAAACCGGCGGGCTATGGTCGCCGGCGATTCCGCGCGTTGAGGGACGAGCGCTGACCCAGCCACTGGTGATTTCGATCGACGCCATGGGCGGCGACCATGGGCCGTCCGTGGTGATCCCCGCGTGCGCGCAGGCGCTCGCGGCCCTGCCGGCCGGCGCGCGCCTGTTGATCCACGGGGACGAGGCCGCGCTGCGGGCCGAGGCCCAGCGGGCGAAGCTGCCGCTCGACCGGGTGGAGTTCCGGCACGCCGAGAAGGTGATCGCCATGGACGAGAAGCCCGCCCAGGCCATGCGCCGGGGCAAGGGCTCGTCGATTTGGAACGCGGTGGAGGCGATCCGCGAGGGCCAGGCCGTGGCGGCGGTGTCGGCGGGCAACACCGGCGCGCTGATGGCCATCTCGAAGCTGATCCTGCGGATGAGCGCCGACCTGGACCGGCCCGCCCTGGTGGCGTCGATCCCGCACGCGAAGGGCGTGACGACCTTCCTGGACGTGGGCGCCAACGTCGACTGCGACGCCGGGCGGCTGGTGGAGTTCGCCATCATGGGCGAGGCCTACCACCGGGCGGCCCACGGCGTGGCCCGGCCCAGCGTGGGCCTGCTGAACGTGGGCTCGGAGGAGATGAAGGGCCACGAGGAGGTGCGCGAGGCCCACCGCATCCTGCGCGAGGGCGCCATCGACCTTGAGTACAAGGGCTTCGTCGAGGGCGACGACATCACCAAGGACTCGGTGGACGTGGTGGTCACCGACGGCTTCACCGGCAACGTTGCCCTGAAGGCCATGGAGGGCGCCGCGCGCTTCATGTACGCCGAGCTGCGCGAGGCCCTGACCCGCGATCTCTTCGCCAGCCTGGGGGCGATGCTGGCGCGGCCCTCGCTGATGACGTTCCGCGACAAGATCAGCCCGCCGCCGGCCGCGCCGCTGCTGGGCCTGAACGGCCTGGTGCTCAAGTGCCACGGCTCGGCGGAGACGCGCGACTTCGCCAAGGCGGTGAAGGCCGCGGCCGATCTGGCGCAAAGCGGGTTTGCCTCCGAGATCGAACGGAATATGAGGCGGCTTCCCGCTGCGCTCGCCGACGCGGGACCCGCAGCCGCGGACGGAGCCGCCTGAATTGCCCAAAGTCGTGCGTAGCGTCGTCACCGGGGTCGGCGGATTCCTGCCGGACCGGATCGTGACGAACGAGGACCTGTCCAAGGTGGTGGACACGTCCGACGAATGGATCCGCGAGCGGACCGGAATCCGCCAGCGCCGGCAGGCCGACGACGGCACGCCGGTGTCGGACCTGGCGGTGGAGGCCGCGCGCCGCGCGCTGGCCGCGGCGGGGCGTACGCCGGCGGACGTGGACATGATCGTGGTGGCCACCACCACCCCGGACCTGACCTTCCCCGCCACGGCGACGATCGTGCAGCGCAAGCTGGGATGTCCCGTGGGCGTGGCCTTCGACGTGCAGGCCGTCTGCTCGGGCTTCGTCTACGCGCTGTCGGTGGCCGACGGCTTCGTGGCGCGCAACCGCAGCAAGGTGGCCCTGGTCATCGGCGCCGAGACCATGACGCGGCTGATGGACTGGACCGACCGAGGCACCTGCGTGCTGTTCGGCGACGGCGCCGGCGCCGTGGTGCTGGAGCCGCAGGAAGGCGAGGGGACCACCGCCGACCGCGGCCTGCTGGGCTTCGCGCTCCGCGCCGACGGGACGAAGCAGGACCTGCTCTACGTGGACGGCGGGGTCTCGACCAACCGGCAGACCGGCTACCTGCGCATGCAGGGCAACCAGGTGTTCCGCCATGCGGTCGTGAACATCTCGGAAGCCGTGGTGGCCGCCGCCGCGGACGCGGGCATCGACGTGCCCAGCGTGGACTGGTTCATCCCGCACCAGGCCAACCAGCGCATCCTGGAGGGCGTCGCCCGCCGGCTGGGCATCGACGAGACCAAGGTCATCTCGACCGTGGCCGAACACGCCAACACCTCGGCCGCCTCGATTCCGCTTGCACTGGACGAGGGGCTGAACGACGGTCGCATCAAGCCCGGGCAACTGCTGCTGCTCGAGGCCATGGGCGGCGGACTGACCTGGGGCGCCTGCGTTCTTCGCCTTTGAGTCCGCTTGCGCTTATGCTGTAAAGTGTGACTTGAAGTCTCTGTGCCGATAGGACAATCAAGCGCAATGAACGACGTGGCTGCGGGGACCCGAGCGATCATGAAAGGGGCGACGGTGACGCGGGCCGACCTCTGCGAGGCGGTCCATGAGCAGGTCGGCCTGACGCGCCAGGACTGCTCCGAGCTCGTGGAGCGGGTGCTGGAGCTGATGTGCGTGGCCCTGGAGAAGGGCGAGCAGGTCAAGCTCAGCGGCTTCGGCGTCTTCCAGGTGCGCGCCAAGCGGGCGCGCATGGGGCGCAATCCCAAGACCGGCGAGCCTGCCGCGATCGACCCGCGCCGCGTGATCGGGTTCCGCGCGAGCCAGGTGATGAAGGCCCGTGTCGACCGCGCGCTGTCCCGATGAGGACGCCGCGGTGAGGACCGCGTAGCCGCGGTGGCCAAGGGGCCCGACGCCTTCCGGACGATCTCCGAAGCGGCGGATGAACTCAACGTGCCCCAGCACGTGCTCCGGTTCTGGGAGACGCGGTTCAGCTTCATCAAGCCCATGAAGCGCGCCGGCGGGCGCCGGTTCTACCGCCCCTCGGACATCGCCGTGCTGCGCGGCGTGCGGCGGCTGCTGCACGACGAGGGCTACACCATCAAGGGCGTCCAGAAGCTTCAGCGCGAGCAGGGCGTGAAGCGGCTGGCGGCGATCGGCGAGGGCGAGGCGGCGGCGCGGGGCGCCGAAGCGGTCGCGCCGGCGGCCAGCCGGGGGCCGGTGACGCGGGACACCAGCGGGCTCGTGGAGGCCCTGCGCGACCTGGAGACCATCAAGGCGCGGCTGGACGGCCTGCTGCGCAAGTAGGCGCGGAACCGGTCCTTATCCCCTGATCGAATGCCGGAGGCCGGCGGCCAGGCGCGACATGCCGCGGTCCACCGCCTCGGGGTCCCCGCCGAAGCCGATCCGGAGATGGCCGGGCGCGCCGAAGTACTCGCCGGGGGCGACCAGCACGTCGAAGTCGTCGAGCAGGCGGCGCGCGAGCGCGCGGGTGTCGGACACGCCCGGGACCTCGGGAAAGTACATGCAGCCGTGCGGCGGCAGCTCGCCGGCCAGCAGGCCTTCGGCGACGAGGGGCGCCGCGTGGCCGGCGACCACGGGCCGGGTGGCCTGCAGGATCCCCCGCCAGTGCGCCTCGAACGGCGCGGGCCGCTCCAGGACGTGGGCCGCCACGGCGTGGGACAGCTTCGAGACCCCCATGTCCCCGTCCGGAGCCGCGCACCGGATGCGCGCGAGGAGCCCGGCGTCCGCCGCCATCCAGCCGAACTTGAGGGCGAAGAGGCCGAACACCTTGGTCAGGCTCGAGACGGTGACGATGTTGGCGGCGAGGCTGGCGGCCGGCGGCGGCGCGTTCGCGAAGTCGGCGTAGACCTCGTCGACGATCAGGACGCCGCCGACCGTCTCCACGAGACGGGCGGCCGCGGCGATGGCCTCGGGGGGCATCCAGGCGCCCGATGGATTGTGCAGGTTGGTGAGGATCACCACCCGCGTGCGGGGCGTCAGGCGGGCGGCGAGGTCGTCGAGGTCCAGCGCGTAGTCCGGCCCGCCGCGGCGGATGAAGCCCACGGACGCGCCGGCCTCGGCCGCCAGGCGCGCGAGGAGATCGAAGCCGGGGGTCTCGACCAGGACGTCATCATCCTTGGCGACGAGCGCCCGCAAGGCCAGGGCGAGGGCGCCGGTCGCACCCGTGGTGGGCAGGACCTGGTCGGGGCCCAGCCCGTAGCGGCGTGCGACCGCGTCGATGGCGAAGCGGTTGCCGTCCGCGAAGACGCTGACGTAGCGCGACGTGACGCCTGAGCCGAAGGCTTCGCGCACGGTGCGGACGAGGAGCTCGGTCGGCTCGGCGATGGTGCTCTCGAAGAGCAGGGACACTTCGGGCCGCGTCGCCTTGACCCGCATCGTTCCCCGGACCCAGTCCGCGTAGCGGGCCGCATCGAACAGGGCGTCGCCGCCTTCCGCCTGCTCCCTGGCGGCGCCTGTCGAACGGCCTGACGTCACGAAAAACCCCCGCCCACCGCACGACACGCCCGCGGCCGCCTGTCAGCTTACCCGCGGCGGGTGGAGTTTCTTTGCGATTTGCCCCCGAAGCGGCCAGCCGACGGGGGGCGCTATTCGTGGGCCTGTTCGTCCGCGCATAAGTCATGCTCGGCTGTCGATCGCGGCAGGCGCCTGCCGTCGCGGTCGCCGCGGCGACGGCGCACAACGAAAGGAAAATCCGGGCGGTCGCCGCTAGGCTTCGCCGGGAGCTTCGGGGAAGGCGGATGGAGAGACATGGGATGCGTGCGGCCGCGCTGAGCCTGCTGGCGATCATGGCGGCCATGGCGGCGGGCGGCGCCCAGGCCGCGGACGCTCCGGCGCCGCGGGTGGCGGTGACCCGGCACGAGGGCGTCTTCAACGGCCAGGCGCTGCGCTACACGGCCACGGTGGCCGAGACGGTGCTCGCCGACGCGCAGGGCCGGCCGGCCGCCATGGCCACCACGATCGCCTACGTCCGCGACGGCGTGAAGGACCGCGCCCGGCGGCCGGTGATGTTCCTGTTCAACGGCGGGCCGGGGGCCTCATCGTCGCCCCTGCACATGAGCGCGCTGGGGCCCTACAGGCGTACGCCCGCGCCGCCTGGAGATCGCAGCGGAGGCGGCTGGGTCGCCAATGCGCACAGCCCGCTGGACGCCGTGGACCTGGTGTTCGTCGACCCGGTCGGCACGGGGTTCTCGCGGCCGCTGCCCGGCGTGGACGGCAAGCCGTTCTACTCGACCTCGGGCGACGCCCAGGCGGTGAAGACCGTGATCCAGGCCTGGCTGAAGGCGCACGGGCGCGAGGGTTCGCCGCGGTTCCTCGCGGGCGAGAGCTATGGGACGACCCGGGCGGCCGCCATCGTCGGGATGTCGAAGGACCTGCCGTTCGACGGCGTGCTGCTGATCGCGCTGGCCGGCGAGGTTCCGGGTCGCGAGATGCCGTACGTCGTGGCGTTGCCGACCATGGCGGCGGGGGCCTGGCATCACCAGAAGATCGACCGGGCCGGGCGGACGGTGGACCAGGTGTTCGCCGAGGCCGTGCAGTTCGCCAGGACGGAGTACGTGACCGCCCTCATCCAGGGCGGAAGCCTGCCGGCGGCGGAGAAGCGCCGGATCGCGGAGAGGATGTCGGCGCTGGTGGGGCTGCCGGCCGCGCTGATCGAGGAAAAGAACCTGCGGCTGTCCAAGAACGACTGGATGTTCAACATCCTGAAGGACCGTGCGCTGCGGACCGGCCTGCTGGACGTGACGGTGACCGCGCCGCTGGAGCCCGGGCAGGACGGGGCGATCGACGACCCGGCGCTGGGGGTCGTGCCGAAGCGGGCGGCGGGCGCGCCGGCTGGCCCGCCGCCCAGCCCGGAGGCCATCGGCCCGGTGCCGTCGCCCGTGGTGGGGCGCTACCTGACCGAGGTGCTGAAGTACCCGGCGACGGAGCCGTACTACGGCGTGAACTTCTCGGTGAACGCCGCCTGGATCCACGAGCGGCGCAGCAATCCCTACGAGGCGCTGGGGGCGGCGATGCAGGCCAATCCGGGGCTGCGGCTGTTCTGGGCGGCCGGCTACTACGACCTGACGACGCCGGCCTACGCCGGGCGCTACGTGCTGGACCAGGCCGGGGTTCCCGCCGGTCAGTTGACGGCGGCCTACTTCGCCGGGCCGCACGGGGTGTACGACGGGGACGCCAACCTCGCGCGCTTCAACGCGGCGGTGCGGGACTTCGTGACGAAGCGCTGAGGAGTTGGCTGGCGCGGCCGCGCCAGAACGAAGGAACCGCGAACCACACGAACATGCTGGTGCGGGCCGGGTGCGATGGAACGCCCGGACGTGGATCGTGGTCAAACGGCGCCTTCGGCGCGCGGGAGCCAGCGGAGAGCCGATGGGGGAGAGGGCAGGCCTCAGGCTCGGCGGATCGATCGTGCGCACCAAACGCAGTGGATGAGGCTCGCCCTCTCCACCACCCGCTCTACGGCAAGCGGCGTCGGCGTGCGGTCCCCCTCTCCGACTGCGTGGGAAAGGAAGGGGGCGGGGCCTCTGGCCTACTGCGTGGCGTCGCGGATCAGGGTGCGGACATCGTCGGCAAAGGCGCCGGCGGTGTCGCCGAGGTAGAGCATGTGGCCGGAGGCGTAGCGGCGCAGCATGACGCGGTCCCTGGGCAGTCCAGCCTGCTCGATGGCGTACTCGGCCGGGGCCGAGTGGGTGGAGAGGTCGTAGTAGCCCGACGCCACGAGCACGCGGAGCTTCTCGGTCCGGCGCATGGCGACGGCGAGGTCGGTGGCGAAGGACTGGCCGGGCGGCACGCCGCGGCGCTCCCAGTTCCAGGCGGGCAGCAGGTCGCGCCAGACGATGGCGCCGTAGGGCCGGTCCATGACGACGCCGAGGTCGTCGGCGACCATCTGGTGGAAGGCGGCTATGAAGCCCGGGACGTAGCGCCCCATCGCCGGGTCGTCGGCGACCGGATCGGCGCCGGAACCGGCGAGCGGCAGGGTGTAGCGGCTGTCGTACACGCCCACCTGCAGGCCCCTGTCGGCGAGCAGGCGGCGGGCGAACTCGGCGTCCGGCACGACCAGGGACTTGTCGTAGGCGGACGCGGGCAGGCCGGTGTAGGCGGCGAGGCGGGCGCCGATCGCGGCGCGGTCGGCCGCGCCGAGCTGCCCGGCCTTGTCCTTCTGAAGCGCCTGGACGTAGTCGCCCCGGGCGAAGGCCACGACCTCCTGGTGGAAGTCCTCCAGGCTGCGACCCCTGCGGTCGATCTTCCCGTGATGCCACGCGGTGTCGGCCAAGGCGGGCAGGGCGAGGGCCTGGCGCATCTCGGCCGCGCCGGCTTCGCCCGAGGCGTTGCGGGCGCCGAGGGTCGTGCCCAGCAGGACGACGCCGTTCAGGGTGATCCCGCGCATGTAGCCCACGTAGAGCGGCCCACCCATCAGGGCCCGGGGCAGGACGGCGGCGCGGACCGAACCGTAGCTCTCGCCCATCACGAACTTGGGCGCGTTCCAGCGCCGGTGCTCGGTCAGCCAGAGCTCGATGAACTGGGCCACGGCGTCGGCGTCCTCGTCCACACCCCAGAAATCGGCGTTGGTCCCCTTGCCGATCACCCGCGACCAGCCGGTCCCGACGGGATCGATGAAGACCAGGTCCGCCACGTCGAGGAGGCTGTGCGGGTTGTCGGCGAGGCCGAAGGGCGGGGTATTGGAGGGGTTCACCTCCTGGTCCAGCACCACGCGGCGGGGGCCGACGACGCCCATGTGCAGCCACAGAGACGACGAGCCGGGGCCGCCGTTGAAGACGAACATCACCGGGCGGCGGGGATCCGGCGGGCCGGCCTTGAGGTAGCTGAACGAGAAGATGGAGCCGATCGGCTCGGCGGCGCGGTTGTAGAGCCAGGTCTCGCCGGCGATCGCCGTGTAGGCGATGCGCTGCCCCTTCACGGTGATGGCGCGCTTGGAGACGAAGCGCTTCGGCGCGGGCAGGGGCTCGACCGGCCCCGGCGCCGTGGGCCGCGACATCGGGATCGAGAACGGCCCCGCGTTGGCGGGCGGCGCCGGCGGCGGGGCCTGGGCGAGGGCCGGGGCGGCGCACAGGAGAGCCGAGACGGCCAGCGCCGCGACGTCCCTGACCCCTGCGGGGAGGGGAGTCATGCGGGCGGGGCCTTGGGCAGGACGGCCAGCAGCCGGTCGACGTCGTTCATGTCGTTGAACACGGAGAGCGAGACGCGGAAGCGGTTGGCGCTGACGGTCATGCGGATGTCGTTCTTCTGGAGCCGCTCGGCGAGCTTGGCGCGGGCGTCCTTCAGGGCGAAGGCGACGAGCGGCGTGCGGCTGTCCAGTGGGGTCATCGGCTGGTAGCCCCGACGGCGGAGCTCGGCCTGGATCGCGTCGGCCATGGGCTGGCGGTACGCCTGGATGTTGGCGACGCCGAGCTGGCGGATCCAGGCCAGGCTGTGCTCGAGCTGGACCACGCCGGTCCAGGAGGTGGTGCCCATGGCGAACTTGCCGCTGGCGCCCTCGGCGTAGCTGTAGTCGGAGACACGGTCGCCCGGCGGATCGAAGGGGAAGACGTGGGTGACGAACCGGCCGCCCACCTGGTGATAGCCCCACCAAGGCCGCGCGACCTTCTCCTGGATCTCCCGGCGCACGTAGAGGAACGCCAGGCCGAAGTCGCCCATCAGCCACTTGTAGGACGAGCAGGCGGCGAAATCGACGCCGGCGGCGCGCAGGTCCAGCGGCGTGGAGCCGGCGCCGTGCACGATGTCGGCGTAGACGTAGGCGCCGTGGGCGTGGGCGAGGTCGCAGACCGCCTTCAGGTCGTGCTCGAAGCCGTTGGTGGTGGAGACGTGGCTGACCGAGACCAGCTGCGTCCCGTCGTTCACCGCCGCGGCCATGGCGGCCATGTCGATGCGGCCCTCGGGCGTCATCGGCAGGGTGACCACGTCGACGCCGGCCTTGGCCAGTTCGCCGTAGGTGTAGAAGGACCCGAAGAAATGCAGCGCGTCGGTGACGATGCGCCCGCCGGCCTGCGGGAAGCCCAGGGCCGCCAGCACCAGGTTCTCGCCCATGGTGGTCGACTGGATCTGCACCAGCTCGTCGGGCGCGGCGCCCACGAGCGCGCCGAAGCCGGCGAGCACCGCGGTCTCCTTGGCCCCCATGCTGTAGCCGGTCCAGGGGCCGTCGCGCGTCTTGAAGCGGAGGTACTCCTCGAGCGCGGCCCTGGCGCCCAGCGGCATGGGATGGGTCGAGCCGCTGTCGAGGTAGACGTACGGCATCTTCGCGAACGCCGAGCGCGCCGGCAGGGCGGCGGGCGGGGCGGCCGCGGCCAGGCCGGGGGTCGCCGCTGCGGCCGCGACGAGCGCTCTGCGGGTGAACTTCATCGGAGCCCCTGACTTGCCCGGATGCTAGCGCCGGCGGTGCGAATTTTCCTTTCGAACTTGGCCGGGGCCCCTTGGGGCGTTGGATGATTTATCCAAGCGGTCAACGGAACTGCCGCGCGGTCAGCGGCACGGCCATCGTGCTCTTCTGGGCCGACAGCGTGACGATGGAGCGCACGTCGATCACCCCCGGCAGCTTCAGCAGCACCGAGAAGATGAAGTCCTGGTACCAGGTCACGTCGGGGGCCAGGATCTTCATCATGGCGTCCATCTCGCCGAACACGGTCCAGCACTCGAGGATCTCGGGGATGCTGTTGATCGCCTTGTAGAAGTTGGCCCGTTCGGCCTCGGTGAGGGTGGTCATCTTCACCTGGGCGAAGATCTGCATCTTGAAGCCCAGCTTCTCGTGGTCGACCACCGCGACCACGGACTTGATGTAGCCCTCCTCGCGCAGCCGCTGGATGCGCCGCCAGCACGGCGACTGCGACAGGCCCACGCGCTCGGCCAGCTCGCCCGTCGAGAGCGAGGCGTCCTTCTGCATCAGGTCCAGGATCTTGATGTCGATGGCGTCGAGCGCCGCGGGAATAGCTGTGTCTTTGAACCGGGCCATTCGCGCATAGCGGATGCGCCTTCGCCGCGAGTCAAGGCGCGGACCGTTCGCCACGGCGCGCGACCCGGGCGCATTGGTCATTCGCGGCCGGCGAGGCGGCTGCATTATCAATCTGCGTCGCCGCGGTGACGGTCCGAAGAACGAAAAGAAAAACCGGGGCTCTGAAACTAGGGTCTGGCCTTGCAGGACCTTGGCCGAAGACATGCGGGAAGCGCAGCTTCTGCGCCGGGGTCCGCCGAAACCGGGGGATCACGATGAGCGGCTTTTCCATTCGCAGGCGCATGCTGGGCTCGACCGTGCTGGCCGGCCTGGCGCTGATGGGGGCCGCGCCGGCCTTCGCCCAGGCCGCCCCAGACGGCGCCGAGGTGGGGGAGGTGGTCGTCACCGGCTCGCGCATCCGTCGGGCCGAGACCGAGACGCCGGCGCCGGTCGCCGTCGTCGACGCCCAGACCCTGACCGACCGCGGCTTCGTCCAGCCCGGCCAGGCGCTGAACCAGATCACCTCCAACATCCCGTCGTTCCCGCAGGCGGCCGGCAACGGCTCGGCGGCCGGCAGCGGGCAGCAGTATCCGAACCTGTTCGGCCTGGGCCCCGGCCGCACGCTGACCCTGGTCAACGGCCGCCGGATGGTCACCTCGTCGTCGGGGCAGTTCAACATCAACGCGCCCGGACAGGGCGACCGGGTGGTGGACACCAACATCATCCCCGCGGGCCTGCTCGAGCGCATCGACGTCGTGCAGGCGGGCGGCGCGGCGGTCTACGGCTCGGACGCCATCGCCGGCGTGATCAACTATGTGCTGAGGGACGACTTCGAGGGCGTCGAGCTGGACGCTCAGTACGGGGAATCCAGCCGCGGCGACTATCCGGTGACCAGCCTGCGCGGCACGTTCGGGAAGAACCTGTTGAGCGGGCGCGCCAATGTGGCGCTGGACCTGGAGTACTCCAAGACGCGGCCGCTCTACGACTACGACCGACCGCGCTCGAACCTGGGCCGGGTGACGGTGGCCAACACCGCCAACACGTCCGGCTCGGACGGCATCCCGGCGGTGCGCGAGAACCTGAACTCGCGCTTCACCAGCTTCAACTACAACGGCCTGCTGTTCTCGCCGGCCGCGGCGCCGCTCACCAACTTCATCCTGGCCATCGGCGGCGTCCCGCAGCAGTTCAACGCCACGGGCACGGCGCTGGTCCCCTACAGCATCGGCACGCCGGGCGGCATTCCGTTTTCGTCGGGCGGCGACGGGCTGCCCTACCAGGAGCTGGCCTCGCTGTACGTCGGCGTGACGCGGTTCAACGCCAACTTCCTGGGCCACTACGACATCACCGACAACATCCGCCTGTCGGCGGAGGTGGGCTGGGCGCACGTGCGCAGCCGCGACCCCTACCAGAACCTGCAGTCGAACACGGTGCTCAACAACGCCGCCAGCGGCGCAGGCGCGATCCCGATCGCGCGGAGCAACCCGTTCCTGGACCCGGTGCGCGCGCAGGTGGCCCCGGGCGGCCCGCCGCTGTTCCTGTCCAAGGCGTGGAGCGATATCCTCTATTCCCGCGAGGGCAATCTCGAGACGGACACGGCCCGCGTGGTGCTGGCCCTGGACGGCGACTTCAGCCTGGGCGAGCGCAACTTCTACTGGAGCCTCTCGGCCAGCCACGCCGAGACCGACGGCGCCCAGCGCGGCTACGCGGTCTGGCAGACGCGCTTCAACAACGCGCTGCAGGCCGTGCGCACCGCCACCGGCCAGATCGTCTGCGGCATCAACGCCGACGCCAACCCGAACAACAACGACCCGAACTGCACGCCCATCAACCCGTTCGGCCAGGGCAATGTGACCCAGGAGGCGCGCAACTACGTCAACCTGCTGGTCGGCCAGGACTACCTCAACACCCAGGACGACTACCTGGCGACCCTGGGCGGCGACGTGCTCGAGCTGCCGGCGGGCAAGGTGAAGTTCAGCGTGGCCTACGAGCACCGCCGCGAGAAGGCGAAGTTCGTGCCGCTGACGGCCAACCAGCTGGGGCTGACCGGCTCGCAGGTGCCGCAGGCGGCGACCGGCGGACGCTTCCACACCGACGAGCTGTCGGGCGAGCTGCTGATCCCCGTGCTGGGCGGCGACTTCACCCTGCCGTTCGCCAAGATGGTCGAGCTGGACGGCTCGTACCGCTACGTGGACAACTCGCTGGCGGGCAAGGAAGACGTCTGGGGCGTCGGCGGCCGATGGGAGATCGTGACCGGCTTCACGGCCCGGATCTCGCGCAGCCGCAACTTCCGGGCGCCGACGCTGGACCAGCAGTTCGCCCCGGTGCGGACGGCGCTGAACAACGCGGGCCAGGACCCGTGCGACTTCCGCTACATCGCCAACGGGCCGGCGCCGGCGACGCGCCGGGCCAACTGCGTGGCGCTGTTCGCGGCCAACCCGGGCTACGGGCCCCTCGCGACCTTCCAGAACTCGTCGTCGAACTTCTCGACGGCGCTGGTGACGTCGGGCGGCAATCCGAACCTCGACAACGAGATCTCCAACACCCTGACCTACGGGGTGGTGCTGCAGCCCGAGTTGATCCCGGGCCTCACCATCGTGGCGGACCGCATCGAGGTGGACCTGAAGGACGGCCTTTCGCCGTTCACGCCGGTCAACTTCCTGGAGACCTGCTTCGACGCCTCGCCGCAGCCGGCGGACGTGTGCGCGACCTTCACGCGTGACGCGGCCGGCAACGTGGTCACCGCGCGGCAGACGACCTTCAATGCCGGCAAGGTCACGTACCGGGGCGAGACCTACAACATCAACTACGTCTTCCCGGTGGGCCGCTTCTTCGGCGACGCCGACTACGGCGACATGGAGCTGAACCTGTCGCTGACCCACACGTCCAAGCTGGTGACCTCGGTCACGGGCTTCGACCGTTCGCGGACCGACAACACGGTGGCCCAGCCCGACTGGGTGGGGACCTTCGACGCGCGCTACCGCCGCGGGCCGCTGCGCCTGACCTACCAGATGATCTACCTGGACAAGGTGGCCCTGGCCCAGAACGCCTCGATCGAGTCGACGCCGACGCCGGTCATCGACGAGAACATCCGGCACAACGTCTCGGCGGCCTACACCTTCCTGGACCGCTACACGGTGCGCGCCGGCGTCACCAACCTGACGGACGAGGACCCGTCGTTCCCCACCCGCAACTACGGCGACATCCTGGGCCGGCAGTTCTTCGTGGGCCTGAACGCCAAGTTCTAGAACGTCGCGGTCCAGGATATCGGACCGCGCCTCCGCCGCGGCGGCCGCCAGAGGGCCGCCGCGGCCCCCACATCCGGCTCTTGCCGGTCGGCCGCGCCGGCCCGACGCTGCGCGCGGCGCGGGTCCCCGCGCCGAGGTCCAGGCACGGAGGAGCGCTTGCGCATCATCGATCGGGACGAGGTGGCCCGGAAGCTCACCTACGAGCTCTGCATCCCGCTCGTCCGGGAGGCGATGATCGCCTTCTCGAAGGGCGTCACACGCCAGCACCTCCGTTCGATCCTGCCGCTGGGGCCGAAGGGGGTGTTCGGGATCATGCCGGGCGCGCTGGGCGAGGGCGCGATGTTCGGCGCCAAGCTGATCAGCGTCTACCCGGGCAACTTCGCCAAGGGCGTCCAGTCGCACCAGGGCGTGGTGGTGCTGTTCGACGGCGAGACCGGCGCGCCGGTCTGCGTGGCGCACGCCGGCGAGATCACGGCGATCCGGACGGCGGCGGCGAGCGCGGTGGCGACGGACGCGCTGGCCCGGCCCGAGGCGGCCGCGATGGCGATCCTGGGCTACGGCGAGCAGGCGACGACGCACGCGCGCGCGATCGCGAAGGTGCGCCGGCTGTCGAAGATCGCCGTGTGGGGCCGCGACGCCGGGCGGGCGACGGCTTTCGCGGCCAGGATGGGCGCGGAACTGGGCCTTCCGGTCGCCGCGGCCGACAGCGTCGAGGCCGCCGTGGCGGACGCCGACATCATCACGGCGGTGACCAATGCGCGCGAACCGATCCTGCGCGGCGCCTGGGTGGCGCCGGGCGCGCACGTGAACCTGGTGGGCTCCAGCGGTCCCGGGCCGACGGAGGTCGACCACGACCTGGTGGTCCGTTCGCGCTTCATCGCCGACAGCCGCGAGGGCGTTCTCGCCCAGGGCGCCGAGTTCCTCTACGCCAAGGCCGCGGGCCTGGTGGGCGACGATCACGTGGTGGGCGAGATCGGCCAGGTGCTGGCGGGCGACCTGCCGGGACGCCAGTCCGCCGACCAGATCACGGTCTACAAGTCGCTGGGTCACGTGGTGCAGGACCTCGCGGCCGCCAAGGCGCTCTACGAGGCGGGCTGATGCGCGGGTTCTGCCTCGTGTTGTCGATGGCGCTGGCCGTGGCGCTCGGCCCTGCGCCCGCGGCCGCCGCCGCGGAGCCGGAGCTTCGGGTCGTGCTGAAGCCCGGGGGGATCGACGCGGCGGCCGGCCGGGCGTTCGTCGAGGTCCGGCTGACCATCCCCGACGTCGACGTTCCGGCGGGCGCGCCGCTGCTGACGCTGCCCCTGGTGATCGCGAACACCGACACCGTGGCGGCGACCCTGACGGAGCTGAAGGTCACGGACGCCGCGAGCGAGGTCCCGCTGAGCGTGAAGGACGACCCCGTCGCGATCGCCTACTCGCGCCGCTGGTTGGCCGGGCGGGCGGTGAAGGGGGACGTGACCGTGACCTACCGGGCGCCGGTGGACAACACGCCGCCCCGGAGGGGCTCGGGACCGCCGTACGGCCTGCGCACCGAGGGCGGCGGCGTCTCGGGCGTGGGCAACACCTTCATCCTGCTGCCCGAGGGCGGGACGGCCTATCGGGTGGCGCTGTCCTGGGACCTGAGCGGGATGCCGGCCGGCTCGACCGCGATGTCGAGCCTGGGCGACGGCGACGTCACGCTGCCCGCGGGGCCGGCCGAGCGGCTCCACCGCACCCTGTTCATGGCCGGACCCATGCGGCGCGCGCCGGCGAACGTGACGGCGACCGGCTTCTCCGCCGCCTGGCTGGGCGACCCGCCGTTCGACCCGCGGCCGCTGATGGAATGGGCGTCGCGCCTGCACGGCTGGATGAGCGGCTTCTTCCAGGACCCGGAGACCCCGCCTTACCGGGTCGTCCTGCGCTACAACCCCATCAACGCCGGCGGCGGCGCGGCGCTGACCAACTCGTTCCTGCTGACCTGGGGCGAGACGGCCAAGGACCCCGAGGCGCTGAAGGGGACCCTAGCGCACGAGATGATCCACACCTGGACCGCCTCGGGCCTTGGCGGCCAGTGGTACGGCGAGGGGATCGCGGTGCACTACCAGGCGCTGTTGCCGATGCGCGCCGGCATGCTGACGCCCGAACAGTACCTGGACGACATCAACGACACGGCCCGGCGCTACTACACCAATGCGCTGAACGACACGCCGGACGCCGAGATCGCCGCGCGGTTCTGGGAGGACACCCGGATCCGTACGCTGCCGTACGACCGGGGCGCGATGTACTTCGCCGTGCTGGACGGGAAGATCCGGCGGGCCAGCCAGGGCCGGCGATCGCTGGACGACCTGATCCGCGAGATGGTCCGGCGACGCCGCGCGGGCGAGACCGTGCCCGAGAGCGGCTGGGTCGAGCTGCTGGCGCGGGAGCTGGGCGAGGAGGGACGCCGCGTGCACGCGGACATGCTGGCGGGCCGGCTGATGCTGCCCGAGAGCGGCGACTTCGGTCCCTGCTTCAGCCGCACGACGGGCAGGTTCCGGCGCTTCGACCTGGGCTTCGACCCCCGCTCGCTGGTGGGGGACGTGAAGACCATCCGGGGCCTGGTCCCGGGCTCGGAAGCCGCCAAGGCCGGACTTCAGGACGGCGACGTCGTCACCTACTCGGTCGCCATGGACAGCGTGCAGGGCGACCAGGCGCGGATGCTGACGCTGCGCGTGACCCGCGCGGGCCGGACATTCCCGGTGACCTACCTGCCGCGCGGCGAGACCGTGGACGCCTGGCAATGGACGCGGGTCCCGGGCGTGCCCGACGCCAGATGCGCGACCTGAGACGGCTCTGGGGGCGCCGATGGATCAGCGCAGGGTCCCGCTCACCAGGGCGCGGATGTCGCGGCTGAAGCGCGCGCGGGTTTCGGCGTCGCGGTACATCATGTGACCCCCGGGATAGCAGCGGAACGTCATGGCGGGCTTCAGGGGCGCGGGGAGGCGGCGCGCGGTCTCCGCGTCGCCGGCGCAGTTCGCGAGGCTGTCGTACAGGCCCGAGGCCACGAGCACCCTGAGCCTCGGATTCAGCGCCACGGCCTCGGCCGTGCCGGGCAGGGGCGGGCCGAGCTTCGGCGGGCCGGCTCCCGTGCGGACGGCCTCTGCGAAGGCCTTCTCGCGCGCCTCGGGGGTGACCGGGCCGGTGGCGTAGTCCCAGCGCGCGCCGACGCCGGGCGGGGGCTTGCCGTCCGGGCCAGGCGGCTCGGCCTCGAGGCCCACGTACGGCAGGTCGGTGCGATACCCGAGGTCGCCGCGCAGGTAGCGCAGGATGGCGTCCGTGGCGCGGTCGGACGGCTCGTCGACGCGGCGCATGTCGAAGACGTTCAGCGGCCTGTCGCCGCCGAGCGCGGTGCGGAACTGCCGCGGCGTCAGCATCAGCGTGCGGCGATCGACCTGGTCCGCCGGCACGCCGGTGAGGCGCGCCAACCCCGCCGCGATGCGCTCGCGCTCGTCGGGGTCCAGCTGCTCGCGCCGGGCCAGCGCCGGCCCGTAGGTGTCGCGGGCCCACCGCCCGGCGGCGCGGCGGACGGCGTCGGGCGTGCGTCCGACGTCCGGGGCAAGCCGGCCGTGATGGAAGGCGGTCACCGCGTATCCCACGACCCTCAGGTGGTCGAGCGGCGGGTCGGCGGCGCCGCGGGCGAGCCCGGTTCCGCCGGAGATCAGCCCCAGGCCGTTGACCCGGACGCCCCGCGCCAGCAGGGCCTGGCCGACGTTGGCGGCGCGGCCTGCGCCCCAGCTCTCGCCGATCAGGTAGAGCGGGTTGGCCTCGGCGGCTTGCTGCGCGCGCCAGGCGCGGACGAACTCGGTCACCGACGCCACGTCGCCCAAGGTGCCGTAGAACCCCTGGGCGTACTCGGGGCGGGCCGCGCGGCTGAAGCCCGTGCCGATGGGATCGACGAAGACCAGATCGGCGTGGGTCAGCCAGGTGTCGGCGTTGTCGACGAGGCGGCCGACTTCGCCCCGCTTCGGGCCGGCGACCTCGAAGTGCAGCGTGGCCGAGTTGGCGCCGGGGCCGCCGTTCCAGACGAAGGCGAGGGGGCGGGGCTTCGACGAGGGGACCCGGTAGGCGATGTAGAACATCCAGCCCCTGGTCTCGCCCGTTCCCGGGTCGCGGATGGCGATGCGGCCGGCCTCGGCCGTGTAGGCGAGCGGCCGGCCGGCGATGGTGATGGCGTGGCGCGTGACCACAGGGGCCTCGGCCGCCGGCTGGGCGACGGCGGACGCGGCGGCGGTCGCCAGGACCGCGGCGGCGAGCAGGGCCCTCACCTCAGAGCGCCTGGGGCGCGAACCGCCCACCGGTGATCCAGCTGCGGATGTCGCCGGTGAACGCCTTCAGCGACGGCTCGTGCGTGTAGGCCATGTGGCCGCCCACGTACTGGCGCTGGATCACGCGTTCGCGCGGCCAGTCGCTCTTGGTCACGAGGTAGCGGGCCGGGCCGACCGTGGTCGTCAGGTCGTAGATGCCGGTGCCGATCATGAGCCGGAACTTCGGATCGGCCGCGAAGGCGGGGCCGATGCGCGCCTGGTAGTCGTAGTCCAGGAAGGGGCCGCCCGGCCCCAGCGTGCCGTTCCAGGCCCAGCCGCTCGTCTCCGGCGCCTGGGCCCGGTAGTCCGAAGCCGGCCAGGCGACGCCGAGGTCCCGGTAGTGCGCCAGCATGGAGGGCTCGACCGCGGCGGTCACCGGGCCGAAGGGGTCGGCCACGCGCTGCCCGGCCGGCGCGGGACCCACGTAGCGGGCGTCGTACATGCCCAGCACCTGGCCGGGGAGAAGCTCGCGCAGGAAGGCGATCTTGGTGATCTGGAGGTCGTTCCGCAGGTAGTAGTCGGCGCTGACGCCGGTCATCGCCTGAAGCTTCGCGGCCACCTCGCGGCGCCTGGCGGCGGGCAGGTCGTGGCCCTGCAGGAGGGCCTGCAGGTATTCGCTCATGCCCCAGGCGTAGGCGGCGTCCACCACGGCGCCCATGGACCGGCCTTTCCAGGCCGGCGCCCGGCCGTGGTAGGCGGCGACGGCGGCCAGCGCCGTGAGATTGGTGGCGTAGGCCAGGGCGTTCTTCGCGCGCTGGCTGGTCTCGATCATGTTGACGGCCTGGCCGAAGAGGAAGACGCCGGAGAGCGGCATCACCTTGGCCAGCTGGCCGGCCATGAGGGCCGCGCGAAGGGTGCCGTAGCTCTCGCCCAGCACGAACTTCGGCGAGGCCTCGCGGCCGTTCGTCCGGATCCAGGCCGCCACGAAGTCGGAGACCGACTGGGCGTCGCCCTCGACCGAGTACACACGCGACCGGTCGCCGCCGGGCAGCAGGCGCGAGAAGCCGGTCTCGGCCGGGTCGACGAACACCAGGTCGGCCACGTCGAGCACCGTCTCCGTGTTGTCGACGAGGCCGCCGGCAGTGGGGACCTTGGGATCCTGGGAGACCACGAGCCGTCGGGGGCCCAGAGCCATCATGTGCAGGGTGGCGGACGAGCTGGACGGGCCGCCGTTGAAGGCGAACAGCACCGGACGGGTGGCGGGGTCGGCGCCGGCCTTCACATAGGACGTGCAGACGAAGCGCACGCCGGGCCGGCCGTCGGCGGCCGCGACGACCGTCTCTCCGACCGTGGCGGTGAAGTCGACCTTCCGTCCGTTGAAGACGCCCGAATGCGTGCTTACGAACGGGCCGCCGGCGCCCGGGAGGGTCTCGGCGGCCTTCGCCGCGCCCGCGGCCGCCACGGCGAGGCCGCCGGCGCCCAGCAGCTCGCGCTTGGTGATCCCGGCCATATCCGCCCCCTGGTTTCCGTCGCCGGGGAAGGCTAGCCCGGGGCCGCCGGATAATCTTTTCCTTCTGGCGGCGCGGCCCAATTCCCGCGGCATAGGCTATGCCGACGGCGCTTCCGGTCCCGCATTGATCTTGTCGCCCGCGACGGCGCTCGCCAGCAGTTCGAATAGAAAATCCCGACGCCGAAGGTACGATGATGCGGTCGTGAGGGGTCGTATCCATGCCGCTTAGAACCGCCGTCGCAGCCGGCCTGGCCCTGGCCGTCGCGCTCTCGGCGCCGGCGCTCGCGGCGACCCACAGGTACGTCGTCATCGCCAACGGCGAGAAGGTGGGTCATCTGACCGCCGACGTGCAGGGGCGCACGACGCGGGTCGACTACGCGGTCTCGAACAACGGCCGCGGCCCCAAGGCCCGCGAGACGATCGAGGCGGACGCCGGGGGCCTGCCCGTAGCCTGGACCATCGAGGGCGAGAGCCTGTTCGGCAGCCCCGTGGCCGAGCGCTACGCGTGGCGCGCCGGCGAGGCCGAATGGACCAGCCAGGCGGACAAGGGCCGGGTCTCCGCGCCCCGGCCGCTGCTCTACATCGGCAACGACGTCAGTCCCTGGATGCTGGGCGTCTATGTGAAGGCGCTGCTGAAGGCTCCCGGCCGCACGCTGCCCGTGCTGCCGTCGGGACAGCTGCGGCTGAGCGAGGTGCGCCGGACCACCGTGGGCGCGGGCAAGCGGGCGGTCCCGGTCACCGTCTACGAGCTGGCCGGCATCGACCTGGCCCCGGACTACATCCTGGTGGACGGAAAGGGCGAGCTGTTCGCGGTGGGCGGCCTGATCCGCGAGGGGTACGAGGCCGAGGTCCCGAAGCTGGACGCCCTGAAGCGCGAGATCAGCCTGGCGCGGGCGCAAGAGGCGCAGGCGAAGCTGGCGCATCGCTTCGGCGGGCCGGTGCGGATCCGCAACGTGCGCGTCTTCGATCCGGTGTCGATGACGCTGAGCGCCGACCTGAAGACCGTGGTGGTGTTCAAGGACCGCATCACCGGCGTGCTCGCCAACGACACGCCAGGCCCGCCGCCGAAGGGCGAGGCGGTGATCGACGGGCAGGGCGGGACGCTGATGCCCGGCCTGCACGACATGCACTCGCACACCAGCCTGTCGTCAAACCTGTTCAACCTCGCGGCCGGGGTGACCGCGACCCGCGACCAGGGCAACGACAACGAAGAGCTGCTGTCCATGCTGGACGGGCTGGCCGCCGGCCGGCTGGCGGGCCCGCGGATCGTGCGCAACGGGTTCCTGGAGGGCCGCAGCCCCTATTCGGCGCGGCTGGGGTTCGTGTCGGACACGCTGGAGGACGCGCTCGCGCGGGTCCGCTGGTACGCCGACCACGGCTACTGGCAGGTCAAGATCTACAACAGCTTCAACCCCGACTGGGTGGCCCCCGTGGCGGCCGAGGCCAAGCGGCTCGGGATGGGGGTGACGGGCCACGTGCCGGCCTTCTCGTCGCCCGACCGGGTGATCCGGGACGGCTACGACGACATCGCCCACATCAACCAGCTGATGCTGGGCTGGATCCTGGACCCAAAGGAGGACACCCGCACGCCCCTGCGGCTGACCGGCATGGCGCGCGGCAAGGACCTGGACCTGAGGTCCGAGCGCGTCCAGTCGACCGTGCGGCTGATGAAGGCCCGCGGGACCGCGCTGGACACCACGGCGATGATCCTGGAGCGGCTGATGCTCTCGCGGGCGGGCCAGGTGCAGGCGGGCGACCAGCCGTACCTGGACCATGTGCCGATCGGCTACCAGCGCTACCGCAGGCGCAGCTTCGTCACGATCCGCACCCCGCAGGACGACGCCGACTACCAGGCCGGCTACCGCAAGGTGCTCGAGGTGTTGAAGATGCTGGACGACGCGGGCATTCAGCTGCTGCCGGGCACCGACGACGGCACGGGGTTCTCCAGCCTGCGGGAGATGGAGGTCTATGTCGCGGCGGGCATCCCGGCCGGCCGGGCGCTCTATCTGGGCACCCTGGGCGCCGAACGCTACTTCCGGCGCGACCACGAGGCGGGCAGCATCGAACGCGGCAAGCTGGCCGACCTGATCCTGGTGGACGGCGACCCGGTGGCGAACATCTCGGCGCTGAGGAAGACCCGCATGACGATGGTCGGCGGGGTGGTCTACTACCCGGCGGAGATCTACGAGCACCTGGCGATCCGGCCGTTCGCGCCGCCGCCGCCCGTGACGAAGGCCGCGCCGTGAGGCTGGCCGTGGCGATCCTGTCGGGGCTGATGGCCGTCGTGCTCGGGACGGGCGCCGCGGCGGCCGAGCCCCCGAAGCGGCTGGACGTGGTGCTGACGCCGCACGCCGCCGGCGGCGAGGGCAGCCATCTCGGCGTCCGGATGACCCTGGAGGCGCCGGGGCTGAAGGCCGGCGATCCGCTGGTGCGGCTGCCGATCCGGCTGGTGGGCATCCCGACGCCGCCGTGGCCGGCGGACGCCGTCGAGGCGCGCGACGACCGGGGACCGATCCCGCTGTCGCAGGCCGAAGAGCCCCCGACGCCGCAGGGGGTCTACCGCCGCTGGATCGTGGGCCGGGCGAGCGCCGGGGACGTTGTGGTGAGCTACCGCGCGCCGCCCCGACGGGTGACGGCGGCCACCAACAACGGCCCGCTGTTCGACCTGCGCGAGGAGAACGGCGGCTTCGCCGGCTCGGGCAACGGCTTCTTCGCCGCCCCGGCCGCGCCTGGACCCTGGCGAGTCCGGCTGAGCTGGGACCTGTCGGCGGCCCCCAAGGGCTCGCGCGGCGTCTGGTCGCTGGGCGAGGGGACCGTCGAGACGGTGATCCCCTCCGACGTGCTGCAGTTCAGCTACTACTACGTGGGGCCGCTGAAATCCTATCCGCCGGACCCCGGCTCGGGCTTCGACGTCTACTGGCTGTCCGAGCCGCCGTTCGACCCCAACGAGCTGGGCGCCAAGCTGAAGGCCCTCTACGGCGGCATGGCGGCCTTCTTCGGCGACAGGGGCGGGAGCTACCGCGTCTTCGCGCGGCAGAATCCCTACAAGGGCACGGGCGGCACCGGCCTCGCACGGTCGTTCATGTTCGGCTACCACCTGCCGGCGAAGCCCACGGTCGACAGCCTGCAGGGGCTCCTGGCCCACGAGATGGCCCACACCTGGCCGGGGATGCAGGGCGATCACGGGGAGACCGCCTGGTACTCGGAAGGCATGGCCGAGTACTATTCGACGGTGCTGTCGTGGCGCGCGGGGGCGATCAGCACGGGACGGCTGCTGGAGACCTTCAACGAGCGCGCGACGGCCTACTATTCGAACCCCTACGTGCGCGCCTCGAGCCCCGAAGCGGCGAAGAGGTTCTGGACGGATCCCGTGGCGCAGACCGTGCCGTACGGCCGGGGCTGGCTCTACCTGCAGCAGGTGGACGCGGCGGTGCGGGAGGCCTCGGGCGGCCGGCGCAGCCTGGACGACCTCGCCAAGGCGATGCGCCGGCGCCAGGACGCCGGCGAGCCCTATGGCGTCGCGCAGTGGCTGGAGCTCGTGGGGGCCGAGATCGGGCCGGTGGCGGCCACGGCCGGATACGAACGGATGGTGCGCGGCGACCTGCTGATCCCGCCGTCCGGGCTGTATGCGCCGTGCCTCGTGGTGCGGCCGCAGGCGGTGCGGCCGTTCCAGCTGGGCTTCGCGCGGGCTTCCCTGAACGACGACCGCGTGGTGCGCGACCTGGAGCCCGGTTCGGCGGCCGACCAGGCGGGCGTGCGCAACGGCGACGTCATCGTCGAGGCGAGCGACATCAGCGAGGTGCGCAAGGACGAGACGCGGCCGCTGATCCTCACCCTGCGGCGGGGCGACGCCACGACGACCGTGAGCTACCTGCCGCGCGGCGCGCCCGCGGAGGGCTATCGCTGGTCGCGCGATCCGAACACGCCCGACAACGCCTGCCGCTTCTAGGGGACCCATGACCGACCAGCTCCGCCACGGCGTCCGCCTGATCGACCTCGTCATGCTGGGGGCAGGGACGGCCATCGGCGCCTCGATCTTCTCGGTGCTGGGACCGGCGGCGCAGGTGGGCCGCGAGGGCATCCTGGCGGCGTGCCTGCTGGCGGCGCTGCCGATGGTGCTGTTCGGGCTGGTCTACGCCTACATGGCCTCGGCCGTGCCGCGCACCGCCGCCTCCTTCGAGTGGCAACGGCAGTTCACCCATCCGCTGATCGCCTTCGGGATCGTCTGGCTGCGGATCCTGTCGAACGCCGTGGTGATGATCGTGCTGGGCACGGTGCTGGTGAACTACCTCGGCAAGGTGGCGCCCGTTCCAGGCAAGCCCGTGATGTTCGTCCTGTTCCTGGCGGTCTTCGCGCTGAACTACCTGGGCGTGGCCATAGCGGCCCGGGCGCAGACGGTGATGATGCTGCTGCTGCTTGGGGTGTTCGCCGTGTTCGTGGCCGCGGGCGCGCCCCACCTGAAGCCGCAGCTCGTCGCGGACTCGGTCGGCGTGGGCTGGGTTCCCATCGTCGCGGCGCTGCCCCTGATGATCCAGCTGTTCCTGGGCATCGAAACCACCACCGAGGTGGGCGAGGAGGTGGCCGATCCGAAGCGGGTCGTGCCGCTGGCCCTGGGGCTCGCGCTGCTGCTGACGGTGGCCGTCTACCTCGCCATCGCGTTCACGGCGCTGTCGCTGGTGGGCGCCGACGGGCTGGCGGCCAGCGACGCCCCGCTGCTGACGGCGGCCGAGGCGGCGCTCGGGGGCTGGGCGGCGCCCGTGATCGTGACGGCCGCCGTGCTGGCGCTCGCCAAGTCGATGAACGCGGTGTTCCTGGTGTTCGCGCGGTTCCTCTACGCCATGGGCCGGGCGGGCGTGCTGCCCGCGCCCCTCGGCCGCATCCATCCGCGGTTCGGAACGCCGCACGTGGCGACGATGGTGGCCTTCGCGGCCTGCTGCCTGGGCCTGTTCCTCCCGTCCAGCCTGCTGTTCCTGCTGCTGGCGGTGAACATCCCGACGATGATGAAGTACCTCGGCTCGTGCCTCGCGGCCTACAACGTGGCCCGACGTCATCCCGAGATCCACGCCCAGGCGCGGCTGCGGTTCGGGCGGACGACCGTGCGGACGCTGTCGGTCCTGGGCATGATCGCCGCGGCGGTCATCGCGTCGGTCGGGATCACCTCCGACTGGCGGCCATATGTGCTGCTGGCCGGCTGGCTGGCGGCGGGGCTGCTCTACTACCGCTTCCGTCGCCACGCCCCGGGCGTCGAGCCCGCCTCACCGAGGTCTCCAGGATAGCGGCGGCGCCTGCAATCTCGGCAGTCGCCGCAGCCGCCGCATCCCAGCGTTACTTCATAACACATATGGCCTTGCCAACCGGCCCCAACGGCGGGATGAACGGGGACGGCGTGGGTTCGGGGCGTACATGAAGAAGCTTGTGTTGACCGCGGTGGCGGTCCTGGCCGGCGTGCTTTCCACGTCGATGGCGCTGGCCGATCCGGTGCAGCAGACCAAGGCGCCCTGGAAGGACGCCTTCCGGCAGCTCGAGGGCGAAGCGTGGCCGACGCCCACGGACTACCGCGCCGCCAGCGGCGCGCCCGGCCATCGCTACTGGCAGCAGAAGGTCGACTACAGGATCCAGGCCCGCCTGGACGAGCCGACGAAGACCGTCTTCGGCAAGGCCACGATCACCTACCGCAACAACTCGCCCGACCGGCTGACCTATCTCTGGCTCCTGCTGGACCAGAACATCTTCCGCCGGGATTCCATCGCCGAGCGCACGGCGACCGTCGGCGGCTCGGACGAGATCAGCCTGGCCACGCTGAAGCGCGTGCAGAAGTTCAAGGACTGGGAGGGCGGCTTCAAGATCGCCGCGGTGCGCGACGGATCGGGCCGCGCGCTGCCGCACAAGGTGGTCGATACCCTCATGCGCGTGGACCTGCCCCAGAGCCTGCCGTCCGGCGGCGCGGTCAGCTTCACGATCGAATGGTCGTACGCCCTGAACGAGACCAAGGTCACCGGCGCCCGCGACGGTTACGAGTGCTTCACCCGGCCCGACGAGGACGGCAACTGCCTGTTCCTGGGCGCCCAGTGGTTCCCGCGCCTGGCGCGCTACACCGACTATGAGGGCTGGCACAACAAGGCCTTCCTGGGCTCGGGCGAGTTCACGCTGGAGTTCGGCGACTACGACGTCTCGCTGACGGTCCCGAACGACCACGTGGTGGCCGCGACCGGCGACCTGACCAACCCGGGCGCGGTCCTCACGCCGGCCCAGGCGGCGCGCCTGCAGCAGTCGCGCACGGCGAGGGAACCCGTCTACATCGTGACGCCGGCCGAGGCGCTGGCGGCCGAAAAGGGCAAGCCCACCGGGACCAGGACTTGGACCTTCCGGGCCCAGAACGTCCGCGACTTCGCCTGGGCCTCCAGCCGCAAGTTCGTGTGGGACGCCATGGGCGTGCGGCAGGACAGCGCCGAGCAGCCGCTGGTCATGGCCATGAGCTTCTACCCCAAGGAGGCGCGGCCCCTGTGGGACGCCTGGTCGACCAAGGCGATCGCCCACACCATCCAGGTCTACAACGAGTTCGCCTTCCCCTATCCATACCCCAAGGCCCAGTCGGTCAACGGCATCAACGGGGGGATGGAATACCCCATGATGACCTTCAACGGTCCGCGGCCGATCAAGGACCGCAAGACCGGGGACCTGACCTACACCGAGCGCACCAAGGCCGGCCTGATCGGCGTGATCATCCACGAAGTGGGCCACACCTACTTTCCGATGATCGTGAACTCGGACGAGCGGCAGTGGACCTGGATGGACGAGGGCCTGAACTCGTTCCTGCAGTTCCAGGCCGAGAAGCGCTGGTCGAAGGACTTCCCCAGCCGCCGCGGCGAGCCCAAGGACATCGTCGAGTACATGGTCAGCGAGAACCAGGTCCCGATCATGACCCAGTCGGACTCGCTGCTGCAGTTCGGCGCGAACAGCTACCACAAGCCGGCGACGGCGCTGGTGATCCTGCGCGAGACGATCCTGGGCCGGGAGCTGTTCGACAAGGCGTTCCGCGACTACGCCACGCGCTGGCGGTTCAAGGGCCCGACGCCCTACGACTTCTTCCGCACGATGGAGGAGTCGAGCGGCGTGGACCTCGACTGGTTCTGGCGCGGCTGGTTCTACTCGACCGACCACGTGGACATCGCGCTGGACCGGGTGGTCGCGGGCCAGCTGGAGCCGGCCGACGCCGACGCCGCGGCCCGGCTGCGGGCGGAGCGCAGGGCCGAGGAGCCGGCCAGCCTGACCGAGAGCCGCAACACCGGCGGCTACGTCGCCGACCGCGACCCGAAGGTGCGCGACTACTACGACGCCATCGGCCGCGAGGACGCGACGGCGGCCAGCCGGAAGAAGGCCAAGGCCGCCGACGAGGAGCTGACCCCGGCCGAGCGGACCGCGCGCAACACGACCGACACCTTCTACCGCTTCCGATTCAGGAACGTCGGCGGGGTGGTGATGCCGGTGATCCTGAAGCTGGACTACGCCGACGGCTCCACCGAGACGATCCGGATCCCAGCCGAGATCTGGCGACGCAACAGCGCCGAGGTGACCTGGCAGCACGTGACGGCCAAGACGCTGAAGAAGGCCGAGATCGACCCGCTGTGGGAGACCGCCGACGCCGACCGCGGCAACAACGTCTACGAAGGCGCGGGCCAGGCCCGGACGCTGAAGGTGAGCGGGCCGGAGAAGGACGAGGGCGACAAGCTGAAGGACAACGACCTGCGGGTCACGACCGACGGCCTGGACCCGGTCCCGGCGACCAAGGCCGAGGAGAAGAAGTGAGGCGGGTCCTGACGGCGATCGGGGCGCTCCTGGCGCTCTCGACGCCGGCGGCGGCGCACCGCGGACACGAGGCGCTGACGGTCGTGGAGATCGACGCGGCCACCGGCGCCGTCACCGTCACGCACCGCGCCGCCGCCCACGATGTCGAGCCGGCGCTGTCGGTGATCGCGCCGAACGCCCAGCAGAGCCTCGACGACCCCGACGCCGTGAAGGCGCTGGAGGCCTATGGGGCGCGGGCCTTCCGGCTGTGGGACGCCGACGGCAAGCCGGTCGCGCTCGTCCACCGCCGGACGAACCTCGCCGGCGACGACGTCGAGCTGGTTTATGCGGGCCAGATGCCGAAGGCCGCCACCCGGGCCGTGACCGTCGACAGCGACCTCCTGGAAGACGCCCACGCCGACGAGGAGAACCTCGTCAACGTCCGCCGCGCCGGCGTGACCAAGTCGGCCGAGTTCTACCTGGGCCAGGGGCCGCAGAAGCTGGTCTTCGAGAAGTAGCGTCCCGTCCCGGCGCCAGGCGAGGCGGAAGGATCGGGATCGATAGGGAAATCTCGCCGCCGGCCGCTGGTCGGAGCGACAGGATTTGAACCTGCGACCCCTTGACCCCCAGTCAAGTGCGCTACCAAGCTGCGCCACGCTCCGCTGGCCAGGCGGCGAGGCGCGTCTTCTAGCGGAAGCGCGGATGAGGGCAACGGGAAAGTTGGCGGCCTTGGCGGCGGGCGTGGCCTGCGTCGCCGGCGAGGCCGCAGCCGCCGACTGCGAACCGCCGGGATGGGTTCGAACGCCAACGGCTTCGGAGCTGGCCGAGGCCTATCCCAAGACGGCCCGCCAGACTGGCGTCGAAGGCCGCGCGACGCTCGCGTGTCGCTCCGAAGAGGACGGCCGGATGGTCGACTGCTCGGTCGTCGGCGAGACGCCGGCCGGGCATGGGTTCGGGGCGGCCGCGCTGTCGCTGGTGGGCAGCCTTCGGGGGACACGCCCGTGCCAGGGGGCGTCGAGCCTTCAGCCCGATGGCGCCCGGTTGACCATGCGCTTCGTGCTGCCACACGCCGAACCCCCGTTCCGTGAGGCGATCTACAGGCGCGACAAGGCCTTCGCCCGGCTCGGCGCGGCCGGGCCGTACTACCCTGAACGAGCCGCGCGCGTGGGCGCTACGGGCGTCGTCAACATGGACTGCCGGGTCGACGAGCGTGGACGGCTGAAGGACTGCACCGTCCTCGATGTCTCCACACCTGGCTACGGGTTCGAGTTTGCGGCCGTAAGGATGGCCGAGAAGGGCTGGATGACCGCGGGACCCGAGAACCTACGCGCGGCGCCGCCCCCGGACCGCCGGTGGAGGTTCCGCGTCATCTTCGACGGGCGGACTCGCTGAGGTTCGGGCCGTCCCGCCCGTTCACCCCGCGATCGGCCGGGCGTCGATGCCCTTGCCCAGTTCGTAGGTCGCCCCCGTGGCGCCATAGGCGGCGGTGCGACGGGTGAGGCCGGTGGCCTGGCGCAGGCGCAGGGTGGCCTCGATGCCGGTGCAGTGGCCCAGCAGCATGTAGCGGACGCCCGCGGCCCTCAGCTCGGCCCCCGTCCAGTCCAGCCGCTCGTCGTTCAGGGCGAAGGTGTGCAGGCCGCCGATCAGCGCCAGCAACGGCTTGCCCCCGGCGATGGACCGGGCCCGGCGGACGATGTTGACCACCCCGGCGTGGCCGCATCCGGAGAGCGCCACGACGCCGTCGGCGGTGTCGAACACCATGGCCATGTCCTCGGGCACGTCGTCCTCGCCGCCGCCGGCCAGCCTCCAGCCCTGCGGATAGTTCTTCTCGCCGGTCTCGCGCGGGACCGGTCCCGTCAGCCAGACGCCGGGCGCGATCTCCACGGGGTCCTTGTGCACGATGAAGGTGGCGCCGGCGGCCTCCAGGTCCGCGCGGAACCTGGGGATCGCCGGCCGGTAGCCCTGGCCGCCCGCCAGGAAGAAGCCCTCGGCCACATGCACGCGGGTCAGCGCCTTGGGGTTCCGCGCCGCCAGCGCCTTGCGCAGCACCAGGAAGCCGCCGGTGTGGTCGCCGTGATGGTGGCTGAGGACGACGTCCTCCACGTCGGACAGGTCGATCTTCAGCTCGCGGGCGTTGGCGAGGACGGTCTCGGGACGCGCGCCGGTGTCGTAGAGGATCTTCCGGCCGTCCACCTCGACCAGGGCGGCGTAGCCCCATTCGCCCACCCCCTGGTCGGCCATCATGGTCGAGAGCACCGTGACCTTGAGCCGGGCCGCCTGGGCCGCCAGCGCGGGCAGGGGCGCCGAGACAAGGAGGATGAGGGCGAGCAGGAACCGCATGTGGCCTCCGCGAAGAACGGCCGAGCTTAGGTCAGCCCCGGCGTTCCATCCAGCGGATCAGCGGGGCGAGCGGCACCCACCAAAGGATCCCGGCGAGGGCGTAGAAGACGAGCTGGGCGGCCCAGTGCGAGGGCAGGCGCTCGCCGACGGTGACCGCGACGATGACATAGACAAACAGGAACGCCAGGATCGCGAGCATTCCGACGAACTTGCGCAGGCGAGGGGACATGGCCTCCACATAGAGCGCTCGCCGCGGCGGCGTAAGCCCGCTAAAGGGACGCCGCATCCGAGAAACGTCCGCTTCCCCCCGAGGCCATGATCTCCTTCCTGAGTTCCGACCGCTCCAAGCCGGTGGCCATCTGGCTGTTCGTCGTGGCGGCCCTGGTGCTGGGGATGATCGTCGTGGGCGGGGCGACCCGGCTCACGGATTCCGGCCTGTCGATCACGGAGTGGAAGCCGGTGACGGGCGCGATCCCGCCGCTGGGCGCCGACGACTGGAACGCCGAGTTCGAGCGCTACAAGCAGATCCCGCAGTACGCGCAGCTGAACGCCGGGATGAGCCTCGCCGAGTTCAAGTTCATCTACTGGTGGGAGTGGTCGCACCGGTTCCTGGGCCGGCTGGTGGGCCTGGCCTTCGCCGTCCCGTTCGCGGTGTTCGCGTTCCGGCGGCAGCTGCCGCGGCGGCTGCTGGTGCGCCTGGGCGTGATCTTCCTGCTGGGCGCCGCCCAGGGGGCGATCGGGTGGTGGATGGTGGCGAGCGGGCTGTCGGAGCGCGTCTCGGTGGCGCCCGAGCGGCTGATGGTCCACCTGGGGCTCGCGTTCGCCCTGCTGGGCGCGCTGCTGTGGACCGCCTTCGACTGCTGGGCCGGGGCGGCGCGCCAGACCCTGCCCAGTCCCTGGGGCCGGCTGGCCGCGGGGCTGCTGGGCCTGATCTACCTGCAGATCCTGCTGGGCGCCCTGGTGGCCGGCAACGACGCGGGCCGGGTCTTCAACGACTGGCCCCTGATGAACGGCGCGCTGCTGCCGGACGACTACTGGGCCGGCGGGATCTGGGCGACGCTGGCGCACAGCCAGGGCGCGACGCAGCTGCACCACCGCCTCGTGGCCTATGTCCTGACGCTGGTGGCGGTCGCGATGGCGGTCAGCGCCTGGCGCACGCCGTACCTCGCGCGCACCTCGAAGCTGCTGGCGGCCGGCGTCGCGGGCCTGGTGGTCGTGCAGGCGGTCCTGGGGGTCGCGACCCTGATGGCGGGCGCGCCGCTGGGCCTTTCCATCGTGCACCAGCTGACCGCGGCGGCCCTGCTGGGCCTCGCCGTGGCGTTCGCCTGGCGGGTGCGGCGGGTCTAGGACCTGGGTTGTCATCCCGGTTTGCGCGAAGCGGAAGACGCCTGCGGTCGAGGGTGGGCGGCGGGGTTGGTCCTGGGTTGTCATCCCGGTTTGCGCGGAGCGGAAGACCGGGAGCGCCTGTGGTCGAGGGTGGGGCGCGGCGGTGGCGGCGGGGTTGGTCCTGAGCCGCGGAGTCTATGGGTCCCGGCTCTCCGCTTCGCTTCGGCCGGGATGACAGCGGAAAAGATGTGGTATTATATTACCGGATACAAAAACCATCGGAAGAACAGTAAGTTAGCAGAACCTAGACCTTCCATTCCCGGTTGACATGGGGCGGGGCATTCGGCATAAGCCGCGCCTCACGTCGGGGGCGCAGTCCAGCGGTCCCGCGCAAGGTTCATTGGATCGTCCCTCATGCTGAAGAGCACCACGGCTTCGCTGAAGCCCGCCGAGGTCGAGAAGAAGTGGATCGTGGTGGACGCCGAGAACGCCGTGGTCGGCCGCCTCGCTTCGTTCATCGCGATGCGCCTTCGCGGCAAGCACCGGCCTGACTACACCCCGCACGTCGACTGCGGCGACTACGTCGTCGTCGTGAACGCCGACAAGGTGAAGTTCACCGGCAAGAAGGCCACCGACGAGGTCTACTACTGGCACACCGGCCACCCGGGCGGCGTGAAGCAGCGGACCCCGGCCCAGATCCTGGGCGGCAAGTATCCCGAGCGCGTGCTGCAGAAGGCCGTCGAGCGCATGCTGCCGAAGGA
>NZ_JAEUMN010000053.1 GCF_016793225.1 Phenylobacterium sp.
TGGGCGGCGGTTCCCAACGGAGCGCCCATCGTGACCAGACCCCGACTGCCCTTCCTGATCGCCGCCTGCCTGATGGCGGGCGCGCCGCTGCCGGCGATGGCGCAGGCCTGGCAGGCCACGGTGGTCGCGGCGGCGCCGCGCGCCGCGCCGGCGCAGACGCTGTCGGCCGCCAGGACCCCCGCCGCCGACGCCAGGCGCCAGGCCGTCATCCTGCGCACGGAACCGCAGGCCCGCCCGCTGGATCTCAGCCCGGCCGAGGACGCGCCGGAGGTCGACATCCAGCCCAAGGCCGAGTGGTCGGACGACGAGGGATTGCGCCTGACGCCGACGCGTCTAGCGTTCAAGCGCCGCTTCTGAAGGTCGTCCCGCCCCGCATGCCTCTGCGCCTCGCCACAGCGTTCGCCGCGCTCGCCGGAGCCGCCGCGGCGCAGGACATGACCTGCACGCCCACGCGCGCCGACGCCCAGCGCCTCGAGCGGCTGGACATGGCGTGGCGCGAGGCGCGCGCCGACGCCGTCCGGGGCGGCGCGGCGGACGACCTGAGACGACTGGGACTGCTGGCCGAGCCGCGGCTGTCGCTCAACCGGCCGCAGCCCACGCCCGGACGCTACCAGTGCCGCACGATCAAGCTGGGCGCCGCGCGCGAAGGCATGCTGCCGTACATCGCCTACGGCTGGTTCCGCTGCTCGGTGCAGCTCACGCCCGGCGGCGACCTCGTCATGCGGAAGACCACCGGCTCCCAGCGTCCCGTTGGCCTCATCTGCCCCTCCGGCCGCCGCGCCGCGCGCTTCGTGGGCGTGCTGGAGCTCGGCGACGAGACCCGCACCCCGCGCTACGGGACCCAGGACGACCGGGACATGGTCGGTGTCGTCCAGCGCGTGGGGAACGAGCGCTGGCGCATCGTCTTCCCGTGGCCGGCCTATGAATCCAAGCTCGACATCCTGGAGCTGCGGCGCACCCGGTGAGGACCGCGGCCCGCTGGACTGACGCCGGGGCAAGTCTCGTTGCCTCGCCTCAAGCGAGCCTTGGGAGGATGGGCGATGGCGACCGGTCTGTTCAGCGACCTTCTGGTCATCGACTGCGCGAGCTTCATCGCCGGCCCGGCGGCGGCGACCGTCATGTCCGACTACGGCGCCCGCGTGATCAAGATCGAGCCGCCCGTCATCGGCGACGCCTACCGCAACCTGTTCCGGCTGCGCGGCACCCCTGACGACATCGACTACTTCTGGGCCCTGGAGTCGCGGAACAAGGAGAGCCTGGCGCTCGACCTGCGACAGCCCGAGGCGCAGACCGTCCTGCAGGCGCTGGTGCGCAAGGCGGACGTGTTCATCACCAACATCCCCTTCCCCGCCCGCGAGCGGCTGGGCGTGCGCGCCCAGGACCTGCGCCCCCTCAACAGCCGGCTGATCTACGCCTCGCTGACGCCGTACGGCGAGGCGGGGCCCGAGCGCGACCGCACGGGCTTCGACGCCACGGTCTGGTGGGCCCGGTCCGGCCTGATGGACATGGTGCGCGCGACGCCCGACCTGGAGCCGGCCATCTCGATGCCGGGCATGGGCGACCATCCGACGGCGATGGCCATGTACGGGGCGATCGTCACGGCGCTCTACAAGCGCCTGCAGACCGGCGAAGGATCGGAGGTCTCGACCTCGCTGCTCTCGAACGGGCTCTGGGCGAACGGATGCCAGGTGCAGGCCGCGCTCTGCGGATACGAACTGGCCAAGCGTCCGCAGCGCGGCGAGCGGGGCGTGCTGAACGAACTGTACCGGGCGGCCGACGACCGCCAGTTCATCATCTCGAGCACCAACCCGGCGCGCGACTGGCCGCTGCTGGCCAAGGCCCTTGGCCACGCCGACTGGCTCACCGATCCGCGCTTCGAGACCCCCGAGGCGCGGCTGGCGAACGGGCCGGCCCTGGTCGCCCTCTGCGACGAGATCTTCGCGACCCAGCCCTACGCGCACTGGGCGAGGATCCTCAGCGCCGGCGACGTGACCTTCGGCATCGTGGGCTCGATCTACGACCATCTTTCGGACGAGCAGATCGACGCCAACGGCCTGCTTCCGCAGGTCGAGGACAGCTGGATCCGCACCGTCGACAGCCCCTTCCAGATCGCCGGCGAGGGCAAGCGCGCGCCCCGGATGGCGCCGGACATCGGCCAGCATACCCGCGCGCTGCTGGAGGAGTTCGGGTTCGACGCCGCCACGATCGAGGCCGTCACGGCCGGCTGAGGGCCCCGTTCGTTCTCCCTGCTGCCAGCGTCGTGTCAGCAGCCCGCAGGGGCCAGATGACGCAGGCGCTTTGTTCCCCCTGTGTTCACGTGTTATCTGAGTCGCGGGTTACCTAAATTACGCCGTCCGCTCCCGGACCTCCGCGGGCGGCAAGGCGTTTCCGGGACAGAATGGCCGACCACCAGAACTTCATCCGCGTACGCGGTGCGCGCGAGCACAACCTCAAGGACGTCAGCGTCGACATTCCGCGCGGCGACCTGGTGGTCATCACCGGCCTGTCGGGATCGGGCAAGAGCTCGCTCGCCTTCGACACCATCTATGCCGAGGGCCAGCGCCGCTACGTCGAGAGCCTCTCGGCCTATGCGCGCCAGTTCCTGGAGCTGATGAGCAAGCCGGACGTGGACCTGATCGAGGGCCTGTCGCCGGCCATCTCGATCGAGCAGAAGACCACCAGCCGCAACCCGCGCTCCACCGTCGGCACGGTCACCGAGATCCACGACTACATGCGCCTGCTATGGGCGCGGGTCGGCGTGCCCTACTCGCCCGCTACGGGCCTGCCGATCGAGAGCCAGACCGTCAGCCAGATGGTCGACAAGCTGAACGCCCTGCCCGACGGCACGCGCCTGAACCTGCTGGCCCCCGTCGTGCGCGGCCGCAAGGGCGAGTACCGCAAGGAGTTCGCCGAGTGGCAGAAGGCCGGCTTCCAGCGCGTCAAGATCAACGGCGAGCTGATGCTGATCGAGGACGCCCCGGCCCTCGACAAGAAGTTCAAGCACGACATCGACATCGTCGTGGACCGGATCGTCACCAAGCCCGGCCAGGACCAGCGCTACGCCGACAGCCTGGCGACGGCGCTCCAGCTCGCCGACGGCATCGCCGTGGCCGAATGGGCCGACCTGGCCGAGGGTGAGACCGAGCCCCGGCGGCTGTTGTTCTCGGAGAAGTTCGCCTGCCCGGTGTCCGGGTTCACGATCAGCGAGATCGAGCCGCGGCTGTTCTCGTTCAACAACCCCTACGGCGCGTGCCCCGTGTGCGACGGCCTGGGCGCGAAGCTGGCCTTCGACGCCGACATGATCGTCCCCGACAAGGACAAGAGCCTGCACAAGGGCGCCATCTCGCCCTGGGCGAAGGGTCCCTCGCCGCTCTACACCCAGACCCTGCAGGCGCTCTCGCGCCACTACGGCTTCTCGATGGACGAGCCGTTCTGGAAGCTGCCCGAACAGGCGCGCAAAGTCGTGCTCTACGGCTCGGGCGACGAGAAGATCCGCTTCGTCTATGACGACAACGCCCGCAAGTACGAGGTCAACAAGACCTTCGAAGGCGTCCTGCCGAACCTGGAGCGCCGCTGGCGCGAGACGGACTCGAGCTGGGTCCGCGAGGAGCTGGGCCGCTACCAGTCCGAGACGCCTTGCACCGCCTGCGAAGGCTACCGCCTGAAGCCCGAGGCGCTGGCGGTGAAGATCGCCGGCGAGCACATCGGTGTCGTCTCGCGCCTGTCCATCAAGCATGCGCAGGAGTGGTTCGAGGGCCTCGAGACCACGCTGAGCGACAAGCAGATGGAGATCGCGCGGCGGATCCTGAAGGAGATCAATGACCGCCTGCGCTTCCTGGTGAACGTCGGCCTCGACTACCTGAACCTGTCGCGCAGTTCGGGCACGCTGTCGGGCGGCGAGAGCCAGCGC
>NZ_JAEUMN010000069.1 GCF_016793225.1 Phenylobacterium sp.
CCAGCTCGTCCTGGAGGGCCGGGTCGCGGCCTGGCCGGACGGGAAGCCGGTGCGCTGCTGGAGCGAGTCGGCCGATCACCGCCCGATCTGCCTCGTCGCCGTCGACCTGCAGAAGGTGACGCTCCTCGACCCCGTCAGCGGTGAGTCCCTCGCCGAATGGGGCCCCTGAGGGCGCATCCCGCCGCGATCACCGCGCGGCTCAGGCGGCCGCCAGGTCCGGTCCCTCGGCCGGGAAGCGGACAACCGGCAGGCCCGGTTCGCCCGCGGCCTGGCCCTCGGGCGGCAGAGCCGGGGTGTAGCAGGGCACGCCCCATAGCCGCTGCAGTTCGCCGGCCAGCTCCTCGTTCGTCCGCCGCCCGGCATTGGGCCCCACCAGAAGCGCGGCCGCCGGCGCCGCCTGCATCGCCAGGGTGAGCGCCAGGGACGCCGTGGGCGCGGGCCCCACCACCACGCGGCCGGCCCGGTGCAGGCGATCCATCCAGCGCACCGCGCGCGCCTCGTCGGCGCACACCAGAAGCACCGGTCCTGAGAGGTCGTCGTTCATGTCGTCTCCTATGGGTTCAGGCCCGACCGGCGCACCCGCGCCCGCAGCTCGCCGGACTCGCCGAGCACCTCGAGGGTGACGTCGAACCCGACGGCGGCGTAGGCGCGGGCAAGGCGGCGCGCGTGCCGTTCGGCGGACCCGCCGCTCAGGAAGCAGGCGGGCTCGAGATCCTCGGCCTCGACCCGCCACGGCCCGTCATCGCTGCGCACGCGGACACGACGCTCAAAGTAGAAGCCGCCGGGCGCCCAGGCGCGCGGGAGCTCCGGATACGTCGGGTCGAACGCCATGCTGTGGGCGGCCACGTGGTCCCTCATCCTCTGCAAAGCCCGCTCCTGGCGGGCGGTCGAGCGGCGGGCCAAGGCCTGAACACCCCGTCCGCCGCTCTCCACCGGGGAGCCGCCGATCTGCGGCCGACGACCCACATGTATCGTATCGCGATACGTCTTTCCGGCGCAAATCACAGCCCCGGGAGCAGCTGCGACGAAGGCCCCGGGGCGCGCGCGCTGGGCCCTGGCCAGGGATGGGCAAATCGCTGATGCTCCAGCCTACATCCTTCCCCGACGAGCCGGCCGCGCCCGGCTCAAGAGGCTGCGCTTGGAACAGACGCCGATCCGACGCCGCAAGCTCGTGCAGGCCGACTACGCGGCCCTCGGGGCGTTCCGCCACGCCCTCCGGCGGTTCCTGGCGTTCAGCAGCGCCGAGGCGGCGGCGCAGGGCCTGACGCCCCAGCAGCATCAGGCGCTGCTGGCGATCAAGGCGCATGAGGGTCCCGAGCCCGTCAGCGTCGGCGAGCTCGCGCGGGCTCTGCTCATTCGCAACCACAGCGCCGTCGGGCTGGTCGACCGACTCTCGGCGCGGGGCCTGGTCACCCGCGGCCACTCCATTCGGGACCGGCGGCGCGTCGTGCTTCACCTGACCCCCACGGGCGCAAAGGTGCTCGAAGCGATCTCGCGTCGGAATCTTGCGAAACTGAAGGCGAGCCTGCCGGTCTTCACGGATCTGCTGTACGCCCTGGAGCAACTGGAGCTCCCGGCGCCGGAGCAGCGATCCCGGATCGTGGACACCGTCTGACCGCCTCTAGCCCAGAAACGCCCGCTCGTCCGCCGACGGCGGACGGGGCCGCACGACCAGGCGCAGGCAGCTGCCGGCGTCGAACGCGAGGCCCGGATCGAACATCCGGTAGACCACCTCCCAGAGGTGGTCCCCGGCGCCCACGCCCGGGGGTGGCGCCACCACGTCCCCCACCTGCGGCAGCTGGCCCGCGAAGTCGGCGAGGTTGAAGTCGAGCGGCGGCGAGGTCTCCGCCTCCGCCTGTCCCTGGATGTGGACACGGATCACGCTGGCCACTCGATGGCTCCTGTACTTGACGACGGTTCGGGGCCCGAGACTCAAGTCGGCAACGCCGGGCGGCGGGCTGCCCGGACTCCTCTGGGATGCGCCGCGCGCTTGGACATTCCGTCTCCTCCACGCCTGTCGGGCCGGTCAGGGACACAACTCCGCAAGCGCCGGATCGATCGCATCACGATCCGTTGCACGTCGCCAATTCGCATCAATCAGGATTGATTTATCAATCTGACTTGATCTAAATGACGCATGGCCCTGCGTCAGTCCCTCGAGATGTCACCTCCCCCGTTCCTCCAGTTGGCGGCCCATCCGCTGCGCTGGCGGCTGCTCGAGGAACTCGGTCGAGGGGATCGCACCGTGCAGGAGCTGACGGAGCGGGTCGGCGAGCCGCAGAACCTGGTGTCGTACCACCTGGGCAAGCTGCGCGCGGGCGAGTTGGTGTCGGCGCGGCGCAGCGCCGCGGACGGTCGCGACATGTACTATCGCCTGCACCTCGACCGCGTGGGCGGACAGCTCTCCACCGCCGGCGCTGCGCTGCATCCCGGGCTGCGCCTTGCGCCTCGGGTTCCGGCCGACGGGTACACGCGCTCAGGACGCGTGCTGTTCCTGTGCACGGGCAACAGCGCCCGATCCCAGATGGCGGAAGCGTTGCTTCGCGTCCGCTCGGGCGGGCGCATCGAGGCCGAGAGCGCGGGCAGCCAGCCGCGACCGCTGCATCCCAACGCCGTCAGGGTCATGCGCGAGGACTTCGGGATCGACATCAGCGGCCAGGCTCCGAAGCCGATCGCCGACGTGGCCGGACGGCGCTTCGACTCCGTCATCAGCCTCTGCGACCGGGTCCGGGAAGCCTGCGCCCAGCTCCCGGGGCGCCCGGAGACGCAGCACTGGAGCCTGCCGAACCCCGCCACGGGCGGGGCCGACGCGGCCACCTACCCCCTCTTCCGCCACGTCGCGGACGAACTCTCCAACCGCATCAGCTTCCTCCTGGCCGCGTTCGCCGAGCCCGCCGCCGCCTAGCCTTCAACCGGAGACCCGAGATGGCCGAGCCCTTCGACATCGTGAATGTCCGCTACATGGTGGATGACGTGCCGGCGGCCGCCGAGTGGTACGCGAAGCACTTCGGCTTCTCGGTGACGATGGCGACGCCGGCGTTCGGCTCGGTCTCGCGCGGCGCCCTGCGGCTGCTGCTGAGCGGCAAGGCGAGTTCCGCGGGCCGCCCGATGCCGGACGGCCGGGTCCCCGAGCCGGGGGGCTGGAACCGCTTCCAGTACATCACCGACGACATCGCCGCCGACGCCGAGCGGCTGCGCGCGGCCGGTGTGACGTTCCGCAATGAAATCCTCTCGGGGCCCGGGGGATCGCAGGTCCTCGTCGAGGACCCGTCGGGCAACGTGGTGGAGCTGTTCCAGCCCGCCGCCGAGTGGCAGCCGACGCGCTGAAGGAGAGACTGGCGATGATCAAGCCGATCGCACTCGCAGCGGCGCTCCTGTTCGCCGCGCCCTGCGCGCAGGCGCAGACGTCCCCCACGGCGAACCTCCAGCAGGTCAGGGTTCGCTACATCGTCGTCGACGTCGCCCGCACGGTCGCCTTCTACAGGGACAAGCTTGGCTTCCGGCTCGACATGCAGGCCGGCCCCTACTTCGCGGCGCTGTCGAAGGGCGGCGTGCAGCTGCTGATCAGCCCCGCGACCGGGCCGGGCGGCGCTTCGCAACCGATGCCGAACGGGGACAAGCCTGCCCCGGGCGGTTGGAACCGGCTGGTGCTCTACACCCCTGACCTCGAGGCCGAGGTCGCGCGGCTGCGGAAGGACGGCGTGCGCTTCCGCAACGACATCGTCGTCGGGGCGGGCGGCAACGAGATCCTACTGGACGATCCCTCGGGCAACGTCGTGGAGCTGTTCCAGCCGACGATCAGCGTCGCGACGCCCTAGGCGGTCCACGCCCCCGTCACGATGGCGGGCAGGCGTGCATCCAGCGTGCAGACGAGACCCTGCGCGGCGTAGTCCAGCGTCACCCGCCCCTGCAGCTCGGCTGAAAGGCCCCGCTCGATAAGCCGGGTCCCGAAGCCGCGGCGTGTCGGAGGCCTGACCGGCGGACCGCCCGATTCGCGCCAAGTCAGCGCCAGCCGCCGCGTGTCGCCGCCGCCGTCGACCGTCCACTCGACCGCCACCTTGCCCCCGGGCGCGGAGAGCGCGCCGTACTTGGCGGCGTTCGTGGTCAGTTCGTGGAAGGCCAGCGCCATGGCGATGGCCGTCTTGGGCGGAAGGAAGACCGGCGGGCCGGCCACGCTGAAGGGGCTGGAGCCGGAAAGGCTCACGTAAGGCGCGGCCGCCTGAAGCACCAGGTCGCGCAGGTCGGCGCCTGACCAGCGCTCGTCCGTCAGCACGTCGTGCGCGCTGGCCAGGGCCATGAGGCGCGACGTCAGCGTCTCGCGGACGTCGTCCGGGATATCGCCGCGGCGGAGCGTCTGGGCGGTCATGGCCTGGACGGTCGCGAGCGAGTTCTTCACCCGGTGGTTCAGCTCGTTGACCATCAGCCGCAGGTGCTGCTCGGCCGCCTTGCGAGCCGTCACGTCCGTGGCGGCCCCGAACCACTCGGTGATGGCGCCCTGTGCGTCCAGGATCGGGATGGCGCGCGAATGGACCCACCCGGCGCTGCCATCGACCCGTCGCACGCGGTGCTCGAGCTGGAACACCGACCTCTCCGCGACGGCCGCGCTGACCGCGGCGTTCACGAGCGCGCGGTCTTCGGGGAACAGGTAGGTCCCGGGCCAGTCGACGCTCGGGCTGTCGGTGTCCACCAGGAAGCCGCGCCCATCGAGCTGCAGCAGCTCGCGCCAGTCCGGGCTCATCCGGAAGACCATGTCCGAGGTCGAGGTGACCAGGGCGCGCAGCCGCGCCTCGCTCGTGCGGACGTGCTCCTCGGCCTCAGCGCGCTGGGCGCGGGTCCACGCCCGCTCGGCCACCTCTCGGATCAGCTCCATCTCGTCCGGCCGCCAGCGACGCGCCGCCAGGGTGTGGACGCACAGCGCCATGCGCCAAGCGCCGCCGCGGAAGAGCGGGATCGCCAGAACGCCGCGCATCAGCGTCCTCCCGAAGGCCGGTTCCGCGCCGTCGCGCGCCTGCGCGCTGGGCGCCGCGTCCTCGACCGCCACGGTCCGGCCGAGCTGCATCTCGGCGATCAGGGACTGTCCGAAGTCGCTGAGGCGATGCCGCCCGGCCAGCCCGGCCACGCCCGGGCGGGCATATTCGTGCCGCACCTCGAAGGCGTCGGCCTCGGCCTCCACCTCGGCCCAGTGCACCCGGTCCGCGTCGAGATGGTTGCAGAGGGCGCCCGCGCTGGCGGCGAGGATGTCCTCAGCGGACTCCAGCTCGTCCAGCGCTTCGTCGAGCTCGAACAGGAAGGCCTGCCGCCGCTCGCCCCGCACCCGCTCGGTGGTCTCCATGCAGGCGCAGAACATGCCGGCCGTCTCGCCGCGCTCGTCGCGGACCGGGGAGTAGCTGAAGGTGAACCACGTCTGTTCGTCGTACCCCTGGCGGTTCATCAGCAGCGGCAGGTCGGCGCGGAAGCTGGCGCGGCCGTCCATGGCCGCCTCGATCAACGGCCAGATGTCGGGCCAGATCTCGGCCCAGATGTCATGGAAGCGGGCCCCAAGCGCCGCCGGATGCTTCTTGCCGAGGATTTCCGCGTAGGCGTCGTTGTAGAGGAACCCGAGCTCGGGTCCCCAAGCGACGAACATCGGGAACTTCGAACCGAGGAGCAGGCCTACGACGGAGCGCAGCGACTGCGGCCAGGTGTCCGGGGGGCCCAGCGGCGATGCGGACCAGTCGCGCTCGCGCATGAGGCCACCGACGTCGCTCTCGCCGTCGAGCCAGGGGTGAGCGGCAGGTACTGACATGCCGACCGCCACATCGCCCTCCCCGCGTTGTCGTCAGCCATAAAGCGCAAACGCGGCCCGTTCGTTGCGCCAGGCGTCCTCGTCAGGGCGTGCAAGGACGTCCAGATCGCCGGGCGCCGCCTGCGGATCGTCCACCCATTCGCGCAGCAGCGGGCCGCCGTTGATCACATCGATGGGCAGCTTCCCCAGCTCGTACTCGTACGGGAAATCGCGCCAGAGGTCGTAGTCGGGCCGGATGCGGCGGATCGCCTTGAACGCCAGCGCCTGCAGGCGCCAGGGCTTGAAGGCGGCATGGTCATAGCTGCGCGGATCCTCGGTGTGGATCATGACGCCGCTGCAGAGCTTGCCCACATGCTTGTGGAAGGTCGGCTCGAACCAGAAGTCTCGCAGCGTGCAGCCGCCAAGCCAGTCCGGCGCGAGGGCCTGCATCTCGGCGATCACGGCCCGGGCGTCGATGTCGGGCGCGCCGAAGCCCTCCAGCGGCCGGGTCGTCCCGCGGCCCTCCGAAAGCGTCGTGCCCTCCAGCATCACCGTGCCGGCGTACGCGCGGGCCATCCACAGGTTCGGGGCGTTCGGGCTCGGATTGACCCAGGTGCGCTCGCCCAGCGGCCAGCCGTAGCCGGGCGCCGCCCCGGGGTCGTACCCCTCCATGGCGATGACGCGGTACTCCACGTCCAGCCCCTTGAGCTTGATGAACCACAGGCCCAACTCGCCGAGGGTGAGCCCGTGGCGCATGGGCATGGGACCGGCCCCGACGAAGCTCTCCCAGCCCGGCCGGAGCGTCAGCCCCTCGACGGGGCGGCCGGCCGGGTTCGGCCGGTCCAGCACCCACACCGCCTTCCCGTGCCGGGCGGCCGCCTCCAGGACATAGAGCAGGGTCGTGATGAACGTGTAGATCCGGCAGCCCAGGTCCTGCAGGTCGACCAGCAGGACGTCGAACGTCTCCATGGACGCGTCGGTGGGCCGACGGACCTCCCCGTACAGGCTGAAGATCGGAATGCCATGGACCGGATCGTTGAAGTCCGGGCTCTCGACCATGTTGTCCTGCTTGTCGCCGCGCAGGCCGTGCTGGGGACCGAAGGCCGAGGTGAGCCGGACGTCGCCCGTCGCCACGAGCGCATCGAGGGTGTGCGTCAGGTCCGCTGTGACCGAGGCCGGATGGGCCAGCAGGGCTACCCGCCGGCCGGCCAGCGGCTTGCGCAGCTCAGGGTCCGCCAGCAGGCGGTCGATGCCGAATCTCATGCGCCCGACGGTGCGGGAAGTTCGATCGCGAATCCATCGGCGTGGTGGAAGTCGGGGCGGCCGGACGGATGGCGCAGGGCCCAGTAGGAGAGCCGCCCGCCCGACTCCTCGATGACGGCGGCCAGGCCCAGCCGCTCCGCCTCGCCCGGCACCTCGATGACGGCGCTCAGCTCGAGCGCCTGCGGCCGGCGCAGCACCTGGATCCGCGGCGGGCCGGCGTCGGCCGGCCGCATGCCCGCGCGGTAGCCGTCGAAGGCGTAGGCCGCCCACCGCGCCGACGGCGACAGGTTCCACTCGAGGTAGCCGGCGGGGTGCGAGACGAAGGCCTCGAGGCAGGTGTGACGCCAGAGTTCATCCACCCGCGCCGGCGCCGCGGGCGCGGGGATCGCCAGCTCCGAGAGATCGCCGCGCACCATGTACCGGACCGCGAGCGCGCCGCGGCCCGCGGGCGTCGTCTCGACCGTGATCGCGTCCACAGCGGCGCAGGGGAAGTCGGGGTGAGGCGTCAGTTCGCAGCGCATGCGGCGATCCTAGAGCATCGCGCCGGCCGATGCCGTGGCTGACGGCGGCTCAGCCCGGAACGGCGCCTGCCCCGGCGCCGAAGAGCCTGAACAGGAACGGCGCCAGGAAGGCCAGGACGCTGAGCACGAGACCTACGAGGAGGACACGATAGGCGTAGCCCAGGAGCCGGTACTTCTTGCGGGCGAGCACCGTGCCGTTCTGGTAGATGTCGCGCGCCATCGCCTCGTAGGCGGTCCGCGTGTCGCCGCAGACCTCGAGCAGCATCTCGACGTAGCGGTCCTCCACCTCCTGGGTGAACGACCCGAAGAACAGGATGTTGGCCGGCCCGTTCGGCCGCGGCGGCGCCTTCACCGCCGGCAGGACCGCCAGGATCGTGATGAAGGCGGCGATGAAGGCCGTGCTGCCCAGGATCAGGACGGCGGGCGGCGTTGCGGTTCCCCGGGCCTGGCCGATGGAGATGGTGAAGATGACGAAGGTGATGCCGAGCAGCATGCTGGCCTTCTGATCGGCCATCTGGGACAGCTGGTACTGGACCGTCTGCGTCGTGCGCAGCAGATGGATGGCGTCGTTCGAGAACGCTTTCCGCTGCTCCTGACCGGGCGCCAGTTCGGTATCACGCATCCAAAGCCGCCCCCCAGCGGCGCATCAATGTGCCCAGCGCCGGCCCGGCGGTCAAACGCGCCGGCGTCCGCCGCGCGACCCGAGGGGTTCGCGGCGGACGCCAGTACGAGTCGTCAGAGCAGATCGCCGCCGCAGGCGCCCGCGGTGGTGCCCGTGTTCTGGAACGCCTTGATCACGTTGCGGCCCACCGTCCAGCGGTGGACCTCGTCGGGCCCGTCGACCAGGCGCTGCGAGCGGATGTGCGTGTACCAGGCGGCCAGCGGGGTATCGCGGCTGTAGCCGAGGGCGCCGTGCAGCTGGATCGCCGTGTCGACCACATGGTGCACCATGTGCGCCAGGTAGACCTTCGCGATCGAGTTCTCCTGGCGCATGTCCATGCCCTTCTCGGCCTTGTAGGCGATGTGCAGGAGCATGAGGCGGGCGATGTAGAGCTGGCTCGCGCACTCGGCCATCATGAACTGGACCGCCTGGCGCTTGTGCAGCGGCCCGCCGAAGGTCTCGCGGCTGGTGATGTGCGCGGCGGCCAGGTCCAGCGCCCGCTGGGCCATGGCGACGTTGTGCATGCCGTGCCGCAGCCGGCCGTAGGCCAGGCGGTGCTGGCCCATGTTGAAGCCGTTGCCCACGCCGCCCACGATGTTCTCGGCCGGGACCACCAGGTCCTTGATCTCGATCTCGGAGTGGCCGCCGCCCATGATGTGGCTGAGCGGGCCTTCCATGGCCATGGTCGGGATGTCGCGCTTGATGCGGTAGCCGGGGTTCGGCAGCTCGACGATGAAGGTCGAGAACTGCTGGTGGCGGGGGCCTTCGGTGTCGGTCCGCGCCATCACCAGGGCCAGGTCTGCGGCGCTGGCGGCCGAGGAGAACCACTTCTCGCCGTTCAGGACGTAGTTCTCGTTGCCGTCCGGCACGGCGGTGGTGCGCATGCCGGTGGCGTCGGCGCCGGCGGCCTTCTCGGTCATCGAGTAGCAGACGCGCTTCTCGCCGTTCAGCAGCGGCTTGAGGAACTTCTCCTTCTGGTACTCGGTCCCGTGCGCGATCAGCGTCAGGATCGTGGCGTCGTCCGGGCCCTGCGAGTTCATCGACAGAGCGCCGAGGTAACTCTCGCCCAGTTCCATCTGAACCAGCGCGTTCGCCAGCGGGCCCAGCCCCATGCCGCCGTATTCCTTGGGCACGAAGGGCATCCAGAGACCCTGGGCGCGGGCCTTGGTCCGCAGCTCCTGCAGGACCGTCTCGAAACTCGCCTTGTCCTTCACCCGCTCCTGCGCGGGGATGCACTCGTCGTGCACCCACTGACGGACCTTCTCGCGGACAGCCTTGGCCTCGGCGGGGATTTCGAAGTCGATCGACATGGCGCGCCCTTCCCTACTGGTTCTTCGAACGCACCGTGCGGCCCCTCCGTGGCGGCAGGCAAGCAGGAATGCGCCCGCCGCTCCCGCCCCGGTCGGGCGGATCAGGTCTGCAGCGCCGCTTCGGTGGCCTCCATCTCGCCGCGGATCCAGTCGTGGCCGCTGGTGACCATCACGCCCTCGATGGCGCTGATGTGGCCACGAAGGCGCTCGCGGATCTCCTGCGGGACGTCCTCTCGGCCGGCGACGTAGCGGGCGATCTGGTGGACGGCGAAGGCGGTGTGCAGGGCGAGGCGATCACGATCCTCGTCGGAGAGCTTCATGTGCAGGCTCCGTGCTGACAGGGTCACGCTAGGCCTCGAGCTTGGCCTGCGCCAGAGTAACCGAAACGAGGGAAAGCCGCCTTGAGTTCAGACCCCGACACGCGCGCCGCCGCGCTGCTGGACCAGATGAGCCTGGAGGAGCAGATCGGACTGCTGTCCAGCCGCATGCCGCTGGTGCTGAAGCCGCGGCCCGACGGCGTGCCGAAGTGCGCCGGCTGGGTCCCAGGCCTGCCGCGGCTGGGCGTCCCGGACCTGTTCGAGACCGACGCGAGCCTGGGGGTGGCGGCGGCCGGGCGACGGGAGGACCTCGCCACCGCCCTGCCCTGCGGCCTGGCGCTCGCGGCGGCCTGGAGCCCGGAGCTCGCGAACGAGGCCGGCGCGATGATCGGCGCAGAGGCCCGCGCGAAGGGGTTCAACTGCCTGCTCGCGGGCGGCGTCAACCTGGCGCGCGAGGCGCGCAACGGCCGGAACTTCGAGTACCTCGGCGAGGATCCCCTGCTGGCGGGCGTCCTGTGCGGCGCCTCGATCCAGGGAATCCAGGCGCAGAACATCGTCTCGACCATCAAGCACTTCGCGCTGAACAGCCAGGAGACGGGCCGCATGGTGCTGTCCGCCTCGATGGACGAGGCGGCGTTCCGGGAGTCCGACCTGCTTGCGTTCCAGATCGCCATCGAGGCGGGCGAGCCGGGCTCGGTGATGTCCGCCTACAATCGCGTCGACGGGGTCTATGCCTCCGAGAACCCTTGGCTGCTCAACGACGTGCTGCGCGGGGACTGGGGCTACAAGGGGTGGGTGATGTCGGACTGGGGCGCGGTGCATTCCGCCGCGCCGGCCGCGAACGCGGGACTGGACCAGCAGTCCGGACGCGAGTTCGACCGCGAGCCCTTCTTTGTCGAGCCCCTCGCCGCCGCGGTCGACGCGGGCGTAGTCTCCGCGGCGCGCATCCGCGAGATGGCGCACCGCTACCTGCGCTCGCTCGCCGCCTGCGGCGTGCTGGACCATCCCGTCGCGCCGGGGATGCCGGACCTCGTCCGCGGCGCGGACGTGGCGCGCAGGGCCGCGGAGGCGGGCGTGGTGCTGCTCAAGAACGATGGGCTCTTGCCGCTCGAAGGGGTGCGATCCATCGCCGTGATCGGGGGACGCGCCGACATCGGCGTGCTCTCCGGCGGCGGCTCCAGCCAGGTCATTCCGAAGGGCTCCGTCCGCTTCGACCCGCCGCCCGACGCGCCGCGCTGGAGCGCCGGGGTCATCTACCAGCCCGACCCGCCCCTCGAGGCGATCCGCGCCCGCGCCGCGAACGTGCATGTGGCGTTCGACGACGGCGGCGACGCGGCGCGCGCGGCGCGTCTCGCGGCGGAGAGCGACGTGGCGATCGTCTTCGCCGTGGAGTGGGCCACCGAGGCCCTGGACACCACGCTTCGGCTCCCGGACGGCCAGGACGACCTGATCGCAGCGGTCGCCGCCGCCGCCCGCCGGACGGTCGTCGTCCTGCAGACGGGCAATCCGGTGCTGATGCCCTGGCTGGATGCGGCGGGCGCCGTGGTGCAGGCCTGGTACCCGGGCTCGGAGGGCGGCAAGGCCATCGCCGGCGTGCTGTTCGGCGACGTGAACCCCTCCGGCCGCCTGCCGATCACCTTCCCGGCGTCGGAAGCGCAGCTGCCGCACCCCAGGCTCCCCGGCGGCGACCTGCCCATCGTCAACGACCGGGGCGACACCCCGCCGTTCGATATCGTCTACACGGAGGGTTCGGACCTGGGCTACCGCTGGTTCGCCAGGACGGGCGCGACCCCGCTGTTCCCGTTCGGCCACGGGCTCTCGTACACGACGTTCCGCTACGCTGGCCTGGCCCTCGACGGGCCTGCGGCGAGTTTCGAGGTCACCAACACCGGCCACCGCGCGGGCGTCGAGACGGCGCAGGTCTACCTCCTCGAAGCGCCCGGCCGCCGGCAGCAGCGTCTTGTCGGTTGGGCGCGCGTGGCGCTGGAGCCCGGCGAGACGCGGCGGGTGACGGTGCAGGCCGATCGGCGCCTGCTGGCCGACTGGGACACCGAGACCCGCGGCTTCCGGGTCCGTGGCGGCGACTACCGCATCGCCGTGGGCTCCAGCGCCGCCGCGCTGCACCTGGAGGGCGTGACCAGCCTCTAGCGGCTAGCCGAGGTGTTCGCGGAGGAAGGCAATGGTCTCGCCCAGCGCAAGCTCCAGGCCGGCGCCGTCGTAGACGTCGAAGTGGCCGCCCGGGACGCGGACCAGGCGCTTGGGCTCGCCGGCCCGGGCGAAGGCCGCCTCGGCGTGCGCGGTGGGCGTCACCGCATCGTCGGTCGCAACGATCATCAGCAGCGGCCGCGGCGCGATCTGGCCGATCCACCAGCCGGGCTCGTGGCCCCGGACCGCCTCGAAGGACGACAGGGTCACCTCGTTCACCCAGGTCGGCCCCCCGGTGCGGGTGAAATAGGCGTGGCCGTCGTCGCCGGGCAGCGCGGCGGGGCCGTCGCCGGGCGCGGTGACCGGGATCATGGACGCTGGGTTTCCGGCAGACCGGGACTCGCGCTCGGCGTACAGGGCCGCGACGAACGCCTCGTGGTCGGGACGCAGCGCCAGCAGCGCCGAGCCTGAGATGAAGGGCGCCTGCGAGACCAAGCAGCTCACGCGAGGGTCCAGGGCGCCGGCCTGAAGCACGTGGCCACCGGAGAAGCTGGATCCCCACAGGGCGATCCGCGAGCCGTCCACCTGACGCAAAGCGCGCACGAAGCTTACCGCGTCGCGGTAGCCGCGAAGCTGCCGCGGGGGATCGACCTCCTGGCGGGGCGCGCCGTCGGAAAGCCCGAAACCGGCGTGGTCGAAGGCGAAGACGTGGAAGCCCGCGCTCGCGAGCGCCGTCGCCTGGGGCTCGAGCTGCGCCGCGACGGCCGAGAAGCCGTGGGCCATCACGACCACGGGCCGCGGTCCCGGCGCCTCGGCGGCGTAGAACGTCCCTCGAAGCGTCGTTCCTTCCGACATGAACGCCATCGCTTCGCCGGCCATGATGTCGTCCTCCCGGAGTGCCGCAGCCGGCCCGGTTACGGCCGGCGGCGCAGGTTCGGATGCGCGCTAGGCGAGGCCAAGGGCGCGCGCGACGGCGCCGGTGTCGAAGTAGGGCCGCTCGCAGACGATGAGGTCCGAGCCGGGCGCGAACTCGAAGCCTGCCGCCATGCGGACGCGGAAGCCGCGGCCCGTGGGCTCGACGGTGCGGTCGCCCAGCCGCAGCGGACCCAGGTGCGTGCCGGTCAGCCAGAACTCCACCAGGACCGTGTCCCCGTCATGCGCGATGGCGATGATCTCGTTGCCCTGGTCGGGAAAGGGCGTGCGGCTGGCGGCGAAGTAGCGGCGCACGGCGGCCTCGCCGTCGAACACCACGCCCGAGCCGTGCAGCTCGTAGCGGGGATGGGCGAAGGTCGCGATGACCGCGTCCCAGTCGTGGGTGATCTCCTTGGCCATGTGCTCGCGCACGACGGCGATGCGGCGGTGGGCGAGGTCGTCCATGCGCCCAGGCTAGCGGCGGCGCATGGCGGCGTACAGGAGCGCCGCGACAACGGCCGGGCCGGCCGACCACGCCAGCTCGACGGGCCGCGCCGAGACGATCAGGACGATGGCGGCGCCCGTCGCCGCGACCGCCGTGGCGGCGGCCGCGGCCTGGCGCCATGCCGGCTGGCCGCGCATCAAGCGCAGGAGCGACAGGGCCGCCAGGACGTAGGTGTAGAGGCTGAGCAGCGAGACCATGTTGGTCAGCGTGGAGAACTGCGCCGCCAGGCTGGGCGCCGCGGTGAAGAACGCCACGACCGTCATGAGGCCGCCCGCGACGGCCAGGTTCAGGGTCCCCGCATGACGCCCGAGCCGACTGCCGAACAGGCGCGGAAACACGCCGCCGTCGGCCGCCGTGCGGGTGGTCTCGGCCGCCACCAGGCTCCAGCCGCTGAGGCAGCCGGTCGCCCGCACCGCCGCGCAGAGCGCGATCACCGCCGCCAGCCCTGCCCCCAGCGCTACGCCTGCGGCGTCCGCGAAGGGCGCCTCCGAGCGCGACAGCCGGGCCGAGGGCACCAGGCCCATGACCACCACGCTCGCGGCCATGTAGAGCGCGGCCGCCCCCAGGACGCCCAGGATGGTCGCGCGGGGCACGTTGCGCGCGGGGTCTCGCACCACGGCGGCGGCCGCCGCCGCCGATTCCAGGCCCAGGAAGGCCCAGAAGCAGCTCAGCGCCGAACCCCGGATGGCCTCGGCCGCCGGCGCGCCCGAGGGATTCCAGGAGGCGAGGAAGACCTCCGGCCGGAACGAGAACCAGCCGACGGTCGCGATCAGCAGGATCGGCGCAAGCCCCACGGCGAGGGTCAGCCCCTCGATCCGCGCGACCAGCCGCGGGCCGCCCCAGGCTCCGAGGATCCCTGTCCAGACGATCGCGATGGTCAGCGCGAGGCGCGCCCCGCCACCCGCCAGCGCGGGAACCAGGAAGCCGATCGCCCCGGCGGCGGCCAGCGCCAGCGGCACCATGCCCACCCAGATCGAGACCCAGAACAGCATCACCGTCTGGGCGCCGAAGAAGCCGCCCAGGCCCGCCTTCACGTAGTCGCCGAGCCCCTGCGACGCAGGCAGGAGGATGGCCAGCCAAACGAACACGCCCGCGATGGTCAGCGCGGCCGCCGTCGCCGCCACCCACCCTAGGATCGAGATCGAACCCATAGCCCCGAGAGTCGCCGGAAGCAGGTAGACGCCCGAGCCGATCATGGAGCCGGCGACGAGCCCGGCCGCTCCCAGCACGCCTATGCGGCCATGGCCGCCTGCCCGCGCGGTTGCCGCGACCATGCCGTTTCCCCCGGCCGGCACGCTGCCTTACTCCCGCCACCAGGCGCAAGCTCACTCGTCATCGGCAACGCTTGACACTCCAAATTACAGGCGTAACGTCTGCTCGAGCTACGGATGTAAGATGTCGAAGATCTCAGGCGCCGAAAGTCAGATCATGGAGGCCCTCTGGGCCCGCGGGCCGCTGACGGCCGACGAGATCGTGCAGTCGGTCGGCCCGGCCCAGAGCTGGGGCGAGGCGACGGTGAAGACGCTCATCAACCGCCTGCTGAAGAAGAAGGCGCTCGCGTCCGAACGCACCGGGGGACGCGCCATCTACCGGGCGCTGGTGACCCGCGAGGACTATGTCACCGGCGAGAGCCAGGGCCTGCTCGACCGCCTGTTCGGCGGACAGGTGGCCCCGCTCGTCGCCCACTACGCCCGCCACCGCGCCTTGTCGGCCGAGGAGGTGGCTCGCCTGAAGAAGCTCATCGCGGAGTTCGAGTCCGATGACGACTGAGGTGCTGGCGGCCCTCGTGAGGGCGAACCTGGTCGGGGCGGTCGCCGTCCTTGCGGTGCTGGCCCTTCGCATTCCCGTCCGGCGGCTCTTCGGGCCCGAGGTGGCCTACGGCCTCTGGGCGCTGCCGCCGCTGGCGGCCTTCGCGACGCTGCTGCCCGCAAGGACCGAGGACGGCGCCGACGCCACCGGGTTCATCGCCGCCACCGTCGGCGACTACTCCGCGGGCCTGCTTGCGGTCTGGGCGATCGGCCTGGGCGTCGTCTTCGCGGGCCTGGCCCGCGCCCAGGCGCGGTTCATGGCCGCCGTGCGGACCGGTCGGGCGGGCCCCTCCGTCGTCGGCGTCATCTCGCCCCGCATCGTCATGCCGGCCGACGACGGGCGCTACAGCGACGAGGAGCGCGCGCTGATCCGCGCCCACGAGCGGGAGCACGTGAACCGGATGGATCCCCGCGCAGGCGCCTTCGCCTCGGCCCTGCAGGCCGTGTGCTGGTTCAACCCGTTCGTCCATGTGGGCGCCCATGTCATGCGCCTGGACCAGGAACTCGCGTGCGACGCCGCCGTCCTCCGCCGGCGGCCGCGTGACCGCGCGCTCTACGCCCGCACGCTTCTGAAGACCCAACTGGCGAGCCAGCCCCTGCCGTTCGGCTGCTACTGGCCGGCGCGCGGGCCCCATCCGCTCGAGGTCAGGATCGGTCTGCTGAGGACCGCCCACGGCTACGACGGCGTCGCGGGCCCTCTGCTGATTGCCAGCGGCCTCGTGATCGGCGCCTGGCTGGGGTGGCGGGTGAACCCGCCCGTGCCGCCGCCCGCCCCCATGATCGAGCTCTGGCGCACCAACACCGGGCCCACGATGTCGGTCATGCTCATCCGCGCGCCCGCCGCGGACGCCGAATAGCCCTCAGCGGCAAGGAGTCTCCGATGCCGATCCCGCTGACGCGGGCGCGATGGCTCGCGCCGGCTCTCCTGCTCGCGGCCTGCGCCGGCGAACGCGCCGAGACCCGGCTCGTCGCCGACCAGCGCCGCGTGGATCCCCCTCGCCTGTGGCGCGTGGACAGCCTGGACCCGGCCGGCAAGGTCGCCGCGACGCTGCTGGTCTGCGCCGACTCCACCCTGAGTAACGGGTTCGGGCGGGCGCATGCCGAGGTGAACGGCCGGCCCTGCATCACGCTGAAGGGCGGGGTCGACCGCGCGGGCCTGCACGCCCATCGCTGCCAGATCGACGGCCGCCGGTACGGCGTGACGGTGACCCGGACCGGCGACGCCGCACGCGACTTCACGGCCGCCTTCGCCTTCGCAGCGCTGGACGGATCGCCCGCCCGCGCCCGGCAGGTGCGGCGTTTCCGGAACACCGGCGAGCCGTGCCCCCCGGGCTGGGGGATCGGCGACCAGGCCCGGCGGGGCGCGCCCCGCAGCGCCAATGCCCTTGCGGCAACATGGGGTCCGTCGCCGGTTGAGCGCGGCGTCGCCGCCCACTAGCGTGCGACGCAACGAAGACCGGGAGGATCCGATGCCTGAAGCCATCCTCGAGCCCCAGCTCCCGATCGTCGATCCGCATCATCACCTCTGGGACCGCCGCACCTACGCGACGCCGCAGGTGACGGACCACCCGTTCATGACGGCGATCCAGCCGGCGCAGCGGTACCTGCTGGACGAGCTGATGGCCGACACGGAGAGCGGCCACAACGTGGTGGCCACCGTGTTCGTGGAGTGCCGCGCCTTCTACAAGGCCGACGGCCCGGTCGAGCTGCGCAGCCTCGGGGAGACCGAGTTCGTCAACGGCGTCGCGGCCATGAGCGCCAGCGGGACCTACGGCGACTTCCGCGCCTGCGCCGGCATCGTCGGGAACGTGGACCTGCTCCTGGGCGACGCGGCGGGCGCGATCCTGGAGAAGCACGTCGAGGCGGGCGGCGGGCGCTTCCGGGGCATCCGCAACTCGGCCTCCTTCGACGCGGACAAGGACGTGCTGGGCCCCCTGAACCGGGTCGAGGCCGGTCTCTACCTGCGGGACGACTTCCGCCAGGGCTTCCGCCGCCTCGCCCCGCTCGGACTATCGTTCGACGCCTGGCTGCTGGAGCCGCAGCTGCCCGACCTGATCGATCTGGCCCGCGCCTTTCCGGACACCACCATCATCCTGGACCACGTGGGAACGCCGCTCGGCCGCGGCAGCTACACGGGGCGGCTGGAGGAGCGCTTCCCCGCGTGGAAGGCCAACATCCTGGAACTGGCCAAGTCGCCGAACGTGAACGTGAAGCTCGGCGGCCTGGCGATGGCGTTCTGCAACTTCCCGTCGTTCCTGCAGGAGCCGCGGGCGCCGTCGAGCGAGCTGGCCCAGCAGTGGCGGCCCTACATCGAGACCTGCATCGAGGCCTTCGGCGCCGAGCGCTGCATGTTCGAGTCGAACTTCCCCGTCGACATGGGCAGCTGCAGCTACGCCACGCTTTGGAACGCCTTCAAGCACCTCGCCGCCGGCGCGTCGGCCGAGGAGAAGACCGCACTGTTCTCGGGCACGGCGAACCGGGTCTACCGGCTCGGACTCTGAGGCGACGTCAGGCCTTGGCCCCGCTCCACTTGGGCGGCGGCGGCGAATACGCGCGGAAGGCGTCCAGCGCGGCCTCCGTGGTGTCGGCGTAGACCAGCATGTCCACATACGCCTGGGCGAGGAATCCCGCGTCGGCCATGCGCTGGATCGTGGCGCGCATCAGGTCGTAGTAGCCCGACACATTGACGAAGCCGCACGGCTTGGCGTGGATGCCCAGCAGCGCCCAGGTCCACTGCTCGAAGATCTCCTCGAACGTCCCGGGACCGCCCGGCAGGCAGAGGAAGGCGTCGGAAAGCTCGGCCATCTTCAGCTTGCGCTCGTGCATGCTCTGGACGACGTGCAGCTCGGTGAGGCCGCGGTGGGCGATCTCCTGGTCCACGAGCCCCTGGGGCATGACGCCGACGACGCGTCCGCCGGCCGCCAGGGCCGCGTCCGCCACCGCCCCCATAAGCCCGACCTTCCCCCCGCCGTAGACGAGGGTGACCCCCTCGCGGGCCAGCCGGGTTCCGCAGGCGACGGCCGCCTCCAGGAACTTCGGATCGACCCCGGCGGAGGAGCCGCAATAGACACAGATGCTCTGCACGGGCGCGCCTCCGACCGCGTCTGGAAAGGGGGTCGCCGCTTAGCCTGAACACACTCGCGTGTCACGAGTGCTGGCCTTGGGGGATTTCCCTGCTACAAATTCGCCCACGGCTCGTCAGGGAGATTGGCCGGGCGTCGACTTGCGGGCGGCGTGGGACTTCTATTCTCGGTTAGGTTGCGACGAAATGGCGAGCGGCACTGTTAAGTGGTTCAACACGGCGAAGGGCTTCGGCTTCATTCAACCGGACGACGGCGGATCTGACGTCTTCGTTCACATCTCGGCCCTGAACCAGGCAGGCCTCGACGGCCTCGGCGAGGGCGACAAGGTCAGCTACGAACTCGAGCAGGACCGCCGGTCCGGCAAGCTGGCGGCGACCCAGATCGTCGTGACCGAGCAGGGCGCCCCCGCGCCCCGCCGTTCGGGCGGCGGCTTCGGCGGCGGTGACCGCGGCGGCTACGGCGGCGGCGGCGATCGTGGCGGCTATGGCGGCGGCGGCGGCGGGTACGGCGGCGGCCGCGACCGTGGCTTCGGCGGCGGCGGCGGTTTCGGCGGCGGCGGCGGACGTCCGCGCGGCGAGGTCGCGGGCTCCGGCTCGGGCACGGTGAAGTGGTTCAACCCCACGAAGGGCTTCGGCTTCATCAAGCCCGAGGGCGGCGGCCAGGACATCTTCGTCCACATCTCCGCGGTGGAACAGGCCGGCCTCTCGGGGCTGAACGAGGGCCAGACCGTGGCGTTCGACCTCGAGCAGGACCGCCGTAGCGGCAAGACCTCGGCGACCAACCTGAAGGTCACCGGCTAGACGACGGCAGGCGGGCCCGTTCCGGCGGGCCCGCAAGCCCAACGGCCAGGGCGCAACTCGCGCGGCGACAAGGCGTTGTGAACGCTCGATCGAGGCGAACCTCGTGGAGCGTGAGATGCGTGTCTTGCTGAGTTTGCTGGCCGGCGGCCTCATCGCCGCCCCGGGCCTGAGCTTCGCCCAGGAGATCCAGGCGCAGAACGTTCAGGCGCAGGAAATCCCGGCGCCGGCCGGAACGACCGCGGCGTTTGCGCCGCTTCCCGTCATCGAGGCGACCGCGCCGGCTGCCGAGCCGGCCTCCGCCAAGCCCGCGCCTGCGCCCGTGGAGGGCGCGGCGGCGCCTGCGCTCGACACCCCGACCGCCGTCGCGCCGGTGCTGGTGCAGGCGGGAGGCGACAACGGGGTCAAGCAGACGATCGGCACGACCCTCGGCGGGGTCGTCGGCGGCCTCGCGGGCGCGGCGGCGGCGGGCCCGGTGGGCAAGTTCGCGGGCGGCTTCGTCGGCAAGCGCCTGGCGCGCGGCATCTTCGGCGGCGACGACATCCCGGACGTGAAGACCGTCCCGGTGGATCCGGCCCAGGTGGCCGCCAACTCGGCCGCGGCCGTCGCGACGCCGGCCGTCGCCGAGGCGCCGGCGACTGCGCCGGTCCGCGAATAGCCTCAACGCCCGGTCATCCTGGCGAAGGCCGGAAACTGTTGAAATCGCTGATCTCGAGCGGAGGCTGAACCCAGCTAGCGCCCGGGCGGCTCCACCGGCGACAGCCGGGCCGCGACGCCCCCGGGCACGCGCGCCACGTAGGGCCCGAAGCGGGCGTCAGGCTGCATGTAGTCCGTCGACACGTACTGCGCGCCCGAGGCGAAGGCCGCCGTCTGACGGCTGGTGTCGCCGGCCCGCGCCTCGCGCGTATCCGCGTCCGCGCGCGTGCGCACGATGAGCCCGGCCCGCACCGCGGCGGCGATCCGCTCGCGCTGCGTCTGCGGCTCGTTCAGGGTGATGTAGCCGGCCGCCGGCGAGCTCTCGTCGATGTTGACGAAGGCGACCCGCCCTTCGAGCACGCGGCGCTGCTCCCGGTAGCGGGCCACCTGATCCGGCGGGTAGTCGAGGGCGAACATGACCCGGCCGCGCGCCGCCTTGAGGCGAGGCCAGGCCCCGGCCGCCGCGGCCTCGCGGAGGGTGGCGTGCCGGCCCTGCACCTGGTCCGGGGTGATGAGCGCCGCTTCGGGGAAGACCGAGCGGATCTCGCGGTCGATCGCGTCCATGCCGGCGGCGTCGAACCGCGGCGCCACCGTGGCGCCCGGCAGCGAGAGCCCCCCTTCCTTGAGGTTGAGGATCACCAGGATCGGAACGTGCCCGGGATGCGCCTTCGACCAGGCGCGGATGTCCGAGAGGCAGTCCGTGAAGCGCGGACAGACCGAGCGGTAGTCGACCGAAGGCTCGTGAAGCACCTTGAGCCCGGGCAGCTTCAGGGGCGCGAAGTCGTAGGGCGCCTTCCCCTGCCCGCTCCGGTACCCGAGCGGATTGGCGTAGAGGCCCACCTGCGGGTCGTAGACGATGTCGAGCTCGAGCTGGCGGGCGCCGGCGTCCAGCTGGCGGGGCAGCGGCGGGTGGCTGTAGTCGATGGCGTCGGCTTCCTTCGGGTTCACCGCCCGGATCAGCGCGAACTCGTTGGGCGCGATGGCCATCTTGTAGCTGTTGTGGGTGCCGATCACCTGGATCGCGTTCATCGGCAGCCGGTCGACCACGGCTCGCGTGCACCCCGCCTCGCCGGATGGACGCTCGAGGTCGCAGGTGGCGGACACGGCCGCGGCGGCCAGAAGTGCGGCGATCATCGGTTCTCCTCGCGAGCGGCCCCAGACTAGGCGGGGCGGGACCTCCGCGGAAGCGGGCCATGCCGCGGGATCCGACCTGCCCCCCTCGCCGGAACCTGCACCACCGTCATGGTTGCAGACCACAACCCGCGCTTGACCCCTGCGTAGAGTTGTGAGCTTAACTATACTGTAAGTAGTATCTCCCGACGGCCGGAACCTTCGCTATGCCTGGTGGGTTGATGGCCCGTTGGGGGACCGACCGACTAGGAGTGGGGTTGACTATGCATCGGAGCTTCGTGCTCGCTTCCATCGCCTCGGCATTCGCCGTCGCCGCCGCGCCGGCTGCTTCGGCGGCCACCATGTTGAACATGAGCGCCTCGAATCTCTGCGGCGAGGGCGGCTGTTTCTCCGACACCACGCGGGTTCTGAGCCGCACCTGGTCCGCCAGCGAATTCCAGGGCCCCCTGTCCATCTCGTCGTTGTCCATCGACAAGGCGATGCTGGGCTCGATGCAGGACTACGCCGTTCGCGTCAGCTTCGTGGATGGCGCGGGCAAGACCGTCGCCAACTGGGGCTCGTACACCCTCGCCGTGCTTTCGGGCGACGTGGTGACGCTGGGCGGCGAGACCGTGAACTGGAACACCGCCGACGGCGACCTGACGCTGAAGCTCGAGCTGCTGATCCCCGACAAGGGCGGGGCCGGCGGCGGCGGGTTCGGCGGCTTCGGCGGCTTTGGCGGGGGCGGTTTCGCGACGGCCCCTGCGTTCGGAGGCGGGGATGGACCGGCCGGCCTCGGCCGCCTGACCTCGCCGCAGCTGCCGCCGCCGGCGCTGCAGAACATGCCGGCGTTGATCAGCGCCGCGGTGCCCGAGCCGGGCGCCTGGGCGCTCATGCTGATCGGTTTCATGGGCGCCGGGCACGCGCTCCGGAGCCGCCGCAGGGCGCCACTCCAGGTATAGTTAATTTTCTCCTACTCGGAGAACGGCGCTCGCTCCCCTGGGGCGAGCGCTTGTGATTCCACCCACGGTGGCGCTTCCTCGCCCCGAATGAACCGGGTGGATGGGGATGCCTCAGGTCCATAAGACGCTTCCGGCGCTCGCCGCCGTCGCCGCAATCGGCCTCGCCGCCGCGCCCGCCGGCGCGGCCACCACGCTCAATGTGGACTGGAACGAGGGCTGCGGCGCCACCAACTGCTTCCGCGACGGGCGCTACACCCACAGCTGGTCGGCGTCGAACGCCACCGGCCCGGTCAGCATCGGGCGCCTGCTGCTGGATCGCGGCATCCTGGGCGACCTCGACGGCCAGGTGTTCCGCCTGTCCTTCCAGCTGAATGGCGAGGAGCTGGGCAGCTGGGGCAGCTTCACCATGGCCGGCATCGGCGGCGACGAGCTGAACTTCTGGGGCCAGAACTTCACCTGGAACCCGCAGGACGGCGACCTCGTGCTGGTCCTCGAGATCGTGCCGCCGGCCAAGCCCGGCGTCGGCGGTCGCTCCGGGTTCGCCTCGGCGCCGCTCGAGTTCGGCGAAGGCCCGGGCGGCGACGGCTTCGAGGGCGGGAGCTTCGACGACGGCAACTTCGAAGATCCTCCCCCGGGGCGCGGCGGCGAGCCGCTGCCGACGCCCACCGGGGCGGTCCCAGAGCCCGCGACCTGGCTCCTGATGATCGGCGGCTTCGGCCTCGCCGGAGCGGCCCTGCGGCGTCGCCGCGCCGCCGTCGCCGCCTAGAGCGCGTTCGGATCGAGACACCCTCGAGGCTCGGCTGAGAGCCCCACCATCCCGTTCGGATCGTTCCGCCTGAACGGGCGAGGCTCTCGCGGGTTGACTCCCGCGGGGCGGCGCACGACACCCCCCGCATGATCCCCAGATACACCCGCAAGGAAGCCGCCGACGTCTGGAGCCCCCAGACGCGGTTCTCGATCATGTTCGAGATCGAGGCGCACGCGGCCGACGCCATGGCCGAGCTGGGCGTGATCCCGCGGGAAGCGGCCCGGGTGATCTGGGAAAAGGGCAAGGGCGTGATCTGGGACGCCGAGCGCATCGACGAGATCGAGCGCGAGGTGAAGCACGACGTCATCGCTTTCCTCACCCACGTCACCGAGATCGTCGGGCCCGAGGCGCGTTTCCTGCACCAGGGCATGACGTCGTCCGACGTCAACGACACGGCGCTCGCCGTGCAGCTCAGCCGCGCCACCGACCTCCTGATCGAGGACGTGGACATGGTGCTCTCGGCGCTGAAACAGCGCGCCTACGAGCACCGCCTGACCCCCTGCGTCGGCCGCAGCCACGGCATCCACGCCGAGCCGACCACCTTCGGCCTGAAGCTGGCGGGCCACTATGCCGAGTTTCAGCGCGCCAAGGAGCGTCTGGCCATGGCGAAGTTCGAGATCGCCACCTGCGCGATCTCGGGCGCGGTCGGCACCTTCGCCAACGTCGCGCCGCAGGTCGAAGCGCATGTCGCCGCGCAGATGGGCCTGGCCGTCGAGCCCGTGTCGACCCAGGTGATCCCGCGGGACCGGCACGCCGCCTACTTCGCCGCGCTGGCGGTGGTGGCGAGTTCGATCGAGCGGCTGGCCGTCGAGATCCGCCACCTGCAGCGCACGGAAGTCCTCGAAGCCGAGGAGCCATTCGATCCGGGCCAGAAGGGCTCGAGCGCGATGCCGCACAAGCGCAACCCGATCCTCACCGAGAACCTGACGGGTCTCGCCCGCCTGGTCCGCTCCGCCGTCGTGCCGGCGATGGAGAACGTGGCGCTGTGGCACGAGCGCGACATCAGCCACTCGTCGGTCGAACGCGGGATCGCTCCCGACGCCACCGTCCACCTCGACTTCGCGCTGCGGCGCCTGGCGAACGTGGTGCAGCGCCTGGTGATCTATCCCGAGAACATGGCGAGGAACCTCGACCGCCTGGGCGGGCTGGTGCACTCGCAGCGGGTCCTGCTGGCGCTGACCCAGAAGGGCCTCAGCCGCGAGGCGAGCTACGCGGCCGTCCAGCGCAACGCCATGAAGGTCTGGCGCGGCGAGGGCGCGTTCCTCGACTTCCTGAAGGCCGATCCCGAGGTGACGCTCAGCGAGGCCGAACTCGGCGAGCTCTTCGACCTGGGCTACCATTTCAAGAACGTCGACGTGATCTTCGCCCGAGTGTTCGGCGAGGAAGCGCACGCCAAGGCCGCCGCCGAGTAGGCCGCTCGACGGGGGCGCGGTCATTCCCACGACGATCGACGACCTGCGCCGGCTCGCCCTCGCCCTGCCCGGGGCCCACGAGGTGACCTACAAGGGTGACCCCTGGTTCAACGTGGGGGCGAAGAGCTTCGCGCTGGCCCTGGACGGGCGCGTCGTCATGAAGCTGGAGCGCGAGCGGCAGGAGCTGCTGTTCGAGATCCGGCCCGAGACCTTCTCCCGATGCCGTGTGGCCACCGCCTACTGGAGCTACGTGGAGCTCGCCAACATCGACGAGGCGGAACTCGCGGATCTGGTCCTCGAGGCCTGGACCCTGATCGTGCCGAAGAGGGTCAGCCGGGCCCACCTGGCGTCGCGCGACGATACGCCGTGACAGGCTCCTCGCCTGCGACCGCGGCGCGCGGCAGGGCCTCCCCCGGACAAGCCGGGGATAAGGGGCCGCGCGGGGATCGCGCCGGATAGCGGTGTCGACAGGCCTCGCCGGAAGCCTCTGCGGCGGGCCTACTTGCCGGCCTTGACGCCCTCGCGGGCCTGCGCGAGCAGCTCGGCCATCTTCATGCGGACCTCGCCCTCGGTGACGCTGACGCCGGCGCCCTTGAGGTCCTCGAAGACCTTGCGCAGCACGTCCTCGTCGCCGGGAAGTTCGAAGTCCGACTTCACGACGGCCTTGGCGTATTCGTCCACGTGCGGCCCTTCGAGGCCCATCAGTCCGGCCGCCCATTGGCCCAGAGCGCGGTTCCGGCGAGCGTGCGCCTTGAACTCCTGCTCCTGGTCCAGGGCGAACTTCTTCTCGAAGCCCTGTTCGCGTTCGTCGAAGGTCGTCATCGGATCCTGGGGGTAAACTCACGGAGCGGGCGATCCCATATCGTGCGACGACCCGACCCGCAATGGAAAGCGGCATCGCGGCGCGCGTTTGCGGAACCCGGGCGCATTCGCTATTTTTGCCACGCCTGAATGGGGGCGAGAGGCCGAGTCGGACCCGCGCGCGAAAGATCATCCGCGCGCGTTTTTCGTTCCGCCGACGCGGACTAGTCCTCGCCCCATGGAGAAGGCCTGAGACATGACCCGCCGCAAGAAGATCTACGAGGGCAAGGCCAAGATCCTCTATGAGGGCCCCGAGCCGGGGACCCTGATCCAGTACTTCAAGGACGACACCACGGCCTTCGACGCCACCAAGAAAGCCGTGCTCGAGGGCAAGGGCGTCATCAACAACCGCATCAGCGAGTTCATCATGATGAAGCTGAACTCGATCGGGGTTCAGAACCACTTCATCAAGCGGCTGAACCTCCGCGAACAGCTCATCAAGGAAGTCGAGATCATCCCGCTGGAGGTGGTGTGCCGCAACGTCGCCGCGGGCTCGCTCTCCACGCGCTACGGGCTGCCGGAAGGCCAGGCCCTGCCCCGCTCGATCATCGAGTTCTACCTGAAGGACGACAAGCTCCACGATCCGATGGTCTCGGAGGAGCACATCACGGCGTTCAACTGGGCCTCGACCCAGGAGATCGACGACATGATGGCCCTGACCCTGCGGGTGAACGACTTCCTGTCGGGCCTCTTCCTCGGGGTCGGCATCACGCTCGTCGACTTCAAGATCGAGTTCGGGCGAATCTGGGAGAACGACTACAGCCGGGTGATCCTGGCCGACGAGATCAGCCCCGACAGCTGCCGGCTCTGGGACACCCAGACCAACGAGAAGCTGGACAAGGATCGGTTCCGCCGAGACCTGGGCAATGTGATCGAGAGCTATACCGAGGTTGCGCGCCGCCTGGGGATCATGAAGGAGATGCCCACCGTGATTCAGGGAGGCCTCCACTAGTGCGCGCCAAGGTCCACGTGTTCCTGAAGCCCGGCGTCCTCGACGTGCAGGGCAAGGCGGTCGAGCAGGCGCTGCACGGCCTGGGATGGAACGGCGTCGAGCACGTCCGGGTCGGCAAGACGATCGAGTTCGACCTCGCGAGCGCGGACCGCGCGGCCGCCGAGGCCGAGGTCAAGGCCATGTGCGAGAAGCTGCTCGCGAACACGGTGATCGAAAGCTACCGGGTGGAGCTGGCCTAGGGATGCGGCGCCGAGCCGCGGTCGCCGCCGCCGTCCTGCTCGCCTCCTGCTCCAGTGGTCCTCAGGCGGACTCGCCGGTCGCCTACATGGACCTGGACTGCGCGCAGCCCTTCGAAGCCCAGGTCGCCGCGGTCACGGCCCAACCCAAGCTGGTTCCCGCGGGCGTGGTGGGCGCCGAGCCCTATCACTACTACTCCAGCGCCGACGGCCGGACCTCTTACCTGGTCACGCGGCCGGGCTCCCCGGCGCATCCGGCCATCGTCATCCAGCGCGCCGCCACGGGGATCCACACCTCGGGCTGCGCCTACGGCGACAAGGCGGCCTTCGCCGAGCTCATCGCCTATCTCGAGAGCCTGAAGACGTGGACCCGAAAGGGATCGACCCCATGAACGCGTGGAACCTGGCGCAGATCAACGTCGGCCGCCTGCGAGCCCCGATCGACGACCCGATGATCGCGGACTTCGCGTCCAGTCTGGACCGCATCAATGCGCTGGCCGACGGCGCCCCTGGCTTCGTGTGGCGCCTGGTGGGCGCGGGGGGCGACGCCACCGACATCCAGCCAAGCGCGGACGACCCGAACCTGATCGTCAACATGAGCCTGTGGCGCGACCTCGACGCTCTCGCCGCCTTTGTCTACCGCTCGGACCACCGGAGCGTGATGCGCCGCCGCGCCGAGTGGTTCGAGAAGATGGACGTCTACATGGCCCTCTGGTGGACGCCCGCCGGTCACACGCCGAGCGTCGAGGAAGGCCTCGCGGCCCTGGAACGCCTGGAGCGCCTCGGCCCCACGCCGGCGGCCTTCACCTTCCGCGCCCCCTACCCCGCGCCGGATGGCCGGCCCGCGGCGCCGGTCCTGGACGTCTGCGCCTGAGGCCGTTCTGCCGCCTCGCGCGGTCGGTCAAACAATGCTAACGCGCGCGGCATGAAAGCCGCCGTCATCGTCTTCCCGGGATCGAACTGCGACCGCGACTGCAAGGTGGCCATCGAGCGGTCGACCGGCGCGCACGTGGACATGGTCTGGCACGGCGAGACCACGCTGCCCGACGGCGTCGATCTCGTGGTCCTGCCGGGCGGCTTCTCGTACGGCGACTACCTGCGTTGCGGCGCCATGGCGTCACTCTCGCCGATCATGGCCGACGTGAAGGCCGCCGCCGGGCGCGGGGTCGCAACCGTCGGCATCTGCAACGGCTTCCAGATCCTCTGCGAAGCGGGCCTGCTCCCAGGCGCCCTGCTGCGCAACGAGAGGTTGAAGTATGTCTGCAAGCCGGTGGCGCTTGAAGTCACCAACAGCCAGACGCGCTTCACCGCGGGCTACCAGGGCCGCCGGCAAGCCATGATGACGGTCGGCAATGGCGAGGGAAATTTCTTCGCGGACGAAGCCACGCTCGACCGCCTCGAAGGGGAAGGCCAGGTGGTCTTCCGCTACGTCTCGAATCCCAACGGCTCGGCCCGCGACATCGCCGGAATCATCAACGGAGCCGGGAACGTACTCGGGTTGATGCCGCATCCCGACCGGGCCTTCGAGTCCGACCTGGGCTCCGCCGACGGCGCCATACTCTTCCAGAGCGTGTTCGCGAGCGCCTGAGGCGAAATCCGGCTGCGTTTGCGCAACTGTCGGGCGAAAATTTCCCCTGCCACGTGACTTTGTTGACGAGGTCTTGACGTGGGCCTCGCCGCAACGTGAAGTGGAGGTCACACTGCGTTTGTGGGGGTAACAATGTCACAATATGAGCTTGGCCGAGCCCTCGGGCTCGCCATTGGTGTCGGCAGTGCGTTGGCGGCGGCATCGGTCGCGCACGCACAGACCGTCTCGGGCGGCCGCGACGGCCTCAGCTTCGTCGCATCGTCGAGAGCGTCCGCCGAAGCCAACAGCATCAGCGGCGAACGGGACGGCATGACGTGGACCGCCACCAGCCGCATCATCGGCGTGACGCCGACCGGGGCCGGAACGATCGTGATTCCGCCCTCTCCGACTGTCCGCCTCGGTCCGGGCGGCGACGCGACCTACCTGCCTGACCCCGCGCAGCACAGCGGCGTCGCGGCGCTGATCATGCAGTACAGCAACGGCAGCGCCTTCATCTGCTCGGGAAGCCTCCTCAGCGACCGCCGCTCGATCGCCACCGCGGGCCACTGCGTGAGCAGCGGCGGCGGCGTCGACGCGGATCTCGTCAGCACCACGGCCTACTTCTGGGACTACTCGACGCAGGGCGACGAGCGGGTTCCCTTCAACCCGGCCGCGACCGCGGTCGACGTCTCTCAGTACTTCGTGAACCCGGAGTACACCGGCGAGGTCATCGACCAGAACGACATCGCCATCCTGCGCCTCGCTGAATCGGCGCCCGCCTTCGCCCAGAGCTACGAGCTCTATGACAACGGCGACCTGACCGGCACGGACTTCAATGTCGCCGGCTATGGCGGCCGTTCGGAGGTCGGCGGCAACTTCGGCGTCTCGACGCTGCCGAGCACCGGCTTCCTGCGCGAAGGCGACAACACCTACGACTACCGCTGGGGCGACGCGGCCTTCGGCGGCTTCTTCACCGACATCATCGCCGGCGAGAACTTCTTCGGGACGGCCGAGATCGACTTCTCCTTCGTCTCCGACTTCGACAACGGCCTCGCCGCGCAGGACAAGTCCTGCCGCATCGCCGCGGCGGTCGGGGCTCCCTCCGGCTTCGGGTGCGACAGGGGCCTCGGCGCTCGTGAAGCCGGCGTCGCCGGCGGCGACTCCGGCGGGCCCGGGTTCGTGGGCGGCAAGCTCGCCTCGATCAACTCGTACGGCCTGACGTTCGGGACCGGCTTCGGCGATATCCGCGCCGGCCTGAACTCCAGCTTCGGCGAGTACAGCGGCTATGTGCCGATCTACATCCACACCGACTGGATCGCCGGTGTGGTCCCCGAGCCCTCCACCTGGGCCCTGATGATCGGCGGCTTCGGCCTGGCCGGCAGCGCGCTGCGCCGCCGCCGCCCGGCGCTCGCCAAGGCCTGATCGTCCATCACGTCGAGAATGGCGCCGCCGGTCCCGCACCGGCGGCGTTTTTCTTTGGGCGGCGCGCGAAGGCGCCCGGCCACCTTGCCTCCCGGGCGAAAAGCAGGGCGGATAGGATCCGCCGCGCCAGGCGCCCTGGGGAATGAATCATGACCGCGCACAGCGCGACCGAAGAGCCGCGCGGCCACATCACCGGCTTCGGGTCGCGGCCCTATCGCAGCTACGTGCTCACGGCGCTGCTCTTCATCTACATCCTGAACTTCGTCGACCGCGCGCTGCTGTCGGTCGTAGCCCCGCAGATGAAGCCGGAACTCGGCATCTCGGACACGGCGTTCGGGCTCCTGACCGGCTTCGGCTTCGCCCTGCTCTACACCCTGGTGGGCATCCCGCTCGCCCAGATCTCCGAGACCCGGCACCGGGTCTGGATCATGTCGATCTGCGTCGCCCTCTGGTCGCTGATGACGGCGCTCTGCGGGCTCGCCGCGCCGATCACCATCGGCTCGATCACGATCGGCGCCTTCTGGGTCCTGCTCGCCTGCCGCGTCGGCGTGGGCATCGGCGAGGCGGGCTGCACGCCCCCGGCCAACTCGCTGATCGCCGACTACTATCCGCCGAAGTCGCGCGCGACGGCGCTCGGCTACTACGCCATGGGCGTGACCCTGGGCACGGTGCTGGCCAACCTCATCGGGGGACCCGCCACCGACGCCTTCGGCTGGCGCATGGCCTTCCTCATCGTGGGCCTGCCCGGCATCCTGGTGGCCGTCGTCCTGAAGCTGACGGTGCGCGAGCCGCCCCGCGGCTTCACCGACCCGCCCGGCACGCCGCGCCGCGAGCGGGTGCGCTTCGCCGACGCCATGGCCGAGATCACCTCGAAGCGCTCGTTCTGGACCATGGCCGTCGCCGCCACCATCGCCGCCTTCTGCGGGTACGCGATCAACACCTTCCAGTCGCTCTTCCTGAACCGCACCTTCGGCCTCTCGGCCGGCGAAGCCGCCGTGCTCATCAACGTGCCGGTGGGGATCATCGCCGCCTTCGGCACCTTCGCCACGGGCTGGCTCGCCGAACGCCTGACGCCGCGCTTCCCGAACGCCATCGCCTGGCTGCCGGGGTGGGGCATGCTGCTGAGCGTGCCCTTCTACCTGCTGGCCTTCACGACCCAGAACCTCTGGCTCTGCGCGGCCGGGCTCTGCATCGGCGGCGCGCTCAAGTACTCCTACCTCACCGGCCAGTACACGATCGGCCAGGGCGTGGTCACCGCCCAGGCGCGGGCGGTGGCGATCGCCATCCTGCTGTTCGTGGTGAACCTGCTGGGCTACGGGCTGGGGCCGCTGTTCATGGGTGCGCTGAGCGACCTCTTGTTCTCGCTGCAGGTGGCCGGCCTGGGCGCGCCCGACCTCGCGCGCGAGGCGTGCGAGACGGCTGCGCGCGCCCGTCTGTCGCCTGAGCTGCGGTCGGTGTGCGAGATCGCGAACCCGCAGAGCCTCCAGCGTTCGATGCTCATCACGTCCGCCATCTACGGCGTCGGCGGCGTTTTCTTCCTGATCACCTGCCGCACGCTGCAGAAGGACATGGTCGCCCGGTAGCCCGGGCGGCTTGCGGCGGGCCGCTCAGCTCACCAGCGCGGCCAGGTCCTGTCCCGCCGGCGCCTCGCCCTGCCCCAGGATCTCGCGCTTCTTCGCGTCGTTGAACGCCTGCAGGCGGGCCATGTAGGCGAACCGGCCGTAGTCGCGGCCCGCGGCGCTCATCTTGTCGAACCAGTCGTCCTCACCCAGCATTTCGCCCAGGCGCGGCGGATTGCGGTGGAGCATCTGCACGTCCGTCTTCCTGGGTTCCAGGCTGCGCAGGATGCCGCGGTTGAAGTGGCTGTGGATGGTCACCCGCTCGCCCGCCTCGGTCCGGTCGCCCTGCCAGTGCCAGACGCCGTGGTGGAAGTAGACCACGCTGCCCTTGGGCATCTCGACGGGGACGCCTTGGTTGTGCCCCTCGCCCGGCCGGGGCGGCCGGCGATGCTTGTGGCTCCCCGGCACGATCCAGGTCGGACCGCTGGCGACGGTCCAGTCCTCCAGCGCCCAGACGCCCACGCCCGTGAGCGAGAACTCCGGATAGGGCTCGGGGACGTGGGCGTAGTCCGTGTGCATGGGGATGAAGCCCGGCCCGGGCCCGCGCCGGATCGCCGAGATCGAGGCGATCACCGCGCCGCGCCCCAGCGAGGCGTCGATCAGGGTCATGAGCAGCGGGTTCTGCACGAGCTGTTCGAACTCGCGCCCGTGATAGGTCATCCAGTTCAGCGTCGTGGCCTGGTGCTGGGTCAGGGTGCGGAGCGTCGCCTCGCGCACCTGGTCCGCGAACGTCTCGGAGATCGCCCGCTCGATCACCGTGTAGCCCTGCTCCTCCATCTCGCGGATGTGGCGCGTCAGGCCCTGGCGTCGGGCGCGGTGCTCGAGGTCCGGATTCTCGACGGTGCGGCGGCCCATGTCGTCATGGAACGTCCCCATCAGGCGGACCGCGCTTTCGGGCATGCCGCCGGCGCCGCCGAAGCGGATCGCGTCGGGACCGAACACCGTCCGGATCTCCCGCAGCATGGCGTCCACCGCGCCCGGGGCCTGCAGCCCCACCACCTGGGCCGCCATGAGCGCGGCCTGATAGTCGCCCTCGCAGGTGGCGGCCGCCGAGGCGTCGAAGCCCCGCGCCACGGACACCTCCTGCCCATCCCAACGGACCGTCCAGCTCGCGACGTCCTCGGGCAGGCCGAGGTGAGGCGGCGCATCCGTCATCCGCTCCGAGACCGAGAACGGCTCGCCGAGGCGGTCTCGCCGGGTTTCGAACCACGTCCGCGCCTCCGCCAGCCAGGCGTCGGACATGAACTCGAAGTGGTGCGGCAGGGTATGCATCGGCGTCCTCCCAGGCGGTTCTTGGGACCGCTCCATCGGAGAGTCCGCGCCTTCCGCGAGGGGAGGTCAACCGATCAACGGCCGCTGCCGCCTCACGCAAAACCGCCTGGACTGCCGCTACGGCGGCAGGCCACGGTCCGCGCCATGAGCGATGACCTTCCCGTCCGCGACGTCCTGCCCGCCCACCGCTTCGACGAGGCGCGCCTCGCGGCGTGGATGGCGGCCAACGTCGACGGCTACCGCGGCCCCCTGGTGGTCAAGCAGTTCCAGGGCGGCGCCTCGAACCCGACCTTCCTGCTGACCGACGCCACCGGCCACCGCTACGTGCTGCGCAAGAAGCCGCCGGGCCAGCTGCTCGCCTCCGCCCACCAGGTCGACCGCGAGTACCGCGTGATGAAGGCCCTCGACGGCCAGATCCCCGTGCCGAAGATGCGGGCGCTCTGTGACGACGATCAGGTGATCGGCGCGACCTTCTACGTGATGGACTACCTGCAGGGCCGCATCTTCCGTGACGCCACCCTGCCCGGCCTGTCGCCGAAGGACCGGGCCGAGATCTACGACGACCTCAACGCCACCCTCGCCAGGCTGCACAAGGTGGATTTCGAGGCGGTGGGCCTCGGCGACTACGGCCGGCCCGGCAACTACTTCGAGCGCCAGGTCGCCCGCTGGACCCGCCAGTACGAGGGCGCCAAGACCGAAGAGATCCCGGCGATGGACGCGCTCATCGAGAAGCTGCCGGCGCGCATCCCGGCCGACCAGTCGGTCTCGATCGCGCACGGGGACTACCGGCTCGAGAACGTCATGTACCACCCCACGGAGAACCGCATCATCGCGGTGCTCGACTGGGAGCTTTCCACCATCGGCCACCCGCTGGCCGACATCGCCTACAACGCCTTCATCTGGCGCTCGCACTCCCCGGGCTGGGGCAGCCTGGACGGCGTCGACTTCGCGACCAGCGGGATCCCGACCGAGGCCGAGTACGTGGCGAAGTACTGCGAGCGCACCGGCCGCGGCGAAATCCCGGACTGGCCGTTCCTGATGGCGTTCTCGATCTTCCGCCTCGCCTCGATCAGCCAGGGCGTCTACCGCCGCATCCTCTCGGGCAACTCGGCCCGCGAAAGCGAGGCGATCAACGGCTGCGGGGCGCTGGCGGAGCAGGCCCTGGCGATCCTGGAAGGGCGCGAGTAGCGCCGACGCCCCGCCGCACCGTCATCGTGGAGAGACAGAATGGACCTGGGGCTCAAGGACAAGGTCATCTTCATCGCCGGCGCCAGCCGCGGCATCGGTCTGGGCATCGTGGAGGCCTGCCTGGCCGAAGGCGCCAGGCTCGCCATCACCGCCCGCGGCGCCGAGGCGCTGGAGGCCGAGCGCGCGCGGCTGGCGGATATCCATGGCGCCGATCGCCTGCTCGCGATCAGCGGCGACATGCGCGACACCAAGGTGATCGAGGACGCCGTCGCCCGCACGGAGGCCGAGCTCGGGCCGATCTTCGGCGCCGTGGCCAACGTCGGCCTCTATCCCTGCCCGCCCGGCTTCGAGGTGGATGACGAGACCTGGGACGCGGGCTTCACCCAGAACCTCGACAGCGCCTGGCGGCTCGCCCGCACCGCGCTCCGCGTCATGACGCCCCGCGGAGAGGGCTCGGTGCTCCTGATCAGCTCGATCGCCGGCCTGGGCGCCCTCGGAACCGCCATGACCTACGGCACCGCCAAGGCGGCCATGAACCACATGACCAAGGAGCTCGCGCGCATCGCCGGCTCGAAGAACGTCCGCGTCAACGCCATCGCGCCGGGCAACATCATCTTCCCGGGCGGGACCTGGGAGGCCAACGCCACGGGCCCGCGCGCCGAGGCCTGGGCCCGCTGGATCAAGCGCGAGGTGCCGCTGAACCGCTACGGCAAGCCCGAGGAGATCGGCGCGGCCGCGGCCTTCCTGCTCAGCCCCGCAGCCAGCTTCATCACGGGCGCGGTGGTCCCGGTGGACGGCGGGCAGACGCGGTAGGCGATCCTCCGCCCACCCGCGCCGGCCCGGACGATCAGGGCTTCGGCGGCGTCAGCTCGGGGAACCTGATCCCCAGCTGGTCCAGGTAGGTCGGGTGCTTCGAGGCGTCGTAGTAGAGAGGCCGCATCCGGTCCCTGAACTGCGCCATGATGTCGGCGTTCCGCTCGATCATCGGCTTGTCGCCCGGCCCGATGACCGGGACGTACTTGCCCTCCTTGGGCTGCTCGGTCTCGAAGTAGGCCTTGGCTGCGGGGATCAGCTTCGGGTCCAGCAGCAGGTCCAGCGCCGTCATCGCCGCCACCTTGCCCCCGGCCACCACGCCCTTGTGCGCGATCGGGGTCGCCATCGAGATGGCGTTGGCCCAGTTGTGGCCCGGCAGGCTGGGGATGTTCGACGGATAGAGCAGGACCACGGTCGGCACGGTCCACGAGATGTCGCCGATGTCGTCCGAGCCGCCGCTCACCGGCGGATCGGCCGGCGCGCTCAGCGGCTCGAGCCTGGTCGCCAGGCCCTTCTCCTCGCCGCCGACCAGCTTCTGCACCGCGCGGGCGAAGGTCTGCTCGTCCGGGGTCCAGGTCGGCAGGCCCACCTTGTCGATGTTGGCCTTCATCGCCAGGGCTATCGGCTTGTTGAAGTGCCGCGGGGCCGCCGTCCCCACGATGCGCCGGGTCACGGTGGTGTCGGTCATCTGCGCCGCAGCGTCGGCGATCCGGTTTCCGAGGGCGAAGTTCCGGGAGATGTTCTCGAAATCGATCTCGCGGAAGAAGTACCAGACGCTGGCCTTCGAGGGCACCACGTTGGGCTGGTCGCCGCCGTCCGAGATCACGTAGTGCGAGCGCTGCAGCGGCCGCAGGTGCTCGCGGCGCATGTTCCAGCCCAGGTTCATCAGCTCGACCGCGTCCAGCGCGCTCTTGCCGCGCCAGGGCGCCATGGCCGAGTGCGCGGACTCGCCGCTGAAGGTGTACTCGACCGAGACCAGCCCGGTGCCCAGCGGACGGCCCCAGCTGGTCTGCAGGTTGTCGCTCACATGTGTGAAGATCGCGGCGTCGACGTCCTTGAACATGCCGTCGCGCACGAACCAGGCCTTGGCCCCCACCAGCTCCTCGGCCACGCCCGGCCACAGCATCAGCGTGCCGGGGATCTTCTCCCGGGCCATGATGTCCTTCAGCGCGAGGGCGGCGAGGATGTTCACCGCCTGGCCCGAGTTGTGTCCCTCGCCGTGGCCCGGCGCGCCTTCCACCATCGGCTTCCGATAGGCCACGCCCGGCGTCTGGCTCGCCTTGGGGATGCCGTCGATGTCGCTACCGAAGGCGATCACCGGGCCGCCCGACCCCTGGGTCCAGGTGGCGGTCCAGGCCGTCGGCATGCCGGAGACCCCGCGCGTGACGGTGAAGCCGTTCTTCTCCAGGAGATCGGTGAGATAGCGGGAGGTCTCGACCTCCTGGTAGCCCAGCTCGCCGAAGCTGAAGACGGTGTCGACGATCACCTGGCCCAGCTTGGCCTGCGACTCGACCTTGGCCGCCGCCTCGGCCTTCAGCTTCGCCGCCGAGGGCGCGGCCGATGCGCCGCCTCCGAACGCGACCGCCGCGATGCAAGCCGCCGCCAGGATGCTTCCGCGCATGGTTGTCCCCCCTCGCCTCGCGCCGAACGGACACGAGGCGCCGGCGGAAATCAAGCGGCGCTCATCCGCCGGCCAGCGCCGCGGCCTCGGCTGCGCAATCGCGCGTCGGACGCTTCCCCGCCTGCCGCGCAGCCAGGATCTCGGCCCGCGCCGCCTCGAGGTCGGTGCGGAACTCGGGGACGGCCTGCAGCCTGGCGACGGTGGCCGCGCCCATCACGCGCCCCTCTTCGACGTCGCTCAGCCAGTGGACGTTGCAGATCAGCCGGCTGTGCCCGAACGCCCGGCCGCGCGCGAGGATCTGTTCGGCCCGCTCGGGCGCCGCCGCGGCGATGATGAGCCCCCAGCCCCAGCCGATGGCGCTGTGGCCCGAGGGGTAGGAACCGTCCCGGCGCAGGACCGCATCGTAGGCCGGCGTGCACATCGCCGTGCCGGTGGCCGCGAACGGGCGGGTGCGCAGGTACTTGGTCTTGGTGGGATAGGTGGAGCCGCCCATGTCGATCAGGCTGCGGCGCAGGAGGGCGTAGAGCCTCGGCGTGGAGGCCTGGCTGATGTCCACGTCGGCGGCGCACGAGAAGGCCTGCACCGCCGCCGGGGTGCTGAGGTCGGCGTCGAGGGTGGCGATCTCCCAGCGCGGTCCGGTGCGCACCGCCGCCCGGTTCGCCTCTTCGTCGCGAGCGAGCGCCGCGGACCCGGGTTGCGGAGGCGGCGGCACCAGCGCCAGGCTGCTGGGCGCGCCGCCGCGCGGAAGGTAGCCGGATGGGGCGGCGGCCGGAGCCGGCGCCGTCGTGTCCTGCGCCATCGGCGCCGCCGTCGGCTGGGTCGCCGAGATCAGGCCCAGGGCGGCGATCGCCACCGTCATGCTCGCAACCCGCCGCGTCATTCCGCTCTCCCGTTCATCGTCGCGGGTGGGATAGCCGAATTCCGATCCCAAGCCCACGGGGCGCGCCAAGCCTTGCCGTGGCCGCCGCGCCCGCGCCATGCTCGCGGACGCCGAGCCGGAGCGCGCCGATGCCGCAGATCACCGATCCGCCGCCGCAGGCGGTGCTGGACGACCTTTCCGCCCTCGCGCCGCGGATGGCCCACGTGCCGCCGAAGACGGCGGGCAACCTCCTCATCGCGACCTGGAACATCCGGGCCTTCGGCGACCTGACGCTGAAGTGGGCGAGCGCCGAGGGCGATTCGCCCCGACGCGACCTCCACGCCGCCGTCCTGATCGCCGAGATCCTCTCCCGCTTCGACGTGATCGCGGTCCAGGAGGTCAAGGCCAACCTCCGCGCCCTGCGCCATGTGCTCAAGAAGATGGGCCCGCGCTGGGGCTTCGTGATGACCGACGTCACGCGCGGCGACCCGGGCAACGGCGAGCGCCTCGCCTTCATCTTCGACAGCGAGCGGGTGAAGCTCTCGGGCCTGGCCTGCGAACTTGTCGTGCCGGAGGACCTCAACGACCCGCTCGCCGACCCGGCCAACGCCTTCCAGCGGCAGTTCGTCCGCACGCCCTACGCCGTCAGTTTCCTGGCCAACGGCAAGACCTTCGTGCTCGTCACCCTGCACGTGAACTACGGCGCCGGACCGTCGGACCGGGTCGGCGAACTGCGCGCCATCGCCAGGTGGCTGCGGAACTGGGCCGAGCAGATGGACGACTACGGCCAGAACCTGATCTGCATGGGCGACTTCAACATCGATCGCCGCGACGACCCGCTGTGGCAGGCGTTCACCTCGACGGGGCTCACGCCCGCCCCTGGCCTCGAGCGGATCCCACGGACCCTGTCGTCGTCGCTGGACAAGCCCGACCTCGGGAGCTTCTTCGACCAGATCGCCTGGTTCCAGACGGTCAAGGGCAAGCCCTACCTGACGCTCGATTTCCGCCAGGCCGGGGGCATCGACTTCCAGGGCGCGGTGCTGACGGGACTGAACCGCAACCAGCTCTCCTGGCGGATCAGCGACCACTACCCCCTGTGGGTGGAGTTCGGCGTGTGAGCGGCCGCGGCGGTCGCCCCCTCGCCCTTGCGGGAGAGTCCCGCTAGAAGCCGCGTCCATGAGCGCCGCCCCCGCCAAGACCATGGCCGAAAAGGCCGCCGAATACGGCCTGAAGCCCGACGAGTACGACCTGATCGTCAAGCGGCTGAACCGCGAGCCCAACGACGTGGAGCTGGGCGTGTTCTCGGTCATGTGGTCCGAGCACTGCAGCTACAAGTCCAGCCGCAAGCACCTGGGCAAGTTCCCGACCAGCGGCCCGAAGGTGATCCAGGGACCGGGCGAGAACGCCGGGGTCATCGACATCGGCGACGGTCAGGCCTGCATCTTCAAGATGGAGAGCCACAACCACCCCAGCTTCATCGAGCCCTATCAGGGCGCGGCGACGGGCGTCGGCGGCATCATGCGCGACGTCTTCACCATGGGGGCGCGGCCGATCGCGCTCCTGAACGCGCTGCGCTTCGGAGACCCGTCCCACCCCAAGACCAGGCGGCTGGTGTCCGGCGTCGTCGCCGGCATCGGCGGCTACGGCAACTGCGTGGGCGTGCCCACCGTGGCGGGCGAGACCAATTTCCACCGCGGCTACGACGGCAACATCCTGGTCAACGCCATGTGCGTGGGCCTGGCCGACGCCGACAAGATTTTCTACTCGGCGGCGCCGGCCGCCGGGCTGTCGGTGGTCTACTTCGGCTCGAAGACCGGGCGCGACGGCATCCACGGCGCCACCATGGCCTCGGCCGAGTTCAGCGAGGACGCCGAGGAGAAGCGCCCGACCGTCCAGGTCGGCGACCCCTTCGCCGAGAAGCTGCTGATCGAGGCCACGCTGGAGCTGATGGCGTCGGGCGCCGTGGCCGCCATCCAGGACATGGGCGCAGCCGGCCTCACCTCCTCGTCGGTCGAGATGGCCGGCAAGGGCGGCGTCGGCATCGAGCTCGACCTCGACGCCGTGCCCCAGCGCGAAGAGGGCATGACCGCCTACGAGATGATGCTTTCGGAGAGCCAGGAGCGGATGCTCGCCATCCTGAAGCCCGGCCGCGAGCGCGACGGCCACGCCATCTTCGAGAAGTGGGGCCTGGACGCCGCCATCATCGGCCGGACCACCGACACCGGCCATCTGGTCCTGAAGCACCACGGCGAGACCGTCGCCGACGTCCCGCTGGCGCCGCTGTTCGACGACGCGCCGCTCTACGACCGCCCGTGGACCGCCCCGGTCCCGCCGCCGCGCCTCACGCTGGCCGACGTCAACGAGCCCGGCGACCTCAAGGCCGCCGTGCTGAAGCTGATGTCCTCGCCCGACATGGCGTCCAAACGCTGGCTCTGGGAACAGTACGACCGCCACGTCATGGCCGACACGCTGGAGGACTCGGCCACCGGCGCCGACGCCGGCGTCGTCCGCGTGCACGGCACGAGGAAGGCGCTCGCCGTCACCTCGGACGTGACGCCCCGCTATGTCCAGGCCGACCCCTTCGAGGGCGGCAAGCAGGCCGTGGCCGAGGCCTGGCGCAACCTGACCGCCGTGGGCGCCACGCCCATCGCCATCACCGACAACCTCAACTTCGGCAACCCTGAGCGGCCCGAGATCATGGGCCAGATCGTCCGCGCCATCGACGGCATGGCGGAGGCCTGCCGCGCCCTCGACTTCCCGGTCGTGAGCGGCAACGTCAGCCTCTACAACGAGACCAACGGCGCGGCCATTCCGCCCACCCCCGCCGTGGGCGGCGTGGGCCTGATCGCGGACTCCGCGAAACGCGCCGACTTCTCCAACCTCAAGGCAGGCGACGTGCTGGTCCTGGTCGGCGCGACGCGCGGGGAGCTGGGCGCCTCGATGTACCTGCGCGAGGTCGCCGGCCGCGAGGACGGCGCGCCGCCGCCGGTCGACCTGGCGCTCGAGAAGACCACCGGCGACCTCGTCCGCGGCCTGATCGAGGCGGGCGCGCTGCGGACTGTCCACGACCTTTCGGACGGCGGCCTCGCCGCGGCGGTCTGCGAGATGTGCCTGGCCTCCGACGTCGGCTGCGAGCTGCGGCTGGAAGGGCCCGCCTGGGTGGCCCTGTTCGCCGAGGATCAGGCCCGCTACCTGGTGGCGCTGAACGACCCGACCCCCGTCCTGCAGGCGGCCCGCGCCGCCGGCGTCCCCGCCGCCATCCTGGGCGAGGCCGGAGGCGCGGCCATCGTCGTGGAGGGCGCCTTCGACCTGCCGCTGGACGAGCTTCGCGCCGCGCACGAGGGCTGGATGCCGGCCTACATGGGCGACTGATGCCGCCGGGGGCGCAAGAGGTCGCCGACCGCCTGGGCCCCCTCGCCGCCCGGCCGCACATCGCCGCGGCCCTGCAGACGCTGGGCGAACCGGGCTCGGCCCAAGCGATCCCGACGCCCGCCGCCGTGATCGACCTGGCCGCCTTCGACCGCAACGTGGCCCAGATGGCCGCGCGGGCGGCGCAGGCGGGCCTTGCCCTTCGGCCCCACGCCAAGTCCCACAAGTGCGCGGCCCTCGCCCGCCGACAGCTGGCCGCCGGGGCCGTCGGCGTCTGCTGCGCCAAGCTCGCCGAGGCCGAAGCCCTGGCCGCCGAGGGGATCGGCCGGATCCTCGTCACCTCCCCCGTCGCGGGCTCGCTGAACGCGGCCCGGGCGGCGCACCTCGCGGCCACCCTGCCGGACTTCCGGATCGCGATCGACCACCCCGACGCCGCCGCCGAGCTGGCGGCCGCGGCCCGCACGCCGATCCAGGTGATCATCGACGTGGACGTGGGCCTGAGCCGCACGGGCGTGCATGACGCCGCCCAGGCGGCCGCGGTCGCCCGCGCGGTCCTGGCCCAGCCCGCCCTGCGTCTCCTGGGCGTCCAGGGCTACGGCGGGAACTGGCAGCACATGGAAGGCGCGAACGCGCGCGCCAGCGCCGTCGCCGCCGGCATGGAGACGCTGCTGGCCGCCATCGCCGCCATCCGCGCCGCCGGCGGCACGGTGGACGTCGTCACGGGCGGCGGCACCGGCACCTTCGCCGCCGACGCCGCGCAGGGGGTCCTGAACGAGGTCCAGCCCGGCTCGTACGCCTTCATGGACCGGGAGTACCGCGAGGCGCTCGGAAGCGACCCGGAGGGCGCCTACGAGCAGGCGGCGACCATCGTCTCCACCGTGATCTCCGCCAACCACCCGAGGTGGGTGACGGTCGACGCCGGGCTGAAGGCCTTCTCCACCGAGGGGCCCATGCCGGTCCCGCTGTCTCCCAGGTTCGCGGGCTGCGCCTACCGCTTCTTCGGGGACGAGCACGGCCTGCTCATGCGCCCGGAAGCCGCCGTCGCCCGCGGCGAGCGGGTGGCCTTCGCGCCCGGCCACATCGACCCCACGCTCGACCGCTACGACGTCTTCCACCTCGTGGAGGACGACGTGCTCGTCGACATCGTCCGCGTCGAAGCCCGCGGCGCGTCGCAGTAGCCAGGCCGCGGCGGCGCAGGCATAGTCGGCGCCTCGTGAACCCGGTCCGGGAGAGCCAGATGAAAACCGCCATGTCCCCGACGAAAGGAGATCCCATCCACATCCAGGACATGACGTTCCATGCTCACTCGACCCGGGAGGGCCCCGGCCGACGCCGCGACTGACGCCCCCTCGTTCCGCGCCCCGCCGACCGCGCGGGCGCGCAAGTTCCTCTCCTACTACCGGCCGCACCTGCCGCTGCTGGCGGCCGACCTCGGCTGCGCGATCCTCGTGGCGGGCGCCGCCCTGGCCTTCCCCCTCGCCGCGCGCTGGGTGACCCAGCGCCTGGCCGACGCCGGCGCCACGCCGGCGGTGCTGCCCGACATCTACCTGGCGGGCGGCGCCATGCTGCTCCTGCTGGCGGCGCAGGTGCTGGCCACCCTCTTCGTCGACTACCAGGGCCACGTCATGGGCGCGAAGATGGAGGGCGCGCTGCGCAAGGACCTCTTCGAGCACTGCCAGAAGCTGTCGTTCTCCTTCTACGACCGCCACCGGGTCGGCCAGCTGATGAGCCGCATCACCAACGACCTGCACATGCTGGGCGAGCTCTACCACCACGGCCCCGAGGACCTGGCCATCGCGGCGCTCAAGTTCGGAGGCGCCGTCGCCATCCTGGCGCTCCTGGATCTGCCCCTGACCCTCGTCATCCTGGCGGCGACGCCGTTCGCGGTGGCCTACGCGCTGCACTTCAACCGGCGCATGGGCGCGGCCGTGGCGCGATCGCGCGAGCGTATCGGCGCGATCAACGAGCAGGTGGAGGACTCGCTGGCGGGCATCCGCGTCGTGAAGTCGTTCGCCAACGAGGCGCTCGAGACCCGCCGCTTCGACGCCGCCAACGCCGAGTTCCTGGCGAGCCGCCGCGAAGGCTATCTCAGCGAGGCCTATTTCTCGGTCGGCGCGCTGGCCTTCGGCCAGCTCCTCACGCTGGCCGTCATCGTCGGCGGCGCGGCGCGCGTCGTTCAGGGCGGCCTTTCCGTCGGCGACCTGCTGGCCTTCCTGCTGTGCGTCGCCGTGCTGGTGGATCCCGTCCAGAGGCTCGCCAACTTCGCACGGCTCTGGCAGCAGGGCTGGACGGGCTTCACGCGCATGATGGAGATCCTGGACGTCCGGCCCGACATCCAGGATCGGCCCGGCGCGCAGCTGATCGGCCGGGCGCGCGGCGCGATCAGCTTCCGCGACGTGGGGTTCCGCTACGAGGATCACGGGCCGCAGGTGCTGTCCGGGGTCTCGTTCGATGTCCGCCCGGGCGAGTTCGTCGCCCTGGTCGGCGCGTCGGGCGTCGGCAAGAGCACGCTGTGCGCCCTCATCCCGCGCTTCTACGAGGTCAGCGACGGCGAGATCCGCATCGACGGGACCGACGTGCGCGACATCACGCTGGACTCGTTGCGCCGCAACGTCGGCGTCGTGCAGCAGGACGTCTATCTCTTCGCCGGCACGGTGGCCGACAACCTGCGCTACGGGCGTCCCGACGCGTCCGACGCCGAACTGGAGGCCGCCGCCCGGGCCGCGAACGCGCACGGCTTCATCTCGGCGCTGCCGAAGGGATACGCCACCGACATCGGCCAGCGCGGGGTCAAGCTGTCCGGAGGCCAGAAGCAGCGGCTGACCATCGCGCGCGCCTTCCTCAAGGACCCGCCGATCCTGATCTTCGACGAGGCCACCAGCGCCCTCGACAACGAGAGCGAGCGGGCGGTCCAGACGGCGCTCCTGGAGCTGGCCCGGGCGCGCACCACGCTGGTGATCGCCCATCGCCTGTCCACCGTCCGCCACGCCGACCGCATCCTGGTGCTGAGCGACGGCGGCATCGTCGAGTCCGGAACCCACGACGCGCTGATCGCGCGGGACGGGCCCTACGCCCGGCTCTACAGCGTGCAGGCCAGCTTCTGAGCGGCTAAGGTCTCGCCTGGAGGCCAGTCGGGGAGAGGCTCATGCGGCGTCTGGGCATGACGGGGATCGCGGCGGCGACGCTCGCGGCGGCGGCTGTGCTGGGCGGCGCGTCCGCGCACGCGCAGTTCGCCTCCGAGATCGAGGCCTATGAGTCGGGGGCCAACGCCCTGGCCGACGCCCAGCGCGACGTGACCCAGCGCGCGATCGACGAAGCCAACCGGGCGCTGAAGGCCAAGGACTACGCCAGGGCCCGCCGCTACGCCGCCACGGTGACGCGGGCCGACCCCAAGCGCGTGGAGTCGTGGCTCCTGCTCGGCGCCGCCCAGCAGGGTCTCGGCGACTGGTCGGCCGCGCGACGGACCTACACGACGGCGGTGCGCATCGCGCCCAAGCACCCCGAGGCGCGCGCGGGCCTGGGGATGGCCTACGCGCACACGGGAGATCCCAAGGCGGCCGCCGAGCTCGCCTGGCTGGCTGGGCAGGTCGCGGAGTGCGACGGATGCTGGCGCGCCTCCCAGCTCACGGGCTGGAAGACGGCGCTGGAAGCCGCCATCCAGGCGACGCCGGCCGCCGGCTCCCGCTGACGAGAGCGCATGACCCAAGCCGACCTCAACGCCCTCGAGCGCGCCGCCCGCCTGGCCTGGACCTTCACGCTGCCCCTGATCGAGGTGGCCTCGGCCCGCACGGCCGCCTTCGCCGGCGGCGGGCCCTGGAACACCTTCGCCCACGGCCGCGACCTCGTGGACCATACGGCGCGCGAGATCACCACGCCCAACAACGACACGCTCTACTCGTCGGCCCACGTCGACCTCTCCCGGGGGCCCGTGACGGTGACGATTCCGCCCACGGGCGGACGCTACTTCTCCCTCGCGCTGATGGACGCCTACACCAACAACTTCGCCATCCTGGGCACGCGCACGACCGGCGGGGACGGCGGTCGCTACGTGCTCGTGGGGCCCGACGAGCCGCGCGCGGGCCGGGATGTCGTGCGTGCGCCCACCCGCCGCGTCTGGGCGCTGGCCCGGATCCTCGTCGAGGGCGAGCACGATCTCGACGCCGCCCGCGCCGTTCAGGACGGGCTGCGGATGCAGGGGCCGGCGGTCGACGCCCCGCCGCCGGCCGCAAGCCGTGACGCGCCGTGGCAGGACTACTTCCGAAGCGCCGCGCGCCTGATGGCCGAGAATCCGCCTCTCCTCCAGGACGGCGTCATCGTCCAGGCCATGGCGCCGCTGGGCCTGGACGCCTTCGATCCGGATCGGTTCACGGCCGACGAGCAGGCCGCCATCGCCCGCGGCGTCGCGCAGGCCCGGCAGGGCAGCCTGCGCAGCGGGCTGAAGAAGGCGCCGTTCACCGAGGGCTGGACCTACCCCTATGCGCGCCTGGGCGACTTCGGCCAGGAGTACGACTACCGCGCCGCGGTCGCCATCGGAGGGCTCGCCGCCCTGCCGCCGGAAGAGGCCATGTACATGCGCGCCAAGGGCGACCTGCCGCGCTACCTGTTCGACCCCGGGGCGCTCTGGCGGCTGCACTTTCCGGCAGACCGCCTGCTGCCGGTGAACTCGTTCTGGTCGCTGACCCTCTACGAGGGCACGGACGACGGGCAGTTCTTCTTCGCCGACAACCCCTTGCGCCGCTACGCCATCGGCGACCGCTCGCCGGGGCTCCGCTACAATCCGGACGGCTCGCTGGACATCTGGATCGGCCGGGACAACCCGGGCGAGGACCGCGTCGCCAACTGGCTGCCCGCGTCGGACAGGCCCTTCTCCCTGTTCCTGCGCGCCTACCTGCCCAGGCCCGACCTGCTCCACGGGGCCTACCTCGTGCCGCCCGTGGAGCGCGTGCAGTCCTAGTTCAGCGCGAGCCCCGGCAGGTCGCCGTTCGCCCGCCAGGCCTTCAGCACGTCGAAGAAGACGAGCGGTCCGGCGCCGTACATGTCGGAGAAGAAGCCCTGCCGGTTCCCGGCGGCGCCTTCCGAGTTGTAGTAGCCGGGCGTGCACTCGGAATAGAACCTCTGGCCCATGCGGGCGAGGCTTCGGACCTCGTCCACGTAGGCGGCTTCCGCCTCGCGCGTCGGCTCCAGCGCCTCGGCGCCCCGCTTGCGGGCCTCGGTGACCATGTACGTCACGTGCCGGGCCTGTTCGTTGAGCGCCTGGGGCACCGAAACCGTCACCGCGGTCTGGGTGAAGCCCAGGAAGAAGCAGTTGGGGAAGCCGGCGGTGGTCAGGCCGTGCAGGGTCCGGATGCCCTCGCCCCAGTGGTCCGAGAGCCTGACGCCGCCGCGCCCAACCACGTCGTAGCCCGCGCGGCGCGTGTAGCTGGTGCCCACCTCGAACCCGGTCGCGAACACCAGGCAGTCGACGTCGTAGGCGCGTCCGTTCGCCACCACCGCCGTCTCGGTCAGGGCCTCCACGCCCCGCCCCTGGGTGTCCACCAGGGTCACGTTGGGACGATTGTAGGTGTCCAGGTACTCGTCGTGGAAACAGGGCCGCTTGCAGAACTGGCGGTACCAGGGTTTCAGGGCCGCGGCCGTGGCCGGGTCCTTCACGATCGCGTCCACCCGCGCCCGCACCTGGTTCATCTTGCGGTAGTCGGCGAGTTCCAGGAGCTGGGCCCGCTCCTCGCTGGTCAGCCGCCGTCCGAGCTGCTTGCCCGCCTTCTTCACCGCCGCGTTCTGAAGGTTGCGGAAGATGTCGGTCCAGCCGTCATGGACGAGGTCTTCCTCGGCGTCGCCGCCCGAGACCAGGATGTTGAAGTTGTCCATCCGCCGCTGCTGCCAGCCCGGCGTCAGCGACTTCGCCCAGTCGGGGTCGGTGGGGGCGTTGTTGCGCACGTCCACCGACGAGGGCGTCCGCTGGAACACGAAGAGTTCCTTCGCCCATTCGCCGAGGTGGGGGATGCACTGGATCGCCGTGGCGCCGGTGCCGATGATGCCGACCCGCTTGTCCGCGAGCCCGGTCAGCCCGCCGCTCGGATCGCCGCCGGTGTAGCGGTAGTCCCACCGCGACGTGTGGAAGGTGTGGCCCTTGAAGTCGTTGATGCCGGGGATGCCCGGCAGCTTCGGGCGGTTCAGCGGCCCGCTGGCCATGGCCACGTACTGTGTCTTGAACCGGTCCCCGCGGTTGGTCGACACCCACCACCGCTTCGCGACCTCGTCCCACTCCAGGCCCGTGATGGACGTCTGGAACAGCGCGTCGTCGTAGAGCCGGAAGTGTCGGCCGATGTTGCGGCTGTGCTCCAGGATTTCGGGCGCGAACGAGTATTTGTGCCGGGGGATGTATCCCAGCTCCTCGAGCAGGGGCAGGTAGACGTAGCTTTCCACGTCGCACATGGCGCCCGGGTAGCGGTTCCAGTACCAAGTGCCGCCGAAGTCGCCCGCGACGTCGATCACGCGGATGCGCTCGAACCCGGCCTCGCGCAGGCGCGCGCCCATCAGCAGGCCCCCGAAGCCGCCCCCGATGATGGCGAACTCGACCTCGTCCGTCACCGGCGCCCGCGTGAAGCCGGGCTCCACGTAGGGGTCGTCGACGTAGTGCGAGAACTCCGCCGTGACCTGCACGTACTGGCCCACGCCGTCGGGCCGGATCCGCTTGTCGCGCTCGGCGAGGTACTTCGCGTGCAGGGCGTCGGGATCGAAGTCGATCACTCCGACGATGGCGGCGAGTTCAGGGCGGATCGTCATGCCCGGAATTTGGCGCCCGGACCCGCGCGTGCGTCAAACGATTGTTGAGGCTGGCCGCCTGTGGCTCGGTTTTCCGGGCGCCGCTCTCGCCACGCGCCGCTAAAGTGCCGGCGAACGCTGGAGACATCGCATGAACCGCTACTGGACCCTGGCCAAGCGCCCGCCGCCGCCGTGGCCGGACGAGGGCACGTTCGCGCTGCGCGAGGCGCCGACCCCGAAGCCCGACCCGGGTCAGGCGCTCACGCGCACCCTCTACGTCTCGCTGGATCCCTACCAGTGGGGCTACAAGCGGCGCGGCGTGGAGCCGGAGGGCGCGCCGTGCCACGCCCGCACCGTGGCCCAGGTGGTCGAGAGCCGGATCGACGGGCTGGCCCCCGGCGACTTCGTCTTCTGCACCAACGGCTGGGCCGAGTACGGGCTGATCGGCGAAGGCGTCCCGCGCCCCGGCTACATGGTTCCCCGCAGGCTGGACCCCGCGCGCGGCCGCATCTCGCAGGCCGTCGGCGTGCTGGGCATGCTGGGCCTCACCGCGTACGCCGGCATGATCCTCCAGTGCGACCCGAAGCCGGGCGAGACCGTGGTCGTCTCCGCGGCGTCGGGCGGCGTCGGCCAGATCGCGGGCCAGCTCGCGCGGCTCAAGGGCGCCCGCGTGGTCGGCATCGCCGGGCGCGAGGAGAAGTGCGCCTATGTCACCGGCGAGCTGGGCTTCGACGCCTGCGTCAGCCACCTGTCGCCCAGCTTCGCGCAGGACCTGGCGGCGGCCTGCCCCGACGGCGTGGACGTCTACTTCGAGAACGTCGGCGGGGCGGTCTTCGAAGCCGTGCTGCCGCTGTTCAACAGCAAGGCGCGGATGACGATCTGCGGCCTCATCGCCCACTACGGCGACGTGGGCGGCGACGCCGGCGCCGCCGAGCGCGCGGCCGCAGAGGCCCGGGGCGTCACGGTCACCAACCTCTTCGTCGGCGACTACGTCGAGGGCCACCACGACGCCTTCCTGGACGACATGGTCCCCTGGGTCGCCGAGGGGCGCGTGAAGTACCGCGAGGACATCCGCGAGGGCCTGGAGACCATCCCCGCGGCCTTCGCCGAAATGCTGAAGGGCGGCAACTTCGGCAAGATGCTCGTCCGGGTGGCTCCCGACCCGACGCTCTGAGCTTCGGCCTGCGGCTGGACAAAGGTCTGCCCCCGCCCTCTTCTGCAGCCTGGTTCGGGGAGCGAGACGGATGCGGCTGGCAGGATTGATCGGCGCCGTGATGCTGGCGACGGCGGGCGGAGCCTGGTCGCAGAGCGTGGAGCCGCCGCCCCGGGCCTTCGGGGCCCGCGACCTGTTCGGCCTGCAGCAGGCCAGCGATCCGCAGGTCCGGCCCGATGGCGGGGCGATCGCCTATGTGCGCGTGGCCAACGACATCATGACCGACCGCGCCCGGCGGTCGATCTGGCTGGTCGACCCGCAGAGCGGCGTGCAGTCGCCGTTGGTCGTCGACGAGAACGCGAACCTGGGCCCCCGCTGGTCGCCGGACGGTTCGCGGCTGGCCTATGTGGCGGCGGGCGCGGACGGCGTGCAGCTGATGGTGCGCTGGATGGCCTCGGGGCGTTCGGCGCGGGTCGCCAGCCTGGAGCAGGCGCCCAACGACATCGCCTGGTCGCCCGACGGCAGGTCGCTGGCGTTCACGATGCTGGTGGCCGACGAAGGCCGGCCGCTGGCGCCGCCGCTCAGCAAGCCCGCGGGCGCGAAGTGGGCCGAGCCGTTGAAGGTGATCGACCGCGTGACCTTCCGCGCCGATGGCGAAGGCTTCCTCAAGCCCGGTTACCGGCACCTGTTCATGGTCTCGGCCGACGGCGGCCAGCCGCGCCAGCTCACCTTCGGGAAGTTCGACGACGCCGGGCCGATCAGCTTCACGCGCGACGGCAAGTCCGTGCTGTTCTCCACCAACCGCGCCGAGACCTGGGAGCGCGACCCGCAGGAATCCGAGGTCTACGCGGTGGGCGTCGCGGACGGCGCGATGCGCCGGCTCACCAACCGCGTGGGGCCCGACGCGAGCCCGTCCGTCTCGCCCGACGGATCGAAGATCGCCTACCTGGGGTACGACGACGCCCGGCGCCGGGGCTACGAGAACGTCCGGCTCCACGTGATGGACGGCGACGGCCGCAACGTGCGTGTGCTGACCGGCGGCCTGGACCGAAGCGTCAACGCGGCCGAATGGGCCCCCGACGGCAAGAGCCTGTACATCCTCTACGACGACGAGGGCGTGGTCCGCGTCGCGCGCGTCGGCCTGGACGGCAAGGTGGAGCCCCTCTTCACCGGCGTCGGCGGCGGCGGCCTGGACCGGCCCTACACCGGCGGCCAGTTCTCGGTCGGGCGCGGGGGGCTGATCGCGTTCACGGCCACGACCCCCGAGCGGCCGGCGGACCTCGCGATCTGGAGCGGCGGGCGCGTCCGGCGGCTGACCGATCTCAACGCCGACCTGTTCGCCGGCAAGACCCTGGGCAGGGTCGAGGCCCTGCCGGTCACGTCCAGCTACGACCGCAAGCCGATCGGCGCCTGGATCGTCTATCCGCCGAACTTCGACCCCGCGAAGAAGCACCCGTTGATCCTGGAGATCCACGGCGGCCCCTTCGCCGCCTACGGCCCCACCTTCGCCACCGACATGCAGCTCTACGCGGCGGCGGGCTACGTCGTGGTCTATGCCAACCCGCGCGGCTCGACGTCCTACGGGGAGGCCTTCGCCAACGAGATCGACCGGAACTACCCCAGCCGCGACTACGACGACCTGATGAGCGCGGTGGACGCCGCGATCGCCAAGGGCTTCGTCGACGAGAAGCGGCTCTATGTGACCGGCGGGTCGGGCGGCGGCCTGCTGACGGCCTGGATCACCGGCAAGACGGACCGGTTCCGCGCCGCGGCGACCCAGAAGCCGGTGATCAACTGGGCGAGCCAGGTGCTGACCACCGACGGCTATGCGTTCATGGGGCCCTACTGGTTCGGCAAGATGCCGTGGGAGGACCCCCAGGGCTACTGGGCCCGCTCGCCGCTCTCGCTGGTGGGCAACGTCAAGACGCCGACCCTGGTGGTCGTGGGCGACAAGGACGACCGGACGCCCCCGTCCGAGGCGGACCAGTACTTCGCGGCCCTGCAGATCCGCGGCGTGCCCACGATGCTGGTCCGCGTGCCCGACGCCAGCCACGGCGGCATCGCGGCGCGGCCGTCCCAGTCGGCGGCGAAGGCGGCCGCCATCCTGGCGTGGTTCGAGCGCTACAAGTAGGCGCACCCCCACGGCAATGGATGCCAAGGGTCTTCGGACGTGTTCTATATCGTCCCGACACGTTGGGTGACGGGGGTGATCGGAGCATGGCGCGCGATGCGGCGTCGCTGTCGGCCATCCGCGCGTCGGCGCGGCTCGCGAACGGCTTCGCGCTCGACCTCGTCAAGCTGGGCGGCTTCGGGCGCGACGTCATCGACGGGCTGCTCCTGACCGCCATCAGCCAGGCCAACGTCACGCTGATCACGCGCAGTCCCGAGCTGCAGGCCCGCTACGCGACGCTCGACCAGGCCCCGCCCGACGACCTGCGACGGCCGGTCAGCCTCAGCGCCCTGTCCAATTCGCTGCGGATCCCGTTCGAGACGGTCCGCCGGCGGGTGACGGCCCTCGCGGACCTCGGCATTGTCCGCATCCAGCCGCGGGGCGTCATCCTGCCGAGCGCGCCGCTCAGTTCGCCGCTCTACCGGATGATGGCCGAGGCGCACTACAACCTGGTCCGCAGCCTGTACGTCCGCCTGCGCGCGATCGGCCTGCTCGAGCACCTGCAGCGGACCGGAGAGCCCGCCTTCGAGACCCAGAACCCGCCCATGCGGCTGGTGAACCGCCTGTCCGCCGAATACCTGCTGCGCCTGGCCGAACCGATCAGCCGCGAGGTGGGAGACGTCGTCACGGGACTGATCCTGATGGACATCATCCAGGCGAACACCCAGCACCTGCCGGACGGCGACGCGGGGTCCGATGCGGACGGCTGGTCGCCCGACGGCTTCGTGCCCGACGAGCAGCGCAAGGGCGTCCGCGCGGCGACCCTGAGCGAGCGGCTGGGCATCGCCCCCGAGACCGTCCGCCGGCACCTGGCGCGGCTCGCCGAGCGCGACCTGTGTGAACGAAAGGGGGACGGATTCGTCGTCCCGGCCCGCGTCCTGGCCCGCGAGCTGTTCGTCCAGTACATGCTGGACAATCAGTCGCACGTGCACCGCCTCTGCTCCGCCCTGGCAGATTTTGGGGTTCTGCCACTTTGGGAACGCGAGATCTTGTCCCTCAAGGGCGCAGCCTGACCGAAACGAGAACGCGCCACGCCCCCAAAATGGGTAGGCGTCGATTTCCCTGCCGTGAGAGCTTGCCGCAACTTATGGACGTACCTCGGGGGAGGTACGGATGCGGGGGCCGCCCATCGGGGGGTGGCGCGGTCCCCGCTTCACTTGGTCGGGGGCAATGACGAAACCTTTGGAACGCGAGATCAAGGGCGCACCGGTGCTCAGGCCCGCCGACACCGGCCGCGGCGACGGCCCCCACCCTGTGGACCGGCACGTGGGCCTTCGGATCCGCATGCGGCGCAAGGAAATGGGCGTCAGCCAGGAGCGGCTGGCCGAATCCCTCGGCATCACCTTCCAGCAGGTCCAGAAGTACGAGCGCGGCGCCAACCGCGTTTCCGCCTCCAAGCTCTGGGAGATCGCCGCGGCGCTCAGGACGCCGGTGGCCTACTTCTACGACGGCCTGGGCGACCAGGAGACCCTCGCGGCGCAACGCGACGCCGCGCAGGAGTTCATGTGCTCCAGCGAGGGCATGGAGCTGATGGCGGCCTTCCCGCGCATCGCCGAACCGGCCGTGCGCCGCAAGATCGTCGAACTCGTCCGCGTCGTCGCCGAAGAGTCCTGACACCCATCCCGCGGCGCGGCCGCACCCCGTTCCCACCTGCGGCGAAGGCGCGCGGGCGAAGGCTGTGATATGCACACGGCCAAACGGAACAGGGGGAGCAGGACCATGGGCGCATTCGACAGGCTGGCCATCGTCGCCCTTGCGGGCGGGCTCATGCTGGCGACCGCCGCCGCCGCGCAGCAGCCGGCCGCGCCGAGGCGCAACCCGGCCGACCCCGCGACCTGGACCACCGGCCGCGCCGCCGACTACCGCGCGCCGGCCGACGTCGCCTTCCGGACGGTCAGCATCCTCAGCGAGGGCGTCCGCCTCCACGGCGAGATGTTCGCGCCCAAGGCCAAGGCGGGCCAGAAGCTGCCCACCATCATCATGGGGCACGGCTGGGGCGGCACGGCCTCGGGCTTCCGCGCCGACGCCGTGCAGATGGCCCGCGCGGGCTACCAGGTCCTCGCGTTCGACTACCGCGGCTGGGGCGAGAGCGACAGCCGGGTGGTTCTGACGAAGCCGCAGCCGAACCCGCTGCCGCCCGGGCGCCGCTTCACGGCCGAGGTCGAGGCCGTGCGCGGCTACGTCGACCCGTCGGAACAGACCCAGGACTGGTTCAACGTCCTCGACTGGGCGGCCGCCGAGCCGACGGTCGACGCGGGACGCATCGGGATCCGCGGATCGAGCTTCTCGGGCGGGCTGGTGGTCTATGTCGCCGCGCGGGACGAACGGGTGAAGGCGCTGGTCTCACAGGTGGGCTCGGTCCCGTCCAGCCCGCCGGCCGGCGCGGTCAATCCGGCCGCCGCCTCGATGCGCCAGCAGGCGGCGCGCCTGGCCCGCGGCGAGGTCGGCTACCCCGAACCCGGGGCGCAGGTGGTCGGCGGCCTCATCGGCGCGCCCATCGGCGACAAGCTGCTGCGCTGGACCCCTGGGGACGACGCGCCGAACGTGCGCGCGGCCAGCCTGTTCATCATCGCCGAGAACGAGGAGCTGTTCGACAACCGGCCGAACGCGATCCTCGCCAGCACCCGCGTGAAGGGTCCGTCGAAGCTGGTCACCCTGCCGGGGATCAAGCACTACGGGGTCTACTCGGAGAAGCGCGAGGAGGCCGTGAACCTGGCCATCGCCTGGTTCGACGAGCACCTGAAATAGGCCTCACGCCGCCGGCGAGACGAGCCCCTCGAACAGCGGGCGCACGTAGTGGGCGATGACGTCCTGCGCGGCGAGCCCGGGCGTCCAGTAGTGCAGTTCGGCGGCCGCGTTGATGGCGGTCGTGATCGTCTGGGACGCGATGTTCACGTCCACCGGCGCCACCGATCCGTCGGCGATCCCGTCGCAGAGGATGGACGCGAAGCGGTACGAAATCCGGTCGAAGCGCTGCAGCAGCCCCAGTCGGATCGCCTCCGGCACGGCGCTGAGCGCCGAGGTGCGCAACAGCGGCGCCTGCCCGCTCATCTGGTGTTCGATGAGGGCCGAGACCGCCGACACCAGCACGTCGCGGCCGGATCCCCCCTCACGCTCGGCGGCGTGGATCGCGCCCCACATCAGGTCGAACGTGCGCTGGAAGCAGCCGACGACCAGTTCGTCCTTGGTCTCGTTGTGGTGGTAGAAGGCGCCCTTCGACACGTTCAGCCTGGCCGAGATGCGCTCGACCGAGGCGCCGTGATAGCCCTCGTCGTTGATCAGCTGGGTCGCCGCGCGCAGAAACGGCTCGGCCGACGCCGCGGCGCCGGGATCGCGGGAGAGGTCCAGCGGCCTGGGCGTCGTCCAGCTCGTCCCCCGCCCCAGCAGGCCTTGCGTCAGGATCGCGATCATCCGTTCGGCAGTGCGAGGATAGTCGGCCGGCTCGACCTGGTGCTGCCAGGCGCAGATCCACAGCACCTGGCTCAGCAGCAGATGCGCCCGGGCGTTGCGGTGCAGGCGCGGCAGGGTCTCCTGCCCCGGCAGCAGCCGGCGAAAGCCGCGGAACATGTCCACATAGGCGGTGTTCACCGCCGGCGCGTTCAGCGCGCGAACGTCGCTGTACACCGGCAGGACGTCGGCTTCCCCTCGTCCCACGCGCGCGGCGTGGTCGAACCAGGCCCGAAGGAAGGCCGCCAGGCGCTCGTCCGCGGTCGCCTCGCGGCCGGCCTCGCCGAGCAGCCCCTGGTAGGTCTCGATTCCCTTGAGGAAGGCCGCCGCCGCGAGCTCTTCCTTGTTGCGGAAGTAGTAGATGACCCCGGTGGGCACGAGGTCCAGGCGCGCGGCCACGTCGCCCAGCGTCATGCCGCGGACGCCCTTGCGGTTCATCTCCTCGATCGCGGAGCGGACGATGGCGTTTCGCTTGGCCTCGAAGCGCCGCGTCGGCCGTCGCGCGCCCGCCGCTTCCGCGGCGGCCGCTCCGGCGTCGTTCGCTGGTCTCCCCATGGCGGCATCTTTATCCAAAACGCGCCGGTCCTCCATGCCCCCTTCCGCGGCGTGAGTTGGCGCCGCGGCGCTGGCGCGTTTAGTTGGACGGCGGGTTTGCGGGAGATGCGTGATGCTGCTTGAGGGTCTGAAGGTCGTGGAGATGTCGACCTGGGTGGCGGGCCCGTCCTGCGCCGCGGTCCTGGCGGACTGGGGCGCCGAGGTGATCAAGGTGGAGAGCCCGATCGGCGACGTCACCCGCGCCTTCTTCGCGAATCCCGAGAACGGCCAGAGCCCGATCTTCGCCAACGAGAACCGCGGCAAGAAGGGCGTCGTCCTCGACACCACCCAGCCGCAGGGCCGCGCGGCGCTGAAGGCGCTGCTTCGGGACGCCGACATCTTCGTGACCAACACCCGGCCGGGCTCGCTGAAGAAGATCGGGCTCGACTACGACAGCCTGAAGGGCGACTTCCCCAGGCTCATCTACGCCGCCGTCACCGGCTTCGGCCTCACGGGCCCGTACGCGGACGAGGGCGGGTTCGACATCACGGCCTTCTGGGCGCGCAGCGGCGTGGCCCACGCCACCATCCCGACCGACCAGGAGCCGTTCCCCTCGCGGCCGGGGTTCGGCGACCACATGACGGCGATCACGACCGTGGCCGGCATCCTGGCCGCCCTGCACGAGCGCCACGGCACGGGACGCGGCCGGCTGGTCGAGACCAGCCTCCTGCGCGCCGGCAGCTACGCCATCAGCTGGGACCTCGCCCTCCAGCTCTACTACGGCGAGGTGCAGACCGCGGGGCCGCGCAACGACCGCCCCGTGGCGATCTCCGGGTTCTTCCGCACCAAGGACGACCGGCACCTGGTGATCGTGCCCAAGAACGTGAACTGCTTCACCAATGTGATGATCGCCATCGACCGCCCCGAGGTGGTGGCCGACCCCCGCTTCGAACTGCCGATGCTGGACCTCGACATCGTGCGCGAGGCCCGCGCCATCTGCGACGAGGGGTTCGCCCGCTTCACGCTCGAGGAGATGGGCGAGCGGCTGAACAGCCTGGACGTCGCGTGGGGCCCCCTGGGGACGCTCGCCGAGCACGCGGCCTCGGAGCGGGCGGAGCTCGCAGGGTGCTTCGTGGAGCTGGAGGATGGCCTTGGCGGCGTCTTCCGCGCTCCCGCCACTCCCGTGCGGTTCCCCGAAGGCGCGCCGCCCGTGCGTCGCCCGGCGCCCGGCCTCGGCCAGCACACGCGGGAGGTGCTGGAGGCGGCCGGCCTGACGGCGGAAGAGATCGAGAAGGTGCTCTGAGGCGCCGCCGCCCGGCCGACGAAGAATGGGCCGCGCAGGCGAACCGCGCGGCCCAAGGTCGAGGAAGGAGAACGCCCCGAGAGGGCTGACCCATCAGCGCCCGCCGGTCGGTCCGGCGCAATCGCGGGGCGTCCCGCGCCGCGGATCGCTCGAATATCGCCCAGCTTCGAGGCAGGACCGCGCCAGGCTGCCCGCTTTCCCGGCTATCGGGTGCCGTACATGCGGTCGCCGGCGTCGCCCAGGCCCGGCAGGATGTAGCCGTGGTCGTTCAGCCGCTCGTCGATGGCGGCGGTCCAGACCTTCACGTCGGCGTGGTGGCCCCGGAACTTCGACAGGCCCTCGGGCGAGGCGAGGAGGCACGCCATCCGGATGTCCCGCGCGCCCGCTTCCAGCAGCCGGTCGACCGCCGCGATGGCCGTGTTGCCGGTGGCCAGCATCGGGTCGATCACGATCACCGTCCGCTCGGCGATGTCGGCGGGCGCCTTGAAGTAGTACTCCACGCAATGCAGCGTCGCGGGGTCGCGGTAGAGGCCGATGTGGGCGACACGCGCGGCCGGAACCAGCTCCAGCATGCCTTCCAGCATGCCGAGCCCCGAGCGGAGCACGGGGGCGAACACCAGCTTCTTGCCGGCGAGGCTCTTGGCGGTCATCCGCTGCAGCGGCGTCTCGATCTCCACGTCCTCGAGCGGCAGGTCGCGGGTGACCTCGTAGCAGACGAGCGCCGCGATCTCCTTGAGGAGCTGCCGGAAGCTCTTGGTGGACGTGTCCTTCATCCGCATGAGCGTCAGCTTGTGCTGGACCAGCGGATGATCGACGACCGTGACGCCCTTGGTAAGCCTGGCCATCTGCAGTCCCCCCTAGAAAACCGTGCCGTCCGATACGACGGCGATCGGCGGTCCGCCGTCCGCGCGCAGCTGGCGGGCGATCCGCCGGCCCGCCGACCAGGTGCCGCCCTCCAGCACCCGCGCCAGCGGGAACTCCTCGGGCCGCACGCCCAGGCGCCCGCGCACCATCGGCGCGATCCGGTCGAGGAGCGCCACCGTGAGAGAGCGCCAGCCCACCACCAGCGGGCTGTCCACCGCGTGGGCCCGCGCCGCATCCCCGGCGTCCGCCAGCTGCAGCACGCCCGTGTCCACGAACAGCCCGCCGTTGCGGTACTCGGCGAGGCCGGTCAGGCCGTCGACGTCGGTCACCTCGACGCCCGCCCACTGCAGCGGCTCGATCAGCGAATAGCTCATCCACTGCGACAGCTTGTGCAGCGGCACGTAGCCGTCCACGGCGGGGTGCGTCCAGCAGTCGCCGAGCGGCGTCCCGTCGAGGCTGAGCCGTCCCGGCCAGATCGGGCCCAGGCGGTCCAGAAGCACCTCCAGGATGACCGGCGCCGGCAACCGCCCGCCTTCCGCGCGGCCGGCCATCTCGTCGAACAGCACGGCGGGGCGGCCCACCGCCTCGCCCAGCCGCCGCAACAGCGACGCCCGGCCCTCCAGACCCACCATCGGGTTGTCCGCACGCACCTGGAACGCCCGCGCCACGGCCTCCGCGTCTACCCGATCCAGGGCGTCCGCCCGCATCGGATCGGCCGGGTCCGACGACAGGGCGCCGGACTCGAACATCCGCAGCGACGCGATGCCCAGGCCCTCGGAACGCCCGATCTCCACCCCCGTGGCGGCGTCGCGGTATCGCCACGCCGCGCCCGCGCCCGCATCCAGCAGCACGGACGGGATCACCAGGTCGAAGGCGACGCGGCCCAGCTCGGTGGGATCGGACGGCTTCGCCGCCTCGGCCCACAGGTCGCGGCCCCCGGCGACGAACATCCGCCACCGCGCGTGGAACGGCACGGCCAGGTCCGGGTAGTTCGCCCTCACCGTCTCCGCCGTGAGGTCGGCCGCCGCCTCCAGCCGCGTCAGGTCCACGCGCCACTCGGCCAGCGCGCCCGCCTGGGCCAGGGCCAGCATCTCGTGCGACCGCTCGCGCACGGCGTGGGCGGACAGCAGGCGACGCGCTTGCTGAAGAAGGTCGGACAACTAGAAGGCCTTCAGGTCACGACCCACGACCTTCTTCAGGTCGTCCTCGCTGGGCGCGCCCTCGGGCGTGAAGTAGCCGGCCGCCTTCTTGGCCTCCATTTCCACGCTCGCGTCCGGCGGCACCAGCTCGTCCGGGATCGGCACGCGCTCGCCGATCTCGATCCCGCCGCCGACGAGCGCGTCGTACTTCATGTTGGACATCGAGACGAAGCGGTCGATCCGGCGGATGCCCAGCCAGTGGATCACGTCGGGCATCAGCTGCTGGAAGCGCGCGTCCTGAACCCCCGCCACGCATTCCGTGCGCTCGAAGTAGGTGGCCGCCTGGTCCCCGCCGGGCTGGCGCTTGCGCGCGTTGTAGACGAGGAACTTCGTCACCTCGCCCAGGGCCCGGCCTTCCTTGCGGTTGTAGACGATCAGGCCCGTGCCGCCCTGCTGCGCCTGGCGCGTCGCCTCCTCGATCCCGTGGGTGAGATAGGGCCGGCAGGTGCAGATGTCGGATCCGAAGACGTCCGAGCCGTTGCATTCGTCGTGCACGCGGCAGGTCAGCGGAACCCTGCGGTCGCCCAGCTTCGTGGCGTCGCCGAAGATGTAGAGGGTGATCCCGCCGATCGGCGGCAGGAACACCTGCATGTCGGGCCGCGTGACCAGTTCGGGGTACATGCCGCCGGTCTGCTCGAAGAGCGTACGGCGCAGGGTCTGCTCATCCACGCCGAAGCGCTGGGCCACCCCCGGCAGATGCCAGACGGGGTCGATGGCCGCCTTCGTCACCGCCACGTCGCCCGTATCGTGCAGGACCTTGCCGTCGGGCTTCAGGCGCCCGGCGCGGACGGCCGCATGGATCTCGGGCAGGTCGATGCGCGCCTTGGTCACCGCGATCGTCGGCCGGATGTCGACCCCCTCGGCGATCTCGGCGGCGAAGTCCTCGGCGATGCGCGCGCCCCAGGGATCGAGCGAGACGATCCGGCCCGGCTCGCTCCACTGCGGATGCGGGCCGACCGGCACGACGGGATGGGTGTTGACGAGCTCGGGGCGGACCATCGGGTCCATGGCCCCCGAGGCGACCGCCAGGGCGCGATAGACCGAGTAGGCGCCGCCGTGCGCCCCGATGGCGTTGCGGTCCGATCCTGCGTTCGCGGTGGCCACCACGGGCCCGCGCTCACGGGCGGTCGCGGCGTCCCAGCGGATGGGGAAGCGGCTCGCCGCCCCCGCACCGGGATGCGAGGTGAGCCGGATATGGGATGTCCTGTTGCCGGACATGGATAGGCAAGCCTCCAGAGTCGAAAAGGCCCCGCGCGGTCTCGCCGGCGCAGGGCCTTTGAGAGCGAACACTGATCCTAGGCTGCGGAATTGGCAAGATTTCCTGAACCGGGCCGCCCTTCCCCACCCCCGCACGCGCACGCCGCGGCCACCCCGGGACTGGACGGGGCAAAGCCGCCCGCAGGGTGACGCCCAAAAAATAGGCGCCGTACGTTTCGACCCGGCCCGCGGGCGCCCATGGCTGGACAGGCGGCGGCGCCACCCCAGGCTGTCACGATGATCCAAGGGCCCGCCTCTCTGCCGGACCTTCCCGTCCTCCAGCGCGCGAGGGGCGAGGGCCGCGTCACGGTCGCGAGCGACGGCCGGCGCACCCGGCTCCAGCGGCTCTACCAGGAGGGCTGCGCCAACATCCGCCTCCCGGCCTCGGACGGGGCCGAGGCGGTGCTGATCAACACCGCCGGGGGCCTTACGGGGGGCGACCGGCTGAGCTGGTCCGCGGAGGTCGCGGAGGGCGCGGCCCTCACCTTGACGTCCCAGGCCTGCGAGAAGGTCTATCGGGCCCGCGACGGCGTGGCCGAGGTCGCCGTCAGGCTCGAGGTCCGCGAGCAGGGCCGGCTCGACTGGCTGCCGCAGGAGACGATCCTGTTCGACGGCGGAGCGATATCGCGCCGGCTCGAGGCCGATCTGGCGCCCGGCGCGCGCCTGCTGGCGACGGAAGCCGTGGTGCTGGGCCGCTCGGCCATGGGCGAGACGGTCCGCCGTGGCCTGCTGCGGGACCGCTGGCGAATCCGGCAGGAGGGCCGGCTGATCTTCGCCGACGACCTGCGGCTGGAGGGCGCGGTGGCGGACCTCGCGGGCCGCGCGCCGCTTCTGGACGGTGCGCGGGCCTTCGCCTCGATCCTTGTGGTCGACGGAGAGGCCGGGCGGCTTCTCGCGCCGCTCCGCGCGCTGCTGGGCCCGGGCGGCGGCGCGAGCGCCTTCGACGGCAAGCTCTTCGCCCGCGTGGCGGCCCCCGACGGCCTCGCCCTTCGCCGCGTGCTGCTGCCCGCGCTGGAACTGCTGCGGGACGGCCGCCCCCTGCCCCGCGTGTGGAGGACCTGACGTGAACCTGACCCCGCGCGAGAAGGACAAGCTGCTGGTGGCCATGGCCGCCGAGGTCGCCCGCAAGCGCCTGGCGCGCGGCGTGAAGCTGAACCATCCCGAGGCCGTGGCGCTCATCACCGACTTCGTGGTGGAGGGCGCCCGCGACGGCCGGCCCGTGGCCGACCTCATGGAGGCCGGGGCGCACGTCATCACCCGCGCCCAGTGCATGGCCGGGGTTCCCGAGATGATCCACGACGTCCAGGTCGAGGCCACGTTCCCCGACGGCACGAAGCTCGTGACCGTCCACCACCCGATCCGCTGAAGGAGACCCCGATGCGCTGGAAACTCGTCCTGCTCGCAGCCCTGGCCGGCACGCCGGCCCTGGCCCACGATGGTCATCACGAGACGCTCGCCGCGGCCGAGCAGGCGCGGCACCTGCTGACCCAGCCGGACCACGTCCTGGCGCTGGCGGCGCTGGTCGTCCTGGCGGCGACCGGCGGCTGGGCGTGGCGTCGCGCCACGGTCCGCAAGTGATCCCGGGCGAGGTCATCGCGGCGCAGGGCGACATCGAGCTGAACGCCGGCGCTCCTGTCGTGACGTTGCGCGTGGCCAATACCGGCGACCGGCCGATCCAGGTGGGCAGCCACTACCATTTCAGCGAAACCAACCCGGCCCTGCGCTTCGACCGTGCGGCCGCGCGGGGCCTCCGCCTGGACATCGCCGCCGGCACGGCCGTGCGGTTCGAACCCGGCCAGGAGCGCGAGGTCGCGCTGGTCCCGCTCGCGGGCGCCCGCACGGTCTACGGCTTCCGCCAGGACGTGATGGGCCCGCTCTGATGCCCGCCCGGATCGCCCGCGCCGCCTACGCCGACATGTTCGGCCCCACCACCGGGGACCGCGTGCGCCTGGCCGACACCGAACTCTTCGTCGAGGTCGAGCGCGACTTCACCACCTATGGCGAGGAGGTGAAGTTCGGCGGCGGCAAGGTGATCCGCGACGGCATGGGCCAGTCCCAGGCGACCCGCGCGGCGGGCGCCGTCGACACGGTGATCACCAACGCCCTCATCATCGACCACTGGGGCGTCGTGAAGGCCGACGTGGGCCTGAAGGACGGCCGCATCGCCGCCATCGGCAAGGCCGGCAATCCCGACACCCAGCCAGGCGTCGGCATCGTCATCGGCCCGGGCACCGAGATCATCGCCGGCGAGGGCAAGATCCTGACCGCCGGCGCGATGGACGCCCACATCCACTTCATCTGCCCGCAGCAGATCGAGGAGGCGCTGATGAGCGGCGTCACCACCATGCTGGGCGGCGGCACGGGCCCGGCGACCGGGACCAACGCCACCACCTGCACGCCCGGCCCCTGGCACCTGGCCCGCATGATCGAGGCCGCCGACGCGTTTCCCATGAACCTGGCCTTCGCGGGGAAGGGCAACGCCAGCCTGCCGGACGCCCTGGTCGAACAGGTGGCGGGCGGCGCCTGCGCGCTGAAGCTGCACGAGGACTGGGGCACCACGCCCGCCGCGATCGACTGCTGCCTGTCGGTCGCCGACGACCACGACATCCAGGTGATGATCCACACCGACACCCTGAACGAGAGCGGGTTCGTCGAGGACACCATCGCCGCGCTGAAGGGCCGGACGATCCACGCCTTCCACACCGAGGGCGCGGGCGGCGGCCACGCGCCCGACATCCTCAAGGTGGCGGGGTTCGCCAACGTCATCCCGTCGTCCACGAACCCGACGCGGCCCTACACGCGCAACACCCTGGCCGAGCACCTCGACATGCTCATGGTGTGCCACCACCTCGACCCGGCGATCCCCGAGGACGTGGCCTTCGCCGAGAGCCGGATCCGCAAGGAGACCATCGCCGCCGAGGACATCCTGCACGACCTGGGCGCGCTCTCGATCATCTCGTCCGACAGCCAGGCCATGGGCCGGGTGGGCGAGGTGCTGATCCGCACCTGGCAGACCGCAGACAAGATGAAGCGCCAGCGGGGCCCGCTCCCCGGCGACGGCCCCGCCGACAACGCCCGGGTCAAGCGCTACATCGCCAAGGTCACCATCAACCCGGCCATCGCCCACGGGCTCTCGGCCCACATCGGCAGCGTCGAGGCGGGCAAGCGCGCTGACCTCGTGCTCTGGAACCCGGCCTTCTTCGGCGTGAAGCCCGACCTGGTGCTGCTGGGCGGGTCGATCGCCGCCGCCCCGATGGGCGACCCCAACGCCTCGATCCCCACGCCGCAGCCGGTGCACTACCGGCCGATGTTCGCGGCCTACGGCCGGAACGTCTCGCGCTCGTCGGTGGTCTTCACCTCGAAGCTGGCGCTCGAGCGGGGTCTGCCCGAGCGGCTGGGGACCTGGAAGGCGATGGTGGCGGTCGAGAACGTGCGCGGCGGCATCGGCAAGGCCGCCATGATCCACAACGCCGCCACCCCGGTGATCGAGGTGGATCCCGAGACCTACGAAGTCCGCGCCGACGGCGAACTCCTCACCTGCGAGCCCGCTGACGTCCTGCCCATGGCCCAGAGGTACTTCCTGTTCTGATGACGACCATGACCCCCATCACCCGCATCGCCCCCGCCGGCGGCTGGGCCGGCTTCGCCGCCGACATGGTGGTGCTGGACTACGACGGCCGCCACCGCCGCCGCGTGGTCCTGACCGGCGTGTCCGGAACCCGCTACCTCCTGGACCTCGCCGAGGCCGCCCATCTGCGCGACGGCGACGGCCTGCTGCTCGCGGAGGGCGGCGTGGTGCAGGTGATCGCCAAGGCCGAACCGCTCCTCGAGGTCCGCGCCGGCACGCCGGAGGGGCTCCTGCGCCTCGCCTGGCACATCGGCAACCGTCACCTCGCGGCGCAGGTGTTCGAGGACCGCATCCTCATCCGGCGCGACCACGTGATCGCACACATGCTCGAGCACCAGGGCGCGCGGATCCGCGAGATCGAGGCGCCGTTCGATCCCGAGGGCGGCGCCTACCACGGCCATCAGCACAGCCACGACCATGCCCACTGAAGCCCGCCTGCTGCGGCTGCTGACCTGGCTGTCGCCGGCCTTTCCGACCGGCGCCTTCGGCTTCTCGCACGGTCTCGAGACCGCCATCCGGGACGGCGCCGTCGACGACACGCGCTCGCTCACCGCCTGGCTCGCCGGCCTGATCGAGCACGGCTCGGCGTGGAGCGACGCGGTGCTGGTCAAGGCGGCCTGGACGGCGAGCACGGCCGAGGACCATGCGGCGCTGGACGACGTGGCCGAGCTGGCCGAGGCGCTCTGTCCGTCGCTCGAACGCCGGCGCGAGACGATGGCGCAGGGCGAGGCGTTCCTGACCGCCGTCGCGGCGTGGAGCCCGCCGCCCATCGTGCGGGCCCCCTACCCCGTCGCCCTGGGCGCGGCCGCCGGCGCGGCGGGCCTGCCGCTCGAGCCGGCGCTGGCCGCCTGGCTGCACGCCTTCGCCTCGAACCTGGTCAGCGTCGCCGTGCGCGCCGTGCCGCTGGGCCAGTCCGACGCCCTGCAGGTGATCGCCGCGCTGGAGCCGGTGATCGTGCGCACCGCCAACCGCGCCGCCGCCTCGACCCTGGACGACCTCGGTTCGGCGTCGGTCGTCTCGGACATCGCCTCGATGCGGCACGAAACCCTGGACGGGAGGCTCTTCGGCTCATGAACGGACACGGCCTCAATGGTCCCCTGCGCGTCGGCATCGGCGGCCCCGTCGGATCGGGCAAGACCACCCTCACCGAGAAGCTCTGCAAGGCGATGCGCGACCGCTGGTCCATCGCGGTCGTCACCAACGACATCTACACCCAGGAAGACGCCCTGATCCTGAACCGGCTGCAGGCGCTGCCCGAGGACCGGATCCTGGGCGTGGAGACCGGCGGCTGCCCGCACACCGCGATCCGCGAGGACGCCTCGCTCAACCTGGCCGCCATCGCCGAGATGAACCGCCGCCACCCCGGCCTGGACGTGATCTTCATCGAGAGCGGCGGCGACAACCTCGCGGCCACCTTCAGCCCGGATCTCGCGGACCTCACGCTCTACGTCGTCAGCGTCTGCCAGGGCGAGAAGATTCCCCGCAAGGGCGGCCCGGCGATCACGCGCTCGGACCTGCTGATCATCAACAAGACCGACCTCGCCCCGCACGTGGGCGCCGACCTCGCCGTCATGGACCGCGACGCCCGCGCCGCACGTGGCGAGCGCCCCTACGTCTTCACCGACCTGACGCGGCTGAAGGGGCTGGACGACGTGATCGGCTACCTGGTCGAGGCCGGTGGCCTGCCGGAGAAGCTCGCGGCTTAGCGGGGACGACGTGCGCCGTGGCGGATCGCGACGACCTCCACAAGCTCCGGCGTGACACGGTACCTGAAAAGATTGGGCCACACGGTGGTCAACTCCCGAAGCCCCTCGGCGATCGGGCGCCCACGCTCGGGCATCTCGGCCAGGCTATCGGCGACCGACGCCAGCCTTGCCGCCAAGCGCGCGGCCGCGAGAGGGCTGAACTCCGACACATAGTCGCGTACGGCGACGAGATTTGCCTGCGCCTCCGCAGACCAGATCAGTCGCCGCACTTCGGCGGCGGCAGCTCATCGGGCGTGCCCCACGACAAGAGCCATCGCATCACGGCTTCGTGGCTGATCACGCGCCCGGCTTCGAGGTCCGCGATGCCACGGAGCGTCGACGCTTCGACGGCGGCGTCGTCCTCAATGTCGAAGACGCCGGGCTCTTCCTCAAAGCCATCTTCGGGCTCGCTCATTGGCATCTCCTAGCACGCCTGGAACGGAATGTGAACATCAGACGGAGGCCGAGGCCGCGCGCCAGGCCTACCGCACCACCGTCCCCAGCATCCGCAGCCGGCTGACGCCGCCGTCGGGGAAGATGTTGAGGCGCACGAAGCGGATCGGTCCCAGGTCGGCCAGCTCGCCGCGGAACGTGTGGATGTGGTCGGCCTGCAGCTTCACCTCGGGCAGCAGCAGGGGCCACCCCTCGGACTGGGCGGCGATCTCCTGCGGCGAGCCGTGGGCGCGGCGCGTGGCCTGGATCGAGCACCGGTCGGGGTAGTTGCCCTTGAAGTGCGCGGTGTCGACGACGACCTCCGAGATCCGCCCGAAGGCGCCCAGCTCCAGCACCGCCCAGTCGTGCCCCGGCTCGCGGCGGCGCCGCGTCTCCCAGCCGTCGCCCATGTCGACGCCGCGGCCCGGCGCCGTCAGGTTCTCCACGCGCCCGAAATGCTCGTCGTTGGCGATGATCCCGCGCCCGCCCCAGCCCATGGCGAGCAGATCGATGACCTCGGCGTCGGCCACCTTCGACCAGTCGGGGTCGACGCGGCCCCAGACGCGCAGGCGCGCCACGCCGCCGTCGGGGAAGATGTGCAGCCGCACGTGCGTGGCCGGCCGG
>NZ_JAEUMN010000081.1 GCF_016793225.1 Phenylobacterium sp.
CACTCGCCCTTGGCCGACCGCATCTGTCCGGCGGTGAGGAGCCGGGTGAGCCGTCCGTAGGCCTCGCGGTCGGACGGATAGACCAGCAGGCTGGGCGCGCCGTCGGCGAAGTCGAGGCGGCAGCCGGTGAGCGCGCGGACGGACGAGCCCTGCTTGCGCAGGTCCTCCTGCTGTCGCCAGGCGCGCACGACGCCGGCCAGGCTGTTGCGGTCGCAGATTCCCACCGCGTCCAGCCCCAGCGCCTGGGCGCCCACGACCAGCTCCCACGGATGCGAGGCGCCCTGCAGGAACGAGAAGTTCGAGGTGGCCTGCAGCTCGACGTAGCCGGTCATGGGGCCGCGCGCCGGCGCCGGACCAGGATGCGCAGAGGCGCGGCCGCGCATCTGCCCCCGCCGCGGAGTCCATGGGTCCCGGTCTTTGGCTGCGCCAAAACCGGGATGACAGGATGTGGAGGCCGCGTCACGGAAACAGCCCGTGGAGCCACCACTTCGCGGGCTCGCCGGCGTGGTAGAGGCCCGAGCGGAACAGCCAGAAGCGGCCGCCCTCGGCGTCCTCCACCCGGTAGTAGTCGCGCACGTGGCGGACCGAGACGTCGCCGATGTCCTGCTTCCACCATTCCTGGGCGATGCGCTCGGGCCCCTCCGCCCGTCGGATGCGGTGCAGGCGGCCGCGCCAGCGGAACTGGCTGGGCGGGTCGTCGGGGGTCAGCGCGATCACGGCCTCCAGCGGTTCGGGCTGGCGGAAGAGGCGCACGGGGCGCGGCGTCTCGCGGTCCCAGGGCCGGGCCTCGGCGGGCCTCTCCAGGGGCAGGTCGCGGCCGGCGGACAGCTCGGGCACATGGCTCTCGCGCGGGCGGACGCGGAACACCCGCGTGGGGCCGAGGCGGTTCACCAGCCGGTCCACGAGGGGCGCGAGGCCGTCCTCGACCGCGGGGTCCTGGCCCGCGTCCAGCCGCGCCTGCCGACCCGAGACCGCCTCGACGGCGTAGGCGCAGATCGTCACCGACTCCACGCCGAAGCCGGGATCGACCGTCTCGAGCTTGGGCTGGAAGAGCCGCGCGATGCGCTTCGCGTCACGGCCCGCCAGCGACAGGCCCACGGCCACGGACGGCGCCTTGCCGTCGACGCGGTGGAAGGCGACCTCGAAGCGCCGCGCGCCGCGGCCCTCCCGCTCCAGCCGCGCGCAGAGCTTCGCGGTCACGTCCTGCGTCACCCGGGCCATGTCCTCGGGCGCGCTGATCGGCTCGAAGAACGCCAGCCGCGCCACCCAGGGCGTCGGCGGGCGGCGGAAGGCCAGCGCCTCGGCGCCGCGGCCCAGGGCCTGGTCCAGCCGCTCCAGGACGTGGCGGCCGAACCGGCGGCCGAGCGGCGCGCGCGGGATCTCCATCAGCTGGCCCACCCGGCGCAGGCCCAGCCGGGCGATCTGGGCGGCCGCCTCGGGCTCGAGCCGCAGCGCCTGGGGCGGCAGGGGCGCGAGCAGCTCGCCCTGGCCGTTCGGCGGCGCGATGGTCCCGTCGGCGCCATGGTGGGCCAGGGCCCAGGCGGCCCCGGGCGTGTCGGCGATGGCGAGCCGGAACGGCAGGCCGTTGACCGCCAGGCGGCTCCGGAGGTCGTCCATCAGCTCGGCTTCGCCGCCCCAGAGATGCGCCACGCCCGAGATGTCGAGGAAGACCCCGTCCGGCGCGTCGGCCGCCGCCGCGGGCGAGAAGCGCACGCACCAGTCGACCAGCTCGCGCAGAGCCTGGGCGTCGGCCTGCGGCTCGGCGTCGGCGACCTGCAGCTCGGGGACCAGGGCGGCCGCGTCGGTCGCCTTCTGCCCCACGTGCAGTCCCAGCGCCGCGGCCTCGCAGGACACGGCCGCCAGCCGGCGCGCCTGCTTCACCGTCTCCACGAGCGCGAAGGGGGCAGGCGATGAGGACGTCCCGCCGGCGCCGGGCTGGGCCGCGTCAGGCCGCGCGGCGACGGTCTGCGGGTTGCGCCGGCGCCAGTTCGCGATCGCCCAGGCGGGCGACCAGGCGCAGAGGATGCGCGACATCGCCTGCCTCCCAGGAATAGGCCGCATCGGCCTCGAGGATCCATGCGCCGGGACGCCCCCCGCGGCAGCGCTCCAGCGCCACTTCGAACCGTGGGGCCCCCAGCCCGAACTCGCCCGGCGGCGGTTCCGATGGGGCGGACGCCACCCGCCAGCGACTGGCGGCCACCGAGCCGGCGCGTTCGACCTTGGCCGGCCCGCCGAACGGCCGGCGCTTGATGACGAAGCCCGTCGATCCGCGCCGCTCGCAGGCCAGCTGCAGCCGCCGGCCCGCCGTCAGGTCCACGGCCTCCACCTCGCCGAACACCGCCGCGACGCCCGCGGTGGCCAGCGCGTCCTCCATCACCGCCAGCACCTCGGCCTCGTCGCGGGCGCAAACCTGGATCAGGCGCTCGGGCGGAAAGCCCAGACCGTCGAGGCCCGGCGCCCAGAGGTCGTCGCGCCGGAAGACCCAGACCGCCTCGCCGCCCTTGGCGAGCGGAGCCGCCGCCAGGGCCGCGAACCCCGCCGGCGCCGCGGAGGTTTCGGCTTCCAGACCCGGCCCGACGATCTCGTGCCAGCGCCCCAGCGAGAGGCCGCCGCCCGGCAGGCAGCCGTCGATCTCGTTCGCTCCGAAAGGCAGCGCGCCGGCCGCCGCGCGCCCGCCCGTCTCGAGCGCCGCGACCTTCGCCCGGATCGCGGCGAGCTTCTGGCCGCGAAAATCGGACATGGCTTCGGGACTCCTTTTGTTCCACTTTCGTTCTAGGCCTGAGAACGCCGGAGTCAAGGCTCGGGTTCGAGGCCGCGGTCATCGAGATTCCCGTCCGGGGGATGTCGGCCTAGGCTCGCCGCGAGCGTCCTTGAGGTGGGAGGTTCCGCATGACCGACGCCATTCGACTGCTGATCGGGACGCGAAAGGGCGCCTGGATCTACGAGAGCCGCGACCGGGCGGCCTGGTCCGTGGAAGGCCCGCTGTTCCTGGGCCAGATCATCAACCACTTCGTCCAGGACCCGCGCGATCCCGGCGTCCTGCTGATGGCCGCCTCGACGGGCCACCTCGGGCCCACCATCCTGCGCTCGACCGACGGCGGGAAGAGCTGGACCGAGGCCAGGACGCCGCCGGCCTTCCCGAAGGGCGAACCGCACGGGCGTTCCGTGGACCACTCGTTCTGGCTGGAGCCCGGACACCCTTCCGAGCCCGGCGTCTGGTGGGCGGGCGTCTCCCCGCCGGCCCTCTTCCGCAGCGCGGACGGCGGCGACACCTGGGCGGGCGTCGACGGCCTGAACCAGCACCCCATGGTCCTGGAATGGTTCCCCCCGGAGGGCGGCACGCCGGACGGCGCGATCCTCAACCAGGTGGTGATCGACCCCCGCGACGCGCGGCACATGTACCTGGCCACGTGCTCGGCCGGCGTGCTCGAGACCCTGGACCAGGGCCGCACCTGGCGCCCGTTGAACCAGAACGTCCGCTGCGACTTCCTGCCCGACCCCTATCCGGAGTTCGGCCAGGACAGCCACTACATCGCGCTCGCGCCCACCGACCCCGATCGGATCTGGCAGCAGAACCATTGCGGGATCTATCGCCTGGACCGCCCCGGGGAGCGCTGGACGCGGATCGGCGAAGCCATGCCGCCGGACGTCGGCGACATCGGCTTCACCATCATCCCCCACGCCCGCGACCGCGACACCGCCTGGGTCTGGCCGATGGACGGGACCGAGGCCTGGCCGCGCACGAGCCCGGGCGGGCGACCCGCCGCCTACCGCACCCGCGACGGCGGCGCGTCCTGGGAGCGGCAGGACCGGGGCTTCCCCGCCGAGCAGGGCTGGTTCACCGTCAAGCGCCAGGCGTTCAGCGGCGACCGCGGCGACCCCATGGGGCTCTACATCGGCACGACGGGGGGCGAGATCTGGATGAGCGGCGACGAGGGCGCGAACTGGCGGCAGATCGCAGCCCATCTTCCCGAGATCTACTCGGTGACGGTCGCCACCGGCTCATGATCCGCGTCTCCATCCCCTCGCAGCTCATCGCCTACACGAACGGCGCGACCCGCGTGGAGGCCGAGGGGGCGTCCGTGGCCGAGGTGCTGGACGACCTGGACCGGCGCTTTCCCGGCCTGAAGTTCCGCGTGGTGGACGAGCAGGACCGCATCCGCCGGCACGTCCGGATCTTCGTCGGCCCGGAGGAGGCGAAGACCATGGACGTACCGGTCGGTACCGGCGCCGAAGTCCTGCTCTTCGGCGCCCTCAGCGGCGGCTAGAACTTCAGGACGCGGGCTTCCTTCACGTGCGGAAGGCCCTGGATCTTGGCCAGTAGCTTGCCGTCGGGCTCCTGGTCCACGCCCACCAGCGCGATCGCGTCGTCGCCCGCGTCGATGCGGCCCAGGTTGAAGGTGGCGATGTTCACGCCCGCCTCGCCCAGGAGGCCGCCCAGCGCGCCGATGAAGCCCGGCTTGTCCAGGTTGTTCACATAGAGCATGCGCGGCAGGAACGGGGCGTCGAGCTCCATGCCCTTCACCTCGACGATACGCGGCGCGCCGGCCATGACCGAGCCCGCGAACGAGCGCTTGCCCTTCTCGGTCTGGACGGTGATCCGCATCAGGCTCTCGTAGATCGGCGAGTCCTCCTGGCGGCTTTCCGAGACCGTGATGCCCCGCTCCTTCGCCACCGCCGGCGCCGAGACCATGTTGATCTCGGCCAGCATGGGACGCATCACGCCGGCCAGGGCGGCGGCGCTCATGGGCTTGGTGTTGAGCTTGGAGATCTCGCCCTCGAAGGCGATGTCCACGGCCTTGATCCCGTAGTCGAGCATCTGCCCGGCCAGCGAGCCCAGCTTCTCGGCCAGCGCCACGAACGGCTTCAGGCGCGGCGCCTCCTCGGCGGTGACCGAGGGGCTGTTCAGGGCGTTGGTGACGGCGCCGGTGAGCAGGTAGTCGCTGATCTGCTCGGCGACCTGCAGGGCCACGTTCTCCTGGGCCTCGTTGGTCGAGGCGCCGAGGTGCGGGGTGGCCACGAAGTTGGGCGCGCCGAACAGCACGTTCTCCTTCGCCGGCTCCTTCACGAAGACGTCGAAGGCCGCGCCGCCCACGTGCCCGCTCTCCAGCGCCGCGCGCAGGGCCTCCTCGTCGACGAGGCCGCCGCGGGCGCAGTTGATGATCATCACGCCCTTGCGGCACTTGGCGATGTTCTCGGCCGACAGGATGTTGCGGGTCTTGTCGGTCAGGGGCGTGTGCAGGGTGATGAAGTCGGCCCGCGCCAGCAGGTCGTCCAGTTCGACCTTCTCGACGCCCATCTCCACGGCACGCTCCTCCGAGAGGAAGGGGTCGTAGGCGATGACCTTCATCTTCAGGCCCAGCGCGCGGTCGGCGACGATGCCGCCGATGTTGCCGGCGCCGATCAGGCCCAGGGTCTTGGCGTAGAGCTCGACGCCCATGAACCGGCTCTTCTCCCACTTGCCCGCCTGGGTGGAGACGTCGGCGGCGGGAAGCTGGCGGGCCAGCGCGAACATCATGGCGATGGCGTGCTCGGCGGTAGTGATCGAGTTTCCGAACGGGGTGTTCATCACCACGACGCCGGCGGCGGTGGCGGCCGGGATGTCGATGTTGTCGACGCCGATCCCGGCGCGGCCGATCACCTTCAGGTTCTTGGCGGCGGCGATGACGTCCTTGTTGGGCTTGGTGTCCGAGCGGACGACGAGGCCGTCGTAGTCGCCGATGACGGCGATCAGCTCCTCCTTGGAGAGGCCGGTCTTGATGTCGGTGTCGACGCCGCGCTGGCGGAAGATGTCGACGGCGGCGGGGCTGAGGCTGTCGGCGATGAGAACGCGGGGCATGAGAGTGCTCCTGTGGAAGCGCGCTCCCGGCCGGGCCGGGAGGCTCGATGTCGATGGATGGAGGCCGCGCGGGCGGCTCAGGCGGCGAGGAGTTCGGCGGCGACGGAGGCGAAGGCCCAGTCGAGCCACGGCGTGAGCGCGTCCACGTCGGACGTCTCGACCGTGGCGCCGCACCAGATCCGCAGACCGGGCGGGGCGTCGCGGTAGCCGCCGATGTCGAGGGCGACGCCCTCCTTCTCGAGCAGCGAGGCCAGCTTCTTGGCGAAGTCGGCCTGGGCGTCGTCCGAGAGGCCGGCGATCCGGGGATCCACGACCTTCAGGCACACCGAGGTGTTGGACCGCGTGGCCGGATCCTCGGGCAGGAACTCCACCCAGGGGGTCTTGGCCACCCAGTCGGCCAGGATCGCCAGGTTCGCGTCGGCGCGGCGGCGCATCTCGGCCAGGCCGCCGATCGCCTCGGCCCACTTCAGGGCGTCGACGGCGTCCTCGACGCACAGCATGGACGGCGTGTTGATGGTCGAGCCCTCGAAGATCTCGAGGTTGACCTTGCCGCCCTTGGTCATGCGGAAGAGCTTCGGCATCGGCCACGCCGGCGTGTAGCTCTCCAGCCGCTCGACCGCGCGCGGGCCCAGGATCAGGACGCCGTGCGCGCCTTCCCCGCCCAGGGCCTTCTGCCAGGAGAAGGTCACCACATCGAGCTTGGCCCAGTCGAGCGCCTGGGCGAACGCCGCCGAGGTGGCGTCGCAGATGACGATCCCCTCGCGGTCGGCCGCGATGAAGTCGGCGTTCGGCACGCGGACGCCCGAGGTGGTGCCGTTCCAGGTGAAGACCAGGTCGGCGTCCCTGCGCACCTTGGCCAGGTCGGGCAGCCGGCCGTACGGCGCGGACAGGACCTCGGCCTCGATCTTGAGCTGCTTGGTGACGTCGGTCACCCAGTCCTTGCCGAAGCTCTCGAAGGCCAGGAGCTGGACCGGCTTCGGCCCCAGCATCGACCACATGGCCATCTCGACGGCGCCGGTGTCGGAGCCGGGCACGATGCCGATCAGGAAGTCGTCCGGGACCTGCAGCACGGCGCGCGTGCGGTCGATCGCTTCCTTCAGGCGCGCCTTGCCCAGCTTCGACCGGTGCGATCGGCCGAGGACGGCGTTGGCGAGCGTTTCGGGGTTCCATCCGGGGCGCTTGGCGCACGGGCCGGACGAAAATTCAGGGCGAGCCGGGCGCATGGCCGGCTTCGGCAGGGTGTTCACAGCGATGTCTCCTATCCTCGCAGATAGGCAGCGCCCCGTTGGGAGGGCGTGGCCCGCGGGCCAAAAGCCTCGGTTTGCGCCGCGGCGCAAGCGAAAGTTCGTTCACGAAACCTGAAGCGCGGCCATTTGCGCCCAGCGCCGCCCGCGGCGGGGTGGCGGCGGCTGCGACGATGTGATCCAAGCCGGCATGCAATCGCGCGCGGGCTTCGACTGGGCGGTGATGGCCCTGCTCGTGGCCATCTGGGGGTCCGGCTTCGCCTTCCTGAAGGTGGCGACCGAGCACATCGATCCGCTCTGGACGTCGGCCATCCGCACGGGCGTGGCGACGCTGACGCTCGCCGTGGCCCTGGTCGTGAAGGGCGATCGGTTGCCGCCGCTCCGGCACCCGGCCTGGCGGGCCTACCTGTTCCTGGGCGCGGTCGGCATGGCGATCCCGCTGGGCTTCTTCGCCTATGCGTCGCAGCGCACGCCCAGCGCGGTGGTGGCCATCTGCAACGGCGCCTCGCCCATCTTCACCGGCGTGCTCGCCCACATCTTCCTGGCGGGCGATCGCCTGACGCCGAGCAAGACGCTGGGGATCGCGATCGGCTTCGCGGGCCTCGTGGCCCTGGTCGCGCCGCGCCTCGCGGCGGGCGCGTCCGTCGAGGCGCTGGCGCTGTCGGCGGCGCTGTTCGGATCGCTGCTGTACGCGATCGCCAACGTGGCCACGCGCACGGCGCCGCATGTGTCGGCCTCGGTGGGCGCGCTGATGATGGTGGGGTGGGCGTTCGTGGTCGCCATCGGCCTGGCGGCGGCGTTCGAGGCGCCGCCGGCCTGGCCCATCCCGACGCCGTCGCTGGCCGCCGTGCTCGTCCTGGGCGCGGTGTCGACCGGCCTTTCGAACATCGGCTACGTGTTCCTCGTCCAGCGGCGAGGGCCGCTGTTCATGTCGATGTCGATCTATCTCGCCCCCTGCATCGCCACGGCCCTGGGGATGGCGATGCTGGGCGAGCGGCCCGGATGGCCGGCGTTCGTGGCGCTGGGCCTGATCCTTCTGGGCGTCGCGCTGGCGACGATGACGCCACGGTGGCCGGCGCGGTCGTGAGTGCGGAGCGCGGCCCACGTCCCCGCGCCGTCCTCCGCGGGCGGCGTCAGGCCGCTTCCTGCTGCGCCAGCTGGGTCGAGCGTGCGCGGGCGCGCCGGACGCGCGCGCGCCAGGAGGTCGCCGTGCCGATGATCAGGCACCACACGACCCCGTTCCAGTTGATGTTGTTGATGAGCGCGATCCAGTAGTCGACCGGCCGCTCCATCACGATCAGGTAGGAATGCAGGGCGAACTGCGCGGCGTAGAAGAGCATGGCGCCGCCCATCCAGGGCGCGCCGAAGCGGAGGGTGATCGCCAGCAGGGCCAGCGCGGCCAGGCCGTCGTTGCCCAGGCGGACGACCTCCCCGAGGTCGGCGAGGTGCCGGCCGGCGAGATAGCCGACGGCTACGTTGACGATCACGACGCCTGCGGCCAGGCGTTCGGCGGCGCCGCCCTTCCAGAAGGCGAAGATCCCGGCGAAAACCGAGAAAGCCTGAAGGGCCAGGTAGAGCAGATGCCCGGACATGATCAAGCGCCCCTAATGCACACCAGGGGCGCCCAACCAGTTAAAGTCTTGCAACGATCGGTCGAGCGACCGGCCTAGCGGCCGATCAGCCGACCTCGCGCATGGTCGTGACGGAGTGGTCGACCGCTTGCGGCGGCTTTTCCATGTTGTCCATCTTCGTGCGGATGCCGAGGCGGAGCTTGGCCTCGTTGAGCTCGGTGTGGACAGCGACCATGGCCGTGCGAGCTTCGCTCAGCGCCTTGATGGCTTCCATCATCTTGACCTGCACGTCGTCGGCGAAGACCAGCGACGCGTTCACGTCCTTGCGGGCCTTCAGCATTTCGCTGAGCAGCTCGGCGGCCTCAACCATAGCACCGTCCACCGCCGCTTCGGTGGTGAACAGCTTCTTGGCCACACGCTGGGCCACGAAGACCTTTTCCATTGATTGCACCCCTAGAGTTGACCCGACACCCGTTAAGGTAAAGCAGAGGTTACCGCACACGCAACCGATTCAGTGGTTGTTAACCATAATTTTGCCCGCACAGGGTTGTGCCGTGGCCGAAATGGCACAGCTTTGCCGCCATTGGCGGGGCGGGGCGGCGCCCACGCTGGGTTGCAGTTTGGCCCACGGAAGCGAAGCGTTAGGACTCGGCGCGCTAAGACGGGCGCGTCATGCCGGGCCTCTGGGACAACCCGAACGATAGCGCCGAGCGCGCCGCCGCGCCCACGGCGACGTTCCATGCCCGTGTCGCCGGGGTCGGGCTCATCACCACCGTGGTGGTGCTCGTGGCGGCGTGCCTGACCTTCATGCTGCAGCAGTGGGCCGTGGCCCGCACGCAGTCGCATCGCTTCCACGAGGAACTCGCCGAGATCACGGCTCAGGTGGCCGCGCCGTCGGTCGCCTCGCCTGACCCGCGGGCGCTGGCGGCCGCGCTTGCGACCCTGAAAGTCAGCAAGGACGTGATCTCGGCCACCGTCGTGGACGCGGAAGGCCGCCGGCTCGCGGCGATCGCCACCCGCCCGCCCCCCGAGGGCGGCGCCACGGAGGTCATCACGCGCACGGTGACGCTCGCGGGCAAGCCTGCGGGGCAGGTCAGCGTGACCGTCGAGCAGCCGTCCCTGGCGCCCATGCTGCCGCAGTTCATCGCGCTGACGTTCGTCCTGCTGTTCGGCGGCGTCGGCGTGGCCCTGTTCCTTGCGCGAAGCCTCGCGCACAACGTCATTCGCCCGGTCCAGGCGCTCTCGCAGGGCATGCACGAGGTGGCGGCGACCGGCAGCTTCACGCCCGTCCCGGTCGACGCCTCGGACGAGCTGTTCCAGAGCCTCACCGAGAGCTTCAACCACCTTCTGGCGAAGCTCGCCGAGCGGGAGGACGACCTCAAGGCCGCCATGCGCGAGCTGGAGGTGGCGCGAGACGCCGCCAACGCCGCCAATGTGCTGAAGACGCAGTTCCTGGCCAACATGAGCCACGAGATCCGCACGCCGCTGAACGGCGTTCTGGCCATGGCCGAGGTCATGTCGATGGGCGACCTGGCGCCCGTGCAGCGCGACCGCCTCGACGTGATCCGCCGGTCCGGCGGCCTTCTCCTCGCGGTGCTGAACGACGTCCTCGACCTGTCCAAGATCGAGGCCGGCAAGCTCACGCTGTTCGAAGAGGATTTCGATATCGAGGCCGCCGTGGACGCCGTGCGCGACAACTTCGTCGTGATGGCCGAGGCCAAGAGCCTGGACTTCCAGGTCGAGGTCGCCGACGGCGCGAAGGGCTGGTGGCGCGGCGACGCCGACCGCCTGCGGCAGATCATGGGCAACCTGCTGTCCAACGCCGTGAAGTTCACCCCGTCCGGCGCCGTGTCGCTCCAGGTCGACGTGGCGGCGTCGGGCGGCCTCAGGCTGACGGTCAAGGACACCGGCGTCGGCATCTCGCCCGAGAAGCTGCCCAACCTGTTCGAGAAGTTCACCCAGGCCGACAACTCCGCCACCCGCCGCTTCGGCGGCACAGGCCTCGGCCTCGCGATCTGCCGCGAGCTGACCCAGATGATGGGCGGCTCCATCGAGGTGGAGAGCCAGGAAGGCCACGGCTCGACGTTCATCGTCGAGGCGCCGCTGGCGCGCGGCGGACCGGCGGCGTCCCAGGCGTCCGACTCCGGACCGGGCTCCGAAGACGCCAACCTCCGCATCCTCGCGGCCGAGGACAACCCGACCAACCAGCAGGTCCTCGCCGCAGTCCTGGGCTCGCTGGGCATCGAGGTGCACATCGTTCCCGACGGCAAGGAAGCCGTGGAGGCGTGGCGCACCGGGACCTACGACCTGATCCTGATGGACATCCAGATGCCGGTGATGGACGGCATCGCCGCAGCCGCCGGCATCCGGGCGGCCGAGCGGTCGAGCGGCCGCCGCCGCACGCCGATCGTGGCGCTGACGGCCAACGCCCTCAGCCATCAGGTCGAGGAGTACCTGGCCGTCGGCATGGACGCGCACGTCGCCAAGCCCATCGAGATCGCCAAGCTGTACGACGCCATTTCCTGCGTCCTGAACGCCGCCGCCACCGACGGCGTGTCCCCCAGCCAGGCCGGCGTCGCCGCCTGACAGGCTCGTCATCTAGGTGAACCTGAGCCAACCGCGCGGCTCAGAACCACTTCAGGCGGTCCGTGTTCTTTTGGCTCCATCGAAGGCCGGCTCCTCAGCCGACCACGGATCGGAGGACCCGAAACATGAAGACGATCGCTCTCACCGCCCTGGCCGCCGCCGCCGCCGTCGCCACGGTCGCCGCCCCCGCCGCCGCGCAGCCGTACGGCCGCGACCATCACCGCTACGAGGCGGACCGCTACGGCGCGGACCGCGGCGACTACAACCTGAACAAGCGGCAGAACCACCTGCAGAACTCGATCGAGCGCGGCGTCCGCCTCGGCAGCCTGACGCGCTGGGAAGCCCGCCGCCTGCAGGCCGAGTTCAACGAGGTCGCGCGGCTGGAGGCCCGCTACCGCTACAACGGCCTCTCGAACTGGGAACGGTCGGACCTCGACCGCCGCTTCGACCGGCTGGAGCGTCAGATCCAGCTGGCGCGCAGCGACACCGACCGTCGCAACTACTCGCGCCGCTAATCGCGCGGCAGCGTTGTTCTAGCCCAAGGAAGGCGCCCCCGGACCCCCGGGGGCGCCTTTTCGCATCAGAGCCGCAGCCGGCTCTCGACCACCGTCACGGCGCGCCCGCGGATCAGCACGCGGTCTCCGCGATGCTCACACTGCAGGTCTCCGCCGCGACCCGGGTAGGCCTGGTGGAAGCGAACCGTCGCCCGCCCCAGGCGGGTGGAGAACAGCGGGCTCAGGATGCAGTGCAGCGACCCCGTCGCGGGGTCCTCGGGGATTCCTGAGCCAGGGGCAAAGAAGCGGTCGACGACATCGTACGGGGCGTCCTTGCCGGCGACCGCCGCCACGCCCACGTTGCCGCGTCCGCCGGTGGCCGCGCTCGAGACGGCATTCAGCGCCGCCAGGTCGGGTCTGAGGCCCCGCACCGTCGCTTCCTCGTCGAACACCGCGACGAGATACGGACCCGCCCAGACCTCCGCTGGCGTGGCGCCCAGCGCCTCGGACAGGCCGTCCGGGACGTCGGTCCGCACCGGCGGCTGGGCCGGAAAGTCCATCTCGTAGCCGTCGCCCCGGCGGGCGACCGTCAGCGGCCCCGAAGCCGTGTCGAAGACGAGGCGGTCCGCCGTCAGGCCCAGTTCGGCCAGCAGCACATGCCCGGACGCCAGCGTCGCGTGCCCGCAGAGCGGCACCTCCAGAAGCGGCGTGAACCAGCGCAGACCGAAGCGCGCCGGATCCGGCGTCCGCAGCAGGAACGCCGTTTCGGCCTGGTTGTTCTCGGCCGCGAGCGCCTGCATCCAGGCCGGGTCGGGCCAGGCCTCGAAGGGCTCGACCACGCAGGCGGGGTTGCCGCGAAACGGGGCGGACGCAAAGGCGTCGGCGGTCCACTGGCGCACGGGGGCCTCCTTCGGTTGGCGCCTCGCACTTGCGGCGGCGGCCGCGCCTCGGCAAGGGCCAGTTCCGCGCCGCCGGACCGGGCCGCAGCCGCCCGGCCCGTCGCGCACCCTCAGGGGCTCGAGGCCGTTACATGCCCATGGACACGATCGAAGACCTGGAACGGCGCGCCGCCGAGGCCGAGGCGGCCGGCGACGTGGAGACGGCCGAGCTGCTGCGCGAGGCGATCGGACGGCTCCGCAGCGGCGATTCCGCCCTGCGCGAGCAGGCGCCGGGGAAGATGGGACTCGGATCCAGCCAGGAACGCTATGCCGCCGCCGACCGGCGACAGGGCCTGCCGAAGCGGCCCGACCCGCTGACGCGCGGCCACAGGCCCGGCGGGCGCCGCCGCAGCTGATTCCGGCTACGGCGCCGCCGAGACCAGGATTTCGCGCTTGCCGGCGTGGTTCGCGGGGCCGACGACGCCTTCCTGCTCCATGCGCTCGATGAGCGAGGCGGCGCGGTTGTAGCCGATCTGCAGGCGGCGCTGGATGTAGCTGGTCGAGGCCTTGCCGTCGCGGGTGACCACGGCGACCGCCCGGTCGTAGAGGTCGTTGCCGTCCCCGTCGCCGCCGCCGTAACCGCCCCCGTCGCCGTCGCCGTCCTCGTCGTCGCCGCCGGCGGTGACCTCGTCGAGGTAAGCGGGCTGGCCCTGGTCGCGCAGGAACCTGGCCACGGCCTCGACCTCGCCGTCCGACACGAACGGGCCGTGCAGGCGCGTGATGCGGCCGCCGCCGGCCATGTAGAGCATGTCGCCCTGGCCCAGCAGTTGCTCGGCGCCCTGCTCGCCCAGGATGGTCCGGCTGTCGATCTTCGAGGTGACCTGGAAGCTGATCCGCGTCGGGAAGTTGGCCTTGATGGTGCCGGTGATCACGTCCACGGAGGGGCGCTGGGTGGCCATGATCAGGTGGATGCCGGCCGCGCGCGCCATCTGCGCCAGGCGCTGGACGGCGCCTTCGATGTCCTTGCCGGCCACCATCATCAGGTCGGCCACCTCGTCGATGATGACCACGAGGTACGGCATCGGCTCGGGCCGGATCTTCTCGCTCTCGAAGATGGGCCGGCCGGCGTCGTCGAACCCGGTCTGCACCGTGCGCTCGAAATGCTCGCCCTTGGCGATGGCCTCGCGGGCCCGCTCGTTGAACGAGGCGATGTTGCGCACGCCGATCTTCGACATGCGGCGGTAGCGGTCCTCCATCTCGCGCACGGTCCACTTCAGCGCGACGATGGCCTTCTTGGGATCGGTGACGACGGGCGCCAGCAGGTGCGGGATGCCGTCGTAGACCGACAGCTCCAGCATCTTGGGATCGATCATGATCAGCCGGCACTGCTCGGGCGGCAGCCGGTAGAGGATCGACAGGATCATGGCGTTGACGCCCACCGACTTGCCCGAGCCGGTGGTCCCCGCGATCAGCAGGTGGGGCATCTTGGCGAGGTCGGCGATGTAGGGCTCGCCGCCGATCGTCTCGCCCAGCACCACCGGCACCACCTGGCCGCCGCGCTCGTACTCGGGCGCGGCCAGGAGCTCGCGCAGGTAGACCGTCTCGCGCCGCTGGTTCGGCAGCTCGATCCCGATGGCGTTGCGCCCGGAGACCACCGAGACGCGGCAGGCGGCGACGCTCATGGAGCGCGCGATGTCGTCGGCGAGCGCCACGACGCGGGCCGACTTCACGCCGGCGGCAGGAACCAGCTCGTAGAGCGTGACCACGGGGCCGGGCCGGATCTGGTCCACCTGGCCGCGGACGCCGAACTCGGCCAGCACGCTCTCGAGCAGCTGGGCGTTCTGGCGCAGGGCGCCCTCGTCGTACTGCGCGGCGCGGGCGGGCGCCTTGGTGAGCATGGACAACTCGGGCAGCTGGAAGCCGCCCTCCTGGGCGAAGGCGAAGGTGGCCTGCGCCTCCTTGACCTCGCGGGCGCTCTCCTTGGGCGGGGCCTTCGGGGCCTTGACGGTGAGGGTGGGCGCATCCGCGGCGGCCTCGGGCTCGTCGTCGGCCGCCGCTTCGGGAACGACCGGCGGAGCCGCGGCGCGGTCGCGGCGGGCCACCTTGGCGGCCGCCGACGGCTCGGGACGGGCCGCCTTCAGCTTCGGCTTGGGGGTGAGCGCGTGCGAGAGCCAGTCGGCGACCCCGCGCGCGTCCAGTCGGGAAAGGCCCAGGCTGTAGCCGTAGGCCACGGCCCCGGCGAGGCTCAGGACCAGTCCCGCGATGAGGCCGCCCTGGGGAATCCGGGCGTAGCCGATCAGGCCCGACAGGCCGGCCAGGAGCGAGTCGCCCCAGAACCCGCCCAGCCCCTTGGCCAGCGGCCAGGCGGCCGGGACCGGCGCCCAGGCCAGCGCGCCGGCCAGCATCAGCACGCCGAGGGTCCCGATGGCGGCGCGCAGGCGCAAGCGGGCGCGCGAGGCGTCGGGGTCCGGATCGGCGACGCGGGACAGGCCGACCGTCACGATCAGGAGCGCCAGCAGGCCGGCGGCCACGCCCAGCGACTGCACTCCGATGTCGGCCAGCACCGCGCCGCCGCCGCCGAGGGCGTTCGTCGGCTGAAGGGGGCTTGCGGCGTTCAGGCTCGGATCCGCCGCGTTGTAGGTGGCGAAGGCCGCGGCCAGGGCCACGCCGAACGCCGCGGTCACGCCGCCGCGAAGGCGCGCGGTCGCGGGATGCCGCCAGGTGAGACTGCCGATGTGGAGCGCCAGCTCCCAGCCGGTCTTTCGCGCCACCCGCGCCATCGAATCCCCACGCTCCGAACTGCCGAACACCCCTTTCTGCCGCCGCGACCGTTAATCGCGCGTTTACCGTGATCGCGCCGCGGCCGGACGGGCTTCCGCATGGCGGGCCGGCGCATTAGGGTCCGCGCCATGTCCTGGTCGATGCCCCGTCCCGTCCTGCAGCTCGTGGCGACCGCCCTCGTCGTGGCGTGCCTCGGCGCCTTCGCGCTGGGCGTGTTCACCGCGCCGGCCCGCGGCCGCCTGCCCGGCGACGGTCCCGTGGGCAAGAGCGCGGCCGTGCTGCAGGCCCAGGAGGCCACGCCGCTCATCGACGAGAGGATCGGCGGCGCGCCGACGCCCGAGGAGCTCACGCCCGAGGAGCAGGCCGCGCTCGAGGCCGAGGAGAAGGCCAAGGCCGAAGCCGCCGCCCTGGCCAAGGCCGAGGCCGAGAAGGGCGCTCCGGCCGGCCCGGAAGCCGCGGCGGCCGTGACGCCCGCGCCGCCGCCCGCGGTGGTCGAGGCGGCGCCCGCGCCGACGCCGCCGCCGAAGGTGGAAGAGCCGGTGTTCTAGGCGGCGCAGCGCCGCTCCGCCGCCCGCGCGCCTACACGCCGTTCTTCTTGAAGAAGGCCAGCATCTTGCCCCAGGCGTCCTCGGCCGCCTCCTTGTTGTACGAGGGCCGGTAGTCGGCGTGGAATCCGTGCTGGGCCCCGGGGTAGACGATGATGTCGCTGCCGGTCTTGCCCGCGGCCGCGAGCGCCGCCTTCATCTTCTCGACGTCCGTGAGCGGGATGCCGTTGTCCTTCTCGCCGTAGAGGCCGAGCACCGGCGCCTTCAGTTCGGGCGCGAGGTCGAGCGGATTGCGGTTGGAGGCGTCCCCCGGCGACATCCCGGACGTGAGCCGGCCGTACCACGCGACGCCGCACCTGAACTCGGCGAAGCGGGCGCAGGCCTCCCAGGTCACCGCGCCGCCCCAGCAGTAGCCGGTGACGGCCACCCGCTTCGCGTCCGCGAAGGACTGCGCCTTGAGCCAGTCGAGCGCGGCCTTGATGTCGCCGGTCACCTGGGCGTCCGTGGCGGTGGCCACGATCTTCATGATCGCGGGGAAGTCGGTGAGCTTCGACGGATCGCCCGCGCGGACGAAGAAGTCGGGCGCGATCACCACATAGCCGGCCTTGGCGAGGCGCCGGCAGGTGTCGCGGATGTACTCGTGCAGCCCGAACACCTCCGAGATCAGCACCACGCAGGGGAACCGTCCGTTGCGGGCGGGACGGGCGACGAAGGCGGGGATCTCGCGATCGGCCGCCTTGATCGTCAGCTCGCTCTGCACGAGGTTCGTCCCGTCGGTCCTGATCGGCTCCGCCTGGGCGGACCAGGCGGCGACGGCGTAGCCGCCGGTCAGCGCCAGGGTCAGGCCGCGGCGCGACAGGTGCAGGTCCTCGGGGCGCGTGCCGTCCGGGCGGGTTAGGGTGACCATGGCGTTTCCTCCAGCATTGGGGCCGTCGCCGGCGCCGGTCGGCGGCCCGGACCACGCAGGGCCATCAGGGGCCCGCCGGGAGTTGATGGGTTTCGACGTCGAACATCAAGGCCGACCGCCATGAGCCTGCGCATGAAACCCCTGGCCGTCCGCCGCCTCACCGCCGGCGAGCGGGCGCTCGGCGCGGAGGTGTTCGGCGAGGCGCTGGATACGGACCGCGTGAGGATCCTCGCGCTGCCCGCCTGGAACCGCGCGTTCGTGACGGGGACGCGGCTGGTGGTGTGGCCGGCCGCCACGGCGCCCCTCGACTTCACCGACGAGCCGCTCCGCCGGCAGGCCGTGTTCGTCCACGAGCTCACGCACGTCTGGCAGGCGCAGCGGGGCGTGGTGCTGCTCTTGGCGAAGATCAAGGCGGGCGACGGCGCGGCGGCCTACGCCTACGACCTGGAGCGCGGGCCGGCGTTCGCGCGGCTGAACATCGAGCAACAGGCCATGGTCGTGGAGCACGCCTTCATCGCCTCGCGGGGCGGCGAGACGCCGCACCCGGCCGAGCTCTACGCCGCAGCCGCCGCGAACTGGCGGGGCGTCGCATGACAAGCCCCTGTCGAGATTGGGGCTTTGCCCTTGCAGGGCCCCCGAGTTTCCCCATATCCGCTCTCGACACCGGCCTTCGCCCGAAGCAGGGCCGGACGGGACGTAGTCGAACCGGGGGCGTCGCTATTCTCGGGCGCTTCATCAGAAGGCCCACCCGCGGCGTCCGCCAACAGGAGCGAGCAGACGACTGATGAGCAAGATTATCGGCATCGACCTCGGCACGACCAATTCGTGCGTGGCCATCATGGACGGCAAGACGCCGAAAGTGATCGAGAACGCCGAAGGCGCGCGGACCACGCCCTCGGTGGTCGCCTTCCAGGATGACGGCGAGCGCCTCGTGGGCCAGCCCGCCAAGCGCCAGGCGGTCACCAACCCCTCCAACACCCTCTTCGCGATCAAGCGCCTGATCGGCCGCAACTTCGACGACCCCGTGGTGTCGAAGGACAAGGGGATGGTGCCCTATGACATCGTCAAGGGTCCGACCGGCGACGCGTGGGTCAAGGCCCAGGGCAAGGACTACTCGCCCCAGCAGGTGTCGGCTTTCATCCTGCAGAAGATGAAGGAAGCCGCCGAGCAGCACCTCGGCGAGAAGGTCGAGAAGGCGGTGATCACCGTCCCGGCCTACTTCAACGACGCTCAGCGCCAGGCCACCAAGGACGCCGGCAAGATCGCCGGCCTGGAAGTCCTGCGCATCATCAACGAGCCGACGGCGGCCGCGCTGGCCTACGGCCTCGAGAAGAACGACGGCAAGAAGATCGCGGTCTACGACCTGGGCGGCGGCACCTTCGACGTCTCGATCCTGGAGATCGGCGACGGCGTCTTCGAGGTGAAGTCGACCAACGGCGACACCTTCCTGGGCGGCGAGGACTTCGACCTGCGGCTCGTCGACTACCTGGCCGACGAGTTCAAGAAGGAGCAGTCGGTCGACCTGCGGAAGGACAAGCTGGCCCTCCAGCGCCTGAAGGAAGAGGCCGAGAAGGCGAAGAAAGAGCTGTCCAGCGTCACCCAGTACGAGGTGAACCTGCCCTTCATCAGCATGAACGCCTCGGGTCCGCTGCACCTCAACATCAAGCTGTCGCGCGCCAAGCTCGAGGCGCTCGTCGAGGACCTGATCCAGAAGACCGTCGGCCCCTGCGAGCAGGCGCTGAAGGACGCGGGCCTGAAGAAGTCCGACATCGACGAGGTGATCCTGGTCGGCGGCATGACCCGCATGCCCAAGGTCGTGGAGACGGTGAAGGCGTTCTTCGGGCGCGAGCCGCACAAGGGCGTGAACCCCGACGAGGTCGTGGCGCTGGGCGCCGCCGTGCAGGCGGGCGTCCTGGCCGGCGACGTCAAGGACGTGCTGCTGCTCGACGTGACCCCGCTGACGCTGGGCATCGAGACGCTGGGCGGCGTGTTCACCCCCCTGATCGAGCGCAACACCACGATCCCCACCAAGCGCAGCCAGACCTTCTCGACCGCGGACGACAACCAGTCGGCCGTGACGATCCGGGTCTTCCAGGGCGAACGCCCGATGGCGCAGGACAACAAGCTGCTGGGCCAGTTCGATCTGGTCGGCATCCCGCCTGCCCCGCGCGGCGTGCCGCAGGTCGAGGTCACCTTCGACATCGACGCCAACGGCATCGTCCACGTCACCGCCCGCGACAAGGCGACCAGCAAGGAGCAGTCGATCCGCATCCAGGCCAACGGCGGCCTCTCGGATTCGGACATCGAGGCCATGGTCAAGGAAGCCGAGTCCAACAAGGCCGACGACGAGAAGCGCAGGGCGGCCGTCGAGGCCAAGAACCAGGCCGACGCGGTCATCCACTCGACCGAGAAGGCGCTCGCCGAGCATGGCGACAAGGTGGGCGAGGCCGACCGGTCCGCCATCCAGTCGGCGCTCGACGACCTGAAGGGCTCGCTGGAGGGCGGCGACGCCGAGGCGATCTCGGCGAAGACCCAGACCCTCATCCAGGCTTCGATGAAGCTGGGCGAGGCCATGTACAAGGCCCAGCAGGGCGACGACGGCGGCAGCGCCGACGGCGCCTCGTCCCAGGGCGGCTCCTCTGACGACGTGGTCGACGCGGAGTTCGAGGAAGTCGACGGCGACGGCAAGAAGTCGGCGTGACAACGCGCCCCATGGCGTCCGGACCTGCCTCACGGCATGAAGGCGTCATTGGGGTCGTCGCCGCCGCCTTCGCGGTTGCTGAAGCAACAGGTTCCCCCGCCCGCTCGGTCTTGCTAAGCCTTGCAGCCGGGCGGGGGGCCACCCACTTCAATTCACACCAGTTTTCGAGCGCCTGACGACTCATGCGGGACTATTACGAGATCCTGGGCGTGGAGCGCGGCTGCGACGAGGCCGCGCTGAAGTCCGCCTTCCGCAAGCAGGCGATGGAGCACCATCCCGACCGCAATGGCGGATGCGAGGATGCGGCCAGCCGGTTCAAGGAGATCAACGAGGCCTACTCGGTCCTCTCCGATCCCCAGAAGCGCGCCGCCTACGACCGCTTCGGCCACGCCGGCGTCAACGGCCAGGGGGGCATGGGCGGCGGCCAGTTCCACGACGTGGGCGACATCTTCAACGAGGTGTTCGGCGACGTCTTCGGCGACATGTTCGGCGGGCGGGGCCGGCAGGCGCGCGGTGGTCCGGCGCGAGGCAACGACCTGCGCTACGACCTGGAGATCACCCTCGAGCAGGCCTATGCCGGCTCCGAGGTCGAGATCACCGTCCCCGTGACCATGACCTGCGAGCCCTGCGAGGGCTCGGGCGCCAAGCCCGGCACCAGCCCGACCACCTGCACCACCTGCCACGGGGCCGGCCGCGTGCGGGCCAGCCAGGGCTTCTTCTCCATCGAACGCACGTGCCCCCGCTGCGGCGGCTCGGGCCGCATGGTGATGGATCCGTGCGTCGAGTGCCGCGGCGCCGGACAGATCCGCAAGACCCGGACCCTGGCGGTGCGGATCCCCGCGGGCGTTGACGACGGCGCGCGCATCCGCCTGGCCGGCGAGGGCGATGCGGGCCTGCGCGGCGGGCCGCGCGGCGACCTCTACATCTTCGTCTCGGTGAAGCCGCACGAGCTATTCGAGCGCGATGGCCTCGACCTGTTGTGCACCGTGCCCGTGCCGATGTGCACCGCGGCGCTGGGCGGCGAGATCGAGGCGCCGTGCCTGATGGGCGGCGCGGACTGCGACGGCGCCTGCAAGATCGAGGTCAAGGTCCCCGAGGGCGCCCAGACCGGCCGCACGGTTCGCGTGAAGGGCCGCGGCATGCCGTCGCTGCGCGGGCCGCAGCGGGGCGACCTGGTGGTCGAGCTGTTCGTCGAGACGCCCACCCACCTGACCGCGCGCCAGAAGGAACTGATGCGCGAGCTCGCCGGCCTCTGCGGCGAGCAGCAGCACCCGAAGGCGGCCGGCTTCACCGGCAAGGCCCGGAAGTTCTGGGACAGCGTCCTGGGCCAGGCCTAGGGTCCGCATCCAATACCCGCCCATCCCGGCGAAGGCCGGGATCCAGATGGAATGGCTCAGACGCGGGTTCCGCAGGCTCGGAGCCCCTCCAACCACGACCTCGCACCAGGATCTGGGTCCCGGCATTCGCCGGGACGGTCGGAAGCCGTTGAGATCGCGAGCTGCGCGACGACCCCTCCCGCGCCGCGGGAGAGGACGCGAAGCCCCCTACTTTTTCGGCCGGTACGCCACCAGCACATTGCCCGCCGTCTGGCCGAAGCTCGCGTAGCCCGAGGGCACGAACAGCATGCCGTCGCCGGCGAACGGCCCGGCCGCGTCGATCGAGCCGCCCTTGCCGTCGATCCCGTTCACGGTCTTGAACGGAACGGCCGTGTCGTGCGTGGCGAGCAGCTTGCCGGTCGCCGCCTCGAACACGTGGAACCGGCCGTCGAGGCTGCCGGCGATCACCGCCCCGTCCACCACCAGCGGCGGCGCCGAGAGTCCGTGCCGGATCGCGCAGCCCGCCACGCGGGTCATGCGCTCGCCGGAGCAGTCGGGCGTCGACTTCCACGACCAGGCGAGCTTGCCGCTGGCGATGTCGATGGCGTAGAGGCCCGCCGCGTTCAGCGGGGCCGGAACGCCCGGATCCGAGATCGGCGCGAAGACGCGCACGCCGTCGGTGGCGATGCCCCAGTGGACGCCGCCCAGGGCCGAGCCCTTGCCGAACTGGTGGCGCCACACCTTCCTGCCGGTGGCCGCGTCGACCGCCCAGACCTCGCCCGACTTCTGGCCGCCCAGTACGAGGCTCTTGCCCCTGCCCTTCCACAGGAGCGGCCCGCCGCCGAAATCGTGGTCGAGGAGCACGCTGCCCTCGCCGGCGAAGAAGCAGTTGGGGTTGATCTTCTGGCCGGGCTTCGGCGCGCCGATGGGGCAGGCCATGTGCCAGATGTCGTTGGCGAGCGCCTGGAACACCCACTTCGTCTTGCCGGTCTTCAGGTCGATGGCGACGAGGGAGTCGGTGGTGCCCGGGTCGGGCGGCGAGGTGCCCTCCCCCGTCGAGGTGTAGGCCACGCCCGCCTTCAGGTCGACCGAGGGGCTGGACCAGATCGGGGCGCCCGAGGGCCCGAACATCTCGACGCCGGCCGAGTTCTTGCGGCCCAGCGGCTTGGCGTCGGGCATGGTGTGCCAGGTCCAAAGCAGCTTGCCGTCCGTGGCGCTGACGGCCGCCACCGCCCCATGCGTCTTGCAGCATTCGTAGCCCTGCCGCATCGCCAGGCCGACGTCGGCGGCCGAGATCGGGACCAGGATGCGATCGCCCGCGAAGAGCGGCGTGCCCGACAGCGGGACCTGCTTGTCGTGCCGCGGATCGACCCGCCACAGCACCTTGCCGTCGCGGGCGTCGAAGGCGGTGAGGTGACCGCTGTTGTCGCCGCCCACCAGCGCCCAGGGCCCGTTCGGACCCAGCCGGCCGTAGGCGAGGCTGGCGCGCAGGTTCGACGGCGTCTGGACGGCCCACTTCACGCAGCCGGTCCGGGTGTCGAGCGCCAGCAGGTGCCCGGCCTGGCCGGCCGGGTAGAACAGCGTGGACCCGACCACGACGCCCTGCCCCCGGAGGCCCGAGGTGCGCGGCAGGGCCAGCGCCCAGGCGACTTCGAGGTTGGCCGCGTCGCGGGTGTTGAACCCCGCCTGCGCGGCCGTCATCCGCCGGGAGTTGTCGGTGTCGACGCCGAAGCCCACCTGGGCGGCCCTGGCCGAGAGGTCGACGGCGCGCTTGTCCTCGGCGCACCGATTGCCGTCGAGCCAGGCCGTGCCGACCGGCCCCTCGGGCGCGGCGAGATAGGCGACCACGTCGCGGATCTGGCGGCGATCCATGCCGTCGCCGATCGGCTTCATCACGCCGGTGGTGAGCGCCGCGGCGATCTGCTGGGCGCTCATCTTGCGCAGGGCGCTGAACGCGGGCGTGCGGCTGCCGGCCTCGGGCGCGTTGTGGCAGGCGGCGCAGAGCTGGTCGTAGACCGCCTTGCCCGGCGGCTCGAACCCGTCGGTGGCCTGCGCCTGCGCCAGGCCCGCGAGGCCCATGCCCGCCAGCACCGCCGCCACGGCGGCCACCCCCGCCCCAGCCAGAGGTTTCCAGACGCCCATTGCCGTTTCCCCAACTCTTCTTGGCGCGGAAGCTAGCGTCCCGGACATGCGTCAGGATTGCCCGCCTGAAATCACCGTACCGGTTTGCGGCCGCGCGCCCTTTCGGCTAGAGACACGCCTCCGCTGAAGACGCACCCGTAGCTCAGCTGGATAGAGCGTTGCCCTCCGAAGGCAAAGGTCACACGTTCGAATCGTGTCGGGTGCGCCAGCGAAAACAGCGAGTTAGCGTATCCGGACGCGCAACGCCCGTGGCCTTGGTCACCACCTAGTCACCACCACGAGCCTGAACGAGCCACGCTGTTCACATCTGTGCGAGCCTGGAAGCCTTCACGGAAGGTCGCGTTCTCGGCCCCGAGTTGAAGCCAGTTTGCGACCTACGCAGACATCCCCACAGCGATCGGACGCGCCCACAGTGGACGTTCGCTTCAGCGCAGACGAGCAAGGAAGAACTTGGTGATCACGGCGTAGGCCTCGCGCGCTTCCGGCACACGCGAGTCGTAGAAGAAGGCGTGGCGGCCCCCCTCCCAGACGTGCAGGCGCGCGTCGACGCCGGAGGCGACCAGACGGCTGTGAAGGTTGACCGCGCTGCTCATGGCGAAGTCGCGCGTGCCTACGATCACCAGTGTTGGCGGAAAGCGCTTTAGGGTGGCCGGATCGGAGGCGGGATAGGCGACCACATCGCCTGCCCGGGCCGTCCGCATGTAGCCCAGGCGCGGACCGCCTGCACCGGGGGAACTGGCCGGAGCCTCGCCGTCACCCAGAAGCATGCCGAGGATGCGCGAGTCGCCGCTCATGGAGGCGTCGCCTCCGGCGCAGAAGACCCCGGCGGCAGCGGGAGTGGGCAGGCCGCGCTTCTGGAACCAAGCCAGCGACTGGGCCGTCAGGAGGCCTCCGGCCGAGCAGCCATACAAGCCGATCCTGCGGGCTGGGGTGGTCTTCAGAATTTCGCGATAGACCGCCTCGACGTCCTGGCTAGCCTCGGGGAACTGGGCCTTGGGCGCGAGCCGGTAGTCGATGCTGATCACCCGCAGGCCGCTAAGCGCCGCCACCGGAATCGACTCCAACCCGCCGCACTCGGTGAAGCAGCCGACGAAGCCACCCCCGTGGACGTTGATCAGCACCGGCGCCCTCGGGGCTCCGCCGAGCGGCTCATAGATCCGCACGGGCACGCCGCCCATGGTGGCGTCTCGGATAGTCACCGGATACGCGGTCTTGGTCCGCTCCAGGCGCGGACCGAAAAGAGCGGCGTTGAACCCATCGACTTGACGACCCGCCAAGCCGCGCTCGGTCAGGATGTGCTCAACACGCGACTCGTTGCCCTCACGGCTCATCAGCGGCGAGCTGGGGATCTCCAATGCCGGCAGATGGGTCGTTCCATCTGGCGTTACAGCGACGGGCGCGGCCTGCGCCGTCGTGACGAACAAGGCGGCGATCAGGCTGGAGACGACGCGGTTCACGGCTCGACCTTCTGCGTGCCAGGCGCGTTGCCGCGCGCGCCGGGGATCAACCGATCGGCGGCCAGGACCAGGGCCGGCACCACGGCGGCGACATACATGTTGTCGATGCCGTAGGGGTTGCCCAAGAGGTACCAGGCGGTGGTCGCCACGCCGCTTGCGACCAGCGACGCCACAGCTGTTCGCGGGGAGCCCAGCCAGGGCAGGTAGACGCCCAGGCACGCCACAATCGCGATCGAAAGGCGCAGCGCCCGCGTGAAGAACGACAGCTCCAGGATATGCGGCGTGAAAAACACGCAGAGCAAAGGCAGCATGCCCACCGCCAGCGCGACCAAGCGCGTCGCGCGCAACTCGCCCTCGGGACTCGGCTTTCGCCAGGGCACGTAGAAGTCTTTCATCACGAGTGCTGTCGTCGCGAGCGCGACCGTGCTCACACTCACGAGGACCGAGGCGACCAGCGAGACGGTGACCACCGACGCCAGCGCCGGGGACATCTTCTCGATGAACACCGGCAGAGCGTAGAGGCTGTCCTGCGTCGGGTAGAGGTAGCGGGCCGCCACGCCAATGAAGCCCAGGGCAAACCCCAGCGGAAGGCAGAGCAGAGCGGCAAAGAGGACCGACCCCCGGGCCGCGAGCTCGTTCCTGTTCGAAGCGATGGCCTGGATGATGTACTGGGTCGAGAAGATCGCGCCCACGGTGCCCACGATCCAGGCGAAGATCTTGTTCGGGCCGACCATCCCCTCTACCGTGAAATACTCAGGCGGCAAGGTGTTGCGGATCGGTTCCAGGCCACCGCTCAGGGCGGCTGCGACCGCCACCAGGATGGCGATCCCGGCCAGCTTCACGAGGCTGTGGAGGATCGTCACGTAGGCGATGCTCTTGAGCCCTCCGAAGACGTAGTAGACCGCGCTGAAAGCCGCGATGATGAAGGTCGACACCGTCAGGTTGGTGTGGATTGCCGAGCTGAGCGCCGCCGCGCCGCTGACGTAGTTCCCGACGTTCACGAGCAGGAGCGCGTAGATCATGATGATCGAGACGACGATGCGCGCACCGTTGCCGTACCGCTGCTCGACGATGCCCGAGATGGTGTGCTGTTCCGTGCGATAGACCTTCCGGGCGAACAAGAGGCCCAGCAAGAGGAAGCCGATAGCGGCGGCGTGAACGGACCACCCGGCCGCCATGCCCTTCTCGAACGCCTCCTGAGCGGTCCCGACCGTCGACTTCGCGCCGATGAACTCCGACATGAGCAGGATGCCGATGACGACGGCCGGCAAGGCCTTCGAGCCCACCATGAACTGCGCGCTCGTGCGGCTCCGCAGCGCATAGGCGAGGACGCTCGTCAGCAGGATGTAGACGATCACCGACCCGGCAATGATCAGCTCGCGGCTTGTCAGGGCGCCCATGTTTTCTCCCATGTCCCTGTGAGGGGTTCGGTGCTCGCTACTCGGCGAGTTCGCGCATGACCTTGATGAGGTCGGACTTGCCCTCGAACCCGATGCCGGGGAGGTCGGGCATGACGATGTGCCCGGCTTCGACCTTTACCCCGTCCGGGAAGCCGCCGTAGGGCTGGAAGAGGTCCGGGTAGCTTTCGTTGCCGCCTAGGCCGAGGCCGGCGGCGATGTTCAGCGACATCTGGTGTCCGCCATGCGGAATGCAGCGCGAGGCGGACCAGCCGGCGGCATCAAGAACCTCCAGCGTGCGCATGTATTCCACGAGGCCGTAGGACAGAGCGCAGTCGAACTGCAGCCAGTCGCGGTCGGGGCGCATGCCGCCGTAGCGGATGAGGTTCCGGGCGTCCTGGTGGCTGAACAGGTTCTCGCCGGTCGCCATCGGCCCTGGGTAGAACTCGGCAAGCGCGGCCTGCAGCTGGTAATCCAGCGGATCCCCCGCCTCTTCGTACCAGAACAGCGGATAGTCGCGGAGCGCCTTCGCGTACTCGATGGCGGTCAGCGTGTCGAAGCGACCGTTGGCGTCGACGGCGAGTTGCGCGTCCGAGCCGATCTCGGCCAGCACCGACTCGATCCGACGGCGGTCGGTCGCCAGGGACTCGCCGCCGATCTTCATCTTCACGACGTTGTAGCCGCGATCGATGTAGCTGCGCATTTCGGCGCGAAGCTGGGCGTCGTCCTTGCCTGGGTAGTAGTAGCCGCCGGCCGCGTAGACGAAGACCCGCGGGTTTGCCGCACGTCCGCTACGCTCAGCCAGCATCCGGAAGAGCGGCATGTCGGCGATCTTGGCTACCGCGTCCCAGACAGCCATGTCGATCGTGCCGACGGCCACCGAACGCTCGCCGTGCCCGCCGGGCTTCTCGTTGGTCATCAGGGCCCGCCAGATCCGATGCGGGTCGAGGTTCTCCCCGGTGTCGTCCAGCAGCGTCGCCGGATCGGCCTCGCGGAGGCGATCGGCGAAGCGCTCGCGGATCAAGCCGCCCTGCCCGTACCGGCCATTGGAGTTGAAGCCATAGCCCACGACACGACGGCCATCGCGCACCACGTTGGTGACGACAGCCACAAGGCTGGCCGTCATCTTCGAGAAGTCGATGTAGGCGTTGCGGATGGGGGAACTGATCGGCTTCGTCACCTCGACGATGTCGATGATGCGCGGGGCGTCGACCGATACGCCCGTCTTCAGCAAGGTCACAGGGAAGCTCCTCCACAGACGAGAAGCTCCTGGCCCGTGATCGCCGCGGCGTCGGCCGAGAGCAGGAAGGCGACGTAGGCCGCGATCTCGTCGGGTTCGATGAATCGCCCGATGGGCGGGGTGACGGGCGCGACGGTGCGGTAGCCCTGGGTAAGCATGGGCGTCGCGGTCGCCGCGGGCGCCACGACGTTGCAGGTGATCCCCCGCGGCGCGACCTCTATCGCCCAGGACCGGACGAGCGCGACCACAGCGGCTTTGCAGGCGGCGTACTGGCTCTTGCCCGCAGCCCCGGCGCTGGTCCGGCTGCCGATGGCCACCAATCGGCCGCCGGGCGACATGGCGGGCAGCAAGGCCTGACCCAGCCGGGTCAGCGCCTGGACGTGCACCGCCCACATCGCCTCGCCGTCGGCGGGATCCAGCTCGTGCAGAGCGCCGGTCCGCATGAAGCCGGCCGCATGCACCAGCGCCTGAACCGGCGGAAGGTCCGACACCAGCGCGTCCACGCTGACGGCGTCGGTCAGGTCGAGGGTCTTCTGCGCCGTGAAATGCGTGGCCTGCTCGTCCAGCCCCAGGTCGACACCGATGACCGACCACCCGGCGCACGCGGCGCGGCGGGCGATGGCCGCACCGATTCCCGAGCGACTGCCGGTGACCAGCACCGTGGGAGCGGACGCCGTCGACATATCAGGCGGCGGTGCGTTGGGAGAGACCGGCGCCTTCGACCGCGGCCTTGATCCGGGCGAGTTCCTCCGGGGACGGGGCGACCGTGGGCGGACGAACTGTTCCGCGGTCGAAGATGCCTGCGGCGGCCATGGCAGCCTTCATGCAGGCGTGGGCCTCGCCGGTGGGTTCGCCATCGCCATACACGGACTGCTTCAGCGGATCGATGACACCCTGGATCTCCATGGCGCGCTTGAGATCACCGGCGCCGACGGCCTCCAGCAGGTCCTGGATGAGGCCTGGTATCAGCGAGGCGAAACCGACCAGCGCGCCATCCACGCCCTGAACCATGGAGGCCAACAGGTACTCGTCGTGGCAGGTCAACAGCGCCTTGTCGGGCGCAGCGGCGCGGATCGCCTTCAGATCGCGGGCATACTTGTTCATCTCGCGCGTGCCGATCTTGAAGGCGTGCACATGGTCGAGACGCGCAAGCTCGCCGAGCAGTTCGGAGGAGAACGAAGCCTTGGTCCAAGCAGGGTAGACGTGGACCACCAGGGGCAAGCCGCAGGCGTCGCCGATCGCGTTGAAATACTCGATCACATGCGACGGGCGAAAGCCGAACCTGAGCCAGTGATGCGGCGGCATGATGTCGAGCGCAGAGGCGCCGGCGGCTCGAGCGGCCTTCGCCTGCTCAACCGCGTCCAGAATGCCCTCGCAGACGATGGAGGAAATGATCGGCACGCGGCCGTCGACCGCCTGCGCCGTGATTCGCGTGACCTCAGTGCGCTCGGCGGGCGTCAGCGAGAACACCTCGCCGGTGTGCCCGTTGGTCATCAGGGCCTTGATCCCGCGCTGCCCTGCCAGCCAGCGGGCAAAGCGTGTGAGCCCGGCCGCATCGATGCTGAAGTCTTCGTGGAAGGGGATTGCGATCGCGGGGATCAATCCCTTGAGGTCAAGCGAATGCGGCACGGGGTCGGGACTCCAAGGTCAGGGTGAGTGGCGGTGGGCCGCCATTCCGCCAGCCGCGCGCACGGCTTGTGAAAGGCGGCTCGCTGCGCCGACGGTCACGTCGCGCGCATCTTCGAGGAACTCCTGCTCGCTGCGCCCGAAAGCTGGGGCTGCAGCGCTGATCGCAGCGACGGGGACGCCGTCCACGTCGGTTATGGGCGCGGCGATCACCCGCAGACCGGTGACCGTCTCCTGGTCGGAAAAGGCGTAGCCTAGCCGGCCAGCCTCGGCGATCTGCGCCAGAATGCTCTCGGGGTCGATGAGCGTGCGGTCCGTCAGCCTGCGCGGCGGACTGATCTCGAGGACCTGACGCTGCGCCTCGATGGGCAGTCGCGAAAGGATGGCCCTGCCGATGGCTGAAGAGTAGGCCGGCACCCGGTTGCCGACGCGAATGTCGACAGCCAGGCGCTCAAGCCCAGCCTGGATGCGCTCAATGTAGACGACCTCATGCCCGTCCAGCACGCCGATGGAGGCGGCCTCGATCCGCTCACCGACGATGGCGCGAAGCATCGGGCGGGCCAGGCTCCGGATGTCCGACCTGGCGATGGCGTTGAAGCCGAGCTCCAGGCACTTGAACGTTAGTCGGAAACGGCGCGTGTCGGGAACGCGCTCGACATACCCCAGCATGACGAGCGTGTTGAGGAGGCGGAAGGCGCCCGCGTTGTCGAGCCCCGCGGCGCGCGCGACGTCCGCGAGGACCATCTCGGTCGCGTCGGGACCGAAGGCCTGCAGGACGGCGAACGCCTTCGCCACCGACTTCACGATATTCTTCTCGTCGCTCATGAGCCCCTCGCCGTCCATGTCCGGGGCTATTTGGCGTGCTTTTGGAAGAAGTTGAAAATCTCCGGCAACTCGGTCTCGAACGCGCTCGCGTGCGTGCCGCCGGGAACCTCGACATACTCGGGCGCGACCCCGCCAGCCTTAAGCGTGGCGATCGTCTCGCGAACGCGGTCCAGCATGAGGTCGTCGCGCTCGCCCACGACCACCCGGATCGGCAGCTTCGCGAGCGCCGGGACATCTTCAGCGAGGACGCCCCCGTAGGCGCCGGGCGCGATGGCCGCCCACATCTGGTTGTGCCGGCCGCCGATCCACCAGGTCCCGCCACCGCCCATCGAGTTGCCGGTGAGATAGCGGCGGCCAGGGTCGATGTTGAACTCCTCCTCGACCAGGGCGATGACCTGCAGGACATCCTGCTCGCTGCGCTTCACGCGCGTCATGTCGCGTCCCGCGAGACCGGCGAGGCCACGTTCCGAGCCGTAGGCGCTGTTCAGGCGGTAACCCAAGGGCGTCACGACGACAAAGCCGTGCTGCTCGGCGAGCTTCTGCATACGGCCGCCGTCGCGACCCAGCATGTTGGTCTCGTCCAGGTTCGCGCCATGCAACGCGACGACCAGCGGCCAGCGCTTCGCCGGGGTCCAGCCGGTCGGAACGTAGACCTGGTAGGGGATGAGCTCGCCCGTCTCGGCGAACCGGTAGGCGCGGTTCTGGAGGCCCGTAGCCTGGCGCACCGGGTCGCGGCCACCCTTGAGCGCGGCGACGATTTCGGAGGAGCGCCTGATCGCCGCCGGAAAGTCGTACGAGACGACCTCGCGGCGGCCCGCCCGCATGGCCTGCGCCAGCGCGAAGGGATACTCGGCCAGCGCCTTGGCCTCCTCGTGTCCCGTGATGCCCGACAGGTTGCGCCTGAGCTCTGCGTAGCGCGCGTCCAGATCTCGTACGAGGTAGACGGGCTGGACGATGTCGGCGCTGGCAGACCCGGCCGACAGCTTGGCCAGCAGCAGGTAGGCGCCGTCCGGCAGGTCCGCGAGCCGGGCGGCGATGCCGGCCGGATAGCTCTCGAGCTGACCCCGGGCCAGAGGACGGATCAGCGCGCCCTTTTTCGGTGTCGCCGATGTCGTCGGCTGGCTCGCATAGAGGTCGAGCGCATAGGTCACCGGCCCGCTCGCGGGATAGAGCAACTCGGCCGTCAGCACGTCCCCCTGGCCCGTCCAGATCTGGCTGGGTGTACGGAGCGCCAGGGCGCCCAGTCTCTCCTGCTCCGGCGTCCAGGCGCGGCCCCCCATCAGGCTGACCGCGCGCCAGAGCGTCCGACGGGCCTCGGGCTCGGGCTGCCTCGCCGCCTCGGCGACCATCGCGTCGACCTGAGCCTGCAACACCGCCGGAGCTCCCACACGCAGCTGGCCGACCGTCTGGGTCAGCACCTGCATCCCAGGCCGGAAGGCGAGACGCCAGGCGGCGTCCTCTTGGACGGGCGTCGCCCGGGCGGCCGGTTCATAGTCGACGAGCTGGGCGCGCGCCTCGACGCCGGCGACCGCACTGATCGCCGCGCCGAGAACCATCGCAGCCCGCGCAGGGAACGCGCTTGCGCGGGTCATGGTCAAAAGCCGAACCGCAGGCCGACCTTGAACGTGCGGCCGACGTAGTCGTACGGGTTGCCGCCCAGGTTGATGGCCGCGATGGCGAAGGCGGGCGGGTCCTTGTCCAGCACGTTGTTCACGTTGGCGAACAGCTGGAACTTCTTCCCGAGCTGTTCGAAGTCGTAGGCGCCGTTCAGGTTGAAGTAGACGTGGGCCGGGAAGACGTTCTTGTTGATGCTGGTGGACAGCGTCGGATCGTAGCCGTCCTGGCCGGGACCGAAGAACAGCGCCGAGTAGCGGATAGGCGAGAAGGCGCGGGCCTGGAGACCGACCGTGAACGGCTCCAGCCGGTAGTTGATGTAGGCGACGCCCACCCACTTCGACTGACCGGCCTGGACGCCGGCGTTGTCGACCGTGATCCCGAGTGGCCCGGGGCGGTCCGTCGTCTTCAGGTGCGCCAGATGCGTGACGTAGACGTTCACGTCCAGAGACCCGGGAAGGCTCAGCGCATCGAGGTCTGTCCGGTAGCCCACCTCGAAGTCGATGCCTTCAGCTTCGAGGATCGATTGGTTGAACGGCTGGGTGAACACCTTCGCGATGCCGAAGGTCGAATTGTCGAAGGTGATCGCCGAGCAATACAGTGTCACGTTCTGGAAGCAGCGCTGCAGGATGTCCGTCGCGCCGACCGAGGCGATCACGTCCTTAATCTTGATGTTGTAGTAGTCGGCGGACACCCGCAGACCGCTGAGGGGACCACCGCGCGCCTGGAACGTGCCGCCGAACGAGAAAGTGTCGGCGACTTCCGGCACCAGGTCCGGATTGCCCGTGGTCTGAACTGGCAGGCGAGCCGACTGGCCGTTGAAGGGATTGACGAACGAGCCGGTGGCCGAAATCCCGCCCAGCGAGAAGAGCTCAGACAAGGATGGCGCACGGATGTCGCGGGACCGTGTGATGCGGAGCAGGACGCCGTCGATGGGCTCCCACGTGCCGCCCACTTTCCACGTCGTGACCGCTCCGCTGGTCTTGTAGTCGGTGCGCCGGACGGCGCCGTTCACGCCCAGGGCCTGGAAGCCGGCCATGTCCTTCAGCAGCGGGACCTCGACCTCGAGATACCCTTCCTTGACGTTGTTCTTGCCGGAGTAGGACTTGTTGTTGCCAGACGAATAGAGGCCGAGGATCTGCAGCGGATCGGCCGTCTGGACCAGGCTGTCGCGACGATACTCGAGGCCGGCGGCGAAGGCCACGGGACCGGCGGGGAGTTCGAAGATCTGACCGCCGACGTTGAAGGCGACGTCATGGCGCTTGATGTCGTTCTTCGTGAGTTCGAGGCCGGCCACGTATTCGCGCGCCAGCTGGGACGAGTTGCCGGCGCCGAAGGGGTTCAGGGGGACGCAGCCCGGCTGCACCAGTTCCGGTCGAATGGTGTTGGTCAGGCGGTTCGCAGCGAAGTTGGGATTGGTCGCGAGCGGCCCGCAGACGATGTTGCCGGCGGCGTCGAGCACGGCGTACTCGGCGGCCGCCAGGTTGGCCTCGCGGGTCCCGTAGATCTTCGAGTCGATGACCGACTTGCCGTAGTTGTAGGAGACGTCCCAGTTGAACTTCTCAAACATCTTTCCCTTCAGGCCGGCCGAAGCCTGGAAGGTCCAGTAGGTGTTGTCGCCCGAGGTGCCCAGCCACTCGGTGTCGACCCGGCCCATGTCGAACGAGGCGATGTTGTTGGCCGCCATGAGCGAGCGCACCTGATTGGGCAGGTACGGGTTGCTCTGCAAGATCGTGACCGTCGGGGTCTGGTGGTACTGCGAGAGCGTAAAGACGTTGGCCCAGGCGTAACCCGCCTGCGCCCACGCCGTCGTCGTCTCGTTCACGTCGTAGACCGCCTTGGCCATCGTCGAGAGTTGTTCCAGCGGCTGCTTCAGATTCCACTGGGCGATCGGCGTGGCGATCGGATTGCTCGACGAATTGATCATCAGGTTGCCGAAGACCGGCCCGCGGATCAGGCGGTAGAGACTTCCGTCGGGTGCGAAGGCCTGCTGGTTGAGCAGCGTGCTGGTCGCTCCCGTCGCGGTCCGGGCCGTGTTGATCACACCCCCGGGCGTCTGGGTGGCGTATTCGACGCCATTTGCCCAGCCGAATGCCGGCGTGCCCGCCGGCCGCGAGGCCCCAAAGGAGAGCGGATTGCCGGAGTTGCCCGGCTCGACCTCGCTCCAGCCACGGCTGTAGATGTTTCCGACGCCGTCGTTGTCGTTGTAGTCGCCGCCCGCGATGATCCGCAGCCGGTCGTCCATCAACGAAAGACCTGTGGCCAGGCTGAAACCGATTTCGTTGTTGTCGCCGCGCATCGATCGGCCGGCGTAGACTGAACCCTGAAGCCCCTCGATCCTGTCCTTCAGGATGAAGTTCACCACGCCGGCGACGGCGTCCGAGCCGTAGGCTGCCGACGCGCCGCCGGTCACGACCTCCAGCCGGCGGACCAGCTCCACAGGGATGATGCTGGTGCTGGTCGTGCCCTGGGCGTTGGTCGGCACCGGGCGCTGCCCATCCACCAGCATCAGTGTGCGCTGACCGCCCAGGCCACGCAGGTTGGTGATGCTCTGCGCCGTTGAAATCGACCCGGCGTTCCGCTGGACCTGATTGGGCCCCGAGTTCATCCGCATGGCGGGCAGCTGGGCGATGATGTCGTCCACCGAGGACGGGGCGGTCTGCTTGAACTGCTCGGCGTTCAGCACCGTCAGCGGTGTGGGCGACGTCATACCGGAGTTCTGGATCCGGCTGCCGGTGACGACGACTTCGCCGACCTCAGCGTCTCCGCCTGCAGCGGTCTGCGCGAGCGCGCACGGGGCGGCGGCCAGGATCGCCACCAGGCTCACGCCACCCGCCAGCACCTTCGAAAGCTCGGAACTCGCCATCCTGTTTCCCTTCCCCTTGTTCGCATTATTCGGATTACGAACTTTAATTCGCTATTTGAATACACTTGTGGACTTGGGTAGGCAAGTGCGGTGTCGCTTGTGAGCTTCGTTGGCGGACGGGAGGGGCGTCGGTGCGAGCTAACCGTCCGCTCAATCGAGCCGATCCGCTGATCACGGAGATGCTGGAGATATGCGAGAACGCCAGCGCGCTCACAGCTTCCGCCTACAGGCGGACTCGGCAAGCTTCGGCTTCCGGTCACTCACCGCCCAAGGCCATTCCGCCCGACCACCGCAGGCCACCCCTTCCTCACGTTCGCGGCGTCCAGGAGCATCAACCGGCTCGATGCGATCTTGGGCGATCTCGGGCTTGATGGTTCGGGCCGAGTCAGTGAGCGTAAGTGCCCGGCTCAAGGGATTGATGCGTCGCGACTCCGATGAGTGAGGGCGAAGGCGAGCATGGCGCCAGGGCCGGTGAAGACCGGGCCACGGAAGACGGACGAAGGGCCTTTTTCGCGGGCCAATATCGCGAGGCCTTCTCCCACTTTCACTCCGCGCTGCTCAACCGCGCGATCCGGTGGTTCAGAGAGGAAGGCGTCCGGTTCCAGCGACCGTCGGGAGAGTTTACGCCGCCAGTTCACCTTTTCACGACCGCAGGCTGCCCGTGGTGCGGCGCCCACGGGCTGTTTGATGACCGGCTCGTGTGCGTGCCGGTGGGCCTCGCCCGGCGCGGGGTGCGCCGGGCGAGGCGTCGTCAGCCGATGTCGCCGGCGCTGATGTCAGCCAGCGTTCGCCCGACGAGGATCACGGCGGACTCGACGTGGTGCTCGCCGAGTTCGGTCGCGAAGACGATGACGTCCGCCCCGACCTGGACGGCGACATAGTCGGCGCCGGCCGCCATCCGGGCGTTCGCCGCCGCGAGGGCGGCGTCGTAGTCGGCCGCCGCGCCTGTGGCGAAGTTGGCCGCCGTGGCGGTGAGACCGTCGTCGTCGAAGACCAGCTTGTCCTCGCCGTGGGTGAAGTCGACGATGCGGTCCAGGCCCGCCAGCGCGCGCCCCCCGTCTCCGACCTTGAACACGTCGGCGCCCGGGCCGCCGATCAGGCGGTCGGCCCCGTCGTCGCCGTCGAGCGTGTCGGCGCCGGCGCCGCCGTCGAGGGTGTCGTCGCCGTCATCGCCACGCAGCCGGTCGTCCGCGGCGGAGCCCGACAGGCTGTCGCTCCCGTCGCCGCCACGGAGGCGGGCCGCGTCGCCACCGCGGTCGTCGCCGGGGGGATCGTCCGCGCCACGGCCGCCGCGGTCGTCTCCCGGCGGATCGTCGGCGCCCCGCCCGCGGCGATCGTCGCCCGCCGGATCGTCCGCGCCGCGCCGGCCGGTGTCGGCCGCCGTCGTCGTACGGTCGTCGGGCTGGGTGTCGTCCCGGCCACGGCCGCGACCGGAATCGTCGCCGGCTCTGTCTTTCTTAGCCATCAGGCATTCCTCACTGTGGAAGCCCCCACATGAGGACAACGGCGCCGCCGGCCGGTTTATTCCCGCCTAGAAGAACAGCGTCGCGGCGACCGCGACGGCGCCGTGGCCCTGGGCGGCGCCCAGGAGGTCGTCGTCGGGGCCGAAGTAGGTCGCCTGGCCCTGCAGTTCGACATTGCCGAAGCGTCGGGCAAGGCCTGCGCCCACGTCGTACTGCGTGCGCCGGATCTCGCTGCCGCGGCGACGGTCCACCGGAACCAGGAGGCCGGCGCGGCCGAAGGCCTTCCAGCCGGGCGCGGGCGTCACGGTCGCGGTCGTTGTGGCGTAGAGCGTGGCGGCCCGCTCGCCCAGGTAGTTGGGCGAGTAGTAGACGTGGGCGCTGAACCGGCGCGTCGAGACGCCCGCGTAGAGCTCGTTGTAGGCCACCGGGTACCGCGGCCGGTAGTATTCGGTCACGTCGGTGCGCGAGACGCCGACCTCCCAGCTGGAGTCGGCGTCGAAGCGGCGCGCATAGCCGGCATAGACCTGATAGCCCGAGACCTTCGGGCCGTCGTGGCGCGTCGCCGCCGCGATCACCGAGCCGGAGGCGTAGAGCCCGCTCTCATGATCCAGGCTGCCGGTGGCGACGAGGGCCGGTCGCTCGGCGCTGAGAGAGTACCCGCGATAGAGGTGATCGCTGACCGCCGACAGGCTGAACGTCGGCTGGGCGTGCGCGGGCGTCGCCGCCGCGCCCAGGACCGCGGCCGCAAGGGCGAGGAAAGCCCGGATTTCAGCGGCCGTTGTCGGGCGAGGCGCAGGCGCAGTTCGCCCGGGAGGCCACCCGCAGCAGGGAAGCGCAGGCGTCGATCTCACCGCGCGCCCGCGACAGAAGGCGCGCGCGCGGCTGCGGACGGCGCTCGTCGACCAGGGCCAGGAGTCCGCTCACGTGGGCCGCGGCGTACGAACTTCCGTCGACCAGAAACCACCGTCCCCCCGGCTGAGTCGTGGGCACGTCGCGCCCGGGCGCACTGTAGACACCGGGGCGCGGGCTCGCCAATGCCTCGTCGGCCACGGCGACGACGCCCGTGTGGTTGGCCGGGAAACCGCCGTCGGGCAGGCCGCGGTCATAGGCGGCGACCACCTTGATGCCGCGCGAGATGGCCACATCGATCAGGCGGGCCAGCAGCGGATCGGGCGGCCCGCTGAGGCTGAGGTTGATGACCCGGGCCTTGGCGTCGATGGCGAAGTGCAGGGCCTGGGCGAGGCTGAGGCTGTCGCACACGGTGTCGCCGGCGCCCTTGCGGGGGGCGCCCTGCCAGCAGGCGCGGAGCCCCAGGATTCGGGCGCCCGGCGCCACGCCCACGATGCCGATCCCGTTGTCGCCCCGGGCCGCGATCACGCCGGCCACGCCGGTGCCGTGCGTCTCGGGCGCGGCCGGACGACCGGCGACGAAGTTCCGGGTGAGCTCGACCTGTCCGGCCAGGTCCGGGTGGGTGGGATCGACCATGCTGTCGACCACGGCGACCCGCACCCCACGGCCGACGGCCAGTTCGTGCAGGGCGGCGAGACGCCACTCGCCCGCAGCCGGCTGGGCGGCGCGAAGCGGGTCGGCCGAGCGCGGCGCGCCCTGGGCATGGAACATCTGGCTCGGCTGGGCGTCCTGGACGGCGCTCTCGCGGGCGAGGAGCCGCGCGACCTCGACCGTGGAACGCCCGTCGGGAACGTTCATGATGTAGCAGTCGACGCCGAGCAGCGGCATGGGCCAGCCGTCCACCAGCTCGAGGCCATGGGCGGCGGCCAGCTTCTGGGCGAGGCGGCGGCGCACGGCCTGGCCGGCCTCATCCCCGTAGCCGCCGCCGGCGGAGACGCCGGGGCGGGCATGGCCGGGCGGCATCCGCATCAGCACCAGCACCTGATGCGGGTCGGCCGCCGAAGCCGCCGGCGCGTCCATGGCGAACGCCAGCTCCGCCGGCGCGGCGAGCACGGCGAGCGCAAGCAACAGGGCTCGGAACTTGCGGATCATGGGGCGTCCACCGGCTCGGCAAGGCTGACTTCGGGCCGCTGGCGAAGCTGCGGCAGGATGCGATCCCGGCTTGCGGCCGGCACCCGGACGAGCCAGGCGCCCGCGGCGTTCGGGCCGCCGACCACGCGCCCCTCGACCCCGGCGAGCGTGTCGCGCAGCTGGGCCTCGGTGGCGTTGGGCGCGAACATGATCATCACGTTGGGCGCGTCGGATCGGGCCGCGGACGACAGAGCCTTGTACTCGGCGTCCGACGCGCCGGTTTCGCGCGCGGGCGAAAGAACCACGACGGCGCCGGCGAGCAGGGCGGCCTGGGCGGCGAGGGCCGCGGCGACCCAGGCGCGGCGCGGGCGGACAGCCTGCCGGGCGCCGAGCGAGACGACATTGTCGCCGGCCGCGATCGCGCGGATCCGCGCGGCCATCGCGTCGGGCGCGGGGCGATCGAGGAGCGCGTCGAAGGCGCCGCGCACGGCCCGGTCGCGCGCGGCCATCGCGTCGAGACGGACGCGGAGCGCGGCGTTCGACGCCAGCTCGGCCTCGATCTGGCGGGCGCGATCCGGGTCGGCTTCACCGTCCAGGTAGGCCATCAGGGCGTCGTCGGTGATCATCTCGGGTCCCATGGGGGAACACTGGCTATTGTCTCACACCGACAACGACGCCACCGCAGATTTATTCCAGGGTCCCCAAACTGGGTTTGGATCCTGGCTCGCGCGTTGATGCGGCGCAAGGCGAGCGCTATCCAGCCTGGGCAGACAGGTGGGCGAGGGACTGCGGATCGCCCGCCTTTTTCGAGAGCGCCTTGGCCGGACGGGCTGATATCGCCGAGCGGATCGTGGAGCTTCTGCCGCGCCTGCGGCGCTTCGCGCTGACGCTGACGCGCCGGGAGCATGACGCCGACGACCTGGTTCAGGGGACGGTGGAGCGCGCCCTGGGCCGGCTCGACAGCTGGAAGCCCGACACGCGCCTGGACAGCTGGCTCTTCAAGATCATGCAGAACCACTGGATCGACCAGGTGCGCGCGCAGCGGCTGCGCGGCGCGTCGGAGGGGTTGGACGCCGCCGACGAGGTCGCGGGCTCTGACGGGCGGCATGTGACCGGCGTGCGGCGTGAACTGCAGGCCACGCTCGAGGCCGTGCTGCGCCTGCCGGAAGAGCAGCGCGCCGTGGTGGGTCTGGTGCTGGTGGAAGGGCTGGCCTACCGCGAGGCGGCCGAGATCCTCGCGGTGCCGATCGGCACGGTCATGAGTCGGCTGTCGCGCGCCCGCGCGGCGCTGGAGCTGGCGCTCGAGGGCGCGCCCGAGCCCAGGTCCTGAGTCCGAACCGCGGGTCCGGACCCGGGCGCCTATGGATGTGCGACGACGACCAGGGTGTTGGTCCGGCGCGACGCCGTCGCCAGGCAGGTCCTGAGCGTTTCGGGGTCGAGCGCGGCGAAGCTCTCGTCCAGGATCGTGAGGTCGGCGCCCTGGAGCAGCGCGCGGGCCAGGAAGACGCGGCTGCGCTCGCCGTGCGACAGCTGCCAGCCGGTCTCGCCCACGGGCTGGTGCAGCCCCGCCGGCATGCGATCGATGAGCGCCCCAAGGTCCAGCTCGCGGCAGAGCGCTTCCGCCTCCGCAAGGTCTTCGGCCGTGGCCGGCCACCGACGGCCCATCAGCAGGTTGAAGGCCAGCGAGCCCGACAGCAGGTGATTGTCGTTGAACTGCGGGGCGGCCGTGGCGCCTCGGCGCCAGGCGGCGCCCAGCGTGTGGTGGTCGAGCCCGTTCAGGCTGAGCGCGCCACGGGTCGGCTTGCGCAGACCCGACAGCAGCGCCGTCAGGGTCGACTTGCCGCCGCCCGAGCCGCCCTCGAGGAGGACGCGATCGCCGGCGTGAAGCGTGAGGTCCACTCCGGCGAGCACCGGCGCGTCCTTCGCGTAGGCGTAGGCGAGCCCACGGGCTCTGAGAACGGCTCCGCCGGAACGGCGATCCGTCGGCGAAAGGTCCAGGGGCTCGGGTTCAGGGCAGGCGTCGCCGCGCGCGAGGTCGGCAACCTGGGTCCAGGCGATCCCGGCCCGCGACAGCCCCGCCAGACCGGTCACGAGGCCGAAGAGCCCGCGTTGCGCCAACAGGACGCCGCCAAGGCTGATCGCGAGCGCGGCCGGCGTCGGCGGGTGCGGGCCCGCGAAGGCGGGGGCAAGCCCCGCGACGCCCGCCACGAGCCAGGCGGTGGGCAGGACAGCAAGAAGCGACATCGCCGCCCGGTCGAAGAGCCCGGACTCGGCGAGGTAGGCCCGCAGGTCAGCGTCCTCCGCGGCGTCCCGGCGCGTCGGCCGCTCCTGGGCCAGGCGGGTCCGGTGGCCGACCATGGCCTCGATCATGCGCTGGCTCAGCGCCAGCCGGCGAAGCGTCCACGACCGCATCCGCCGATGGAACCGATGACCCAGCACGGCCAGCGCGGCCGCGAACCCCGCGAGCAGCGCCAGGTGCCAGCCGGCCGCCGCCCCCGCGGCGAGGGCCAGGGCGGCGAAGGCCAGTTCGAGTACGGCGATCAGGGCCGCGAGGCCGCCGTTGAGCGCCAGGCTTTCCAGCGCCTGGCTTTCCATCACGCGGCCGATCACCTGGCCGAAGCCCTGGCGACCGACGGCGTCGGGGTCGGCCTTAAGCGCGCCTGCAAGCAGTCGCGCCTTCAGCCGGCGACCGAGATCGACGGCGATCCGCGCCTCCAGGGCGCCCCCGGCGAACCGCAGCGGAACCAGGGTGGCGAGGAGCAGCAGCCAGGCCGTGAACCAGCCGAAGTCGAGGCGACCGTCCAGGACCGAGCGCCCGATGAGCGACCAGCCGAGCATCTCGGCGGCGTAGAGCAGTCCGAAGATCCCGAGGGCGGCGGCGGCGATCCAGGGCAGCTTCATCTGCAGGGCCTGCCGCCCCATGGAGGCGCCGGCCGGTTCGCGCAGCAGCCAAACGCCGCCCACGCGTTCCGACGCGAGCCGGTCGGCCATGAGCGCGCGGCCTACGTCGCGGCGCCGGCGGCCCGTGAGCCCGGCGTCGTCGAGGATCGGCGCGATGCGGGGAGCCAGACCGCCCTCGATCGACCAGCAGAGGCAGGCGCGCAGCGCCTCGACGGGGCAGCCCGAGACCGCGAGGTCCGGTCCGAGCACCCGAAGCGTCCGGCCGCTGGCGCCGAGGAGCAGGACGAACCCCATCTCGCGGCCCTGGCGAACCAGCGCGATCGCGGGGGCCGCCTGCCGCAGCATGTCGGCGACGGCGCCCGCGGGGACGTCGACGGGCTCGGCCTCGAGCCCCAGGGCGCCCGCGGCGACCGGCAGGAGAGCCTCGGGATCCTCGCCGCAAGCCTGCGACGCCATGAACTGGGAGTCGGTGCGCGCGACGCCCGAGCGACGCGCCAGCTCGGCCAGGCCCTCCCCCAGACGGTCGATCGGCCACCAGACCGCGCCGACGGCGGCTGCGGCCTCCGCGTCCAGCGGCGCGGCGGCGAGATACCGGCCCTTGGGCGCGCCCTGGGTCATGCGGCCTCCGTGAGCGCGCCGCGCTCCAGCCTCAACCGCCGCCAGTTCGAGCCGCCCCAGACCCCCGCGCGCACCTCCCGCTCGGCGGTCAGAAGGCGCGCGTAGCGACTGTTGGCTTCGACGAGCCGGGCCGGCGCGCCGTCCTCGACGATGCGGCCGTTCTCGACGACGAGAACCCGGGGGAAGTCGAGGGTCTCCTCGATGTCGTGGGTGACGCAGAGCAGCGTGGTTCCCGCCCACCAGGCGCGGGCCTCGCCGAGCAGCGCCTGGCGTTGACCGCGGTCGAGGCCGCGGAATGGCTCGTCCAGCAGCACCAGCCGCGGCGCATCGACCAGGAGCGCGCGCGCCAGTCGCACGCGCTGACCCTCGCCGCCCGAGAGGCGGCCGCCGCCTTCGCCGATGACGGTCCGCAGGCCCTCGGGCAGGCGCTCGGCGATATCGCGCAGCCGCGCGGCGTCGATCGCCCCAGCGAGCCGTTCCGGCGTCTCGCGCTCGTTGGCGTAGGCGAGGTTCGCCGCCAGCGAGGTGTTCCAGAGCTGCACGGATGGATCCACCCAGGCGGTCCGGCGGCGCAGCGCCTGCAGTCCGCCGGGCGGCGCCGGGAACCCGTCGATCCGCAGCTCGCCGTCGGACAGCCGGTTCCAGCCCATCAGAACACCCACCAGACTGGACTTGCCGGCGCCGGACGGCCCCACCACGGCGAGATGCTCGCCGGGCGCGATGTCGAGCTCGACGTCCTCGAGGATGCGGTGGCCGCCGGCCATCACCGCGCCGCCGCGGATCGTCAGGGACGCCGCGGCCTCTGGAACAGGCTCCTCGCTCGCTTCGGGTTCATCGGGCGCGGCGAGGGGCTCCATCAGGCGCGCAAGGGTGTTGCGCTGGGCCGGGATCTGCCGGCCGAGAGCATTCAGCTGAGCGCCCAGCGCGGGAACCTTCAGCGCCCAGTAGACCAGCAGCAGGTCGCCGCCCTGGACGCCGCCCGCGCGCTGGAAGTGCAGGCCGAGGAACAGGCCCACGGCGGCGATGCATGCCATCGCCTGGACCGCCTGGGCCGCAAGGCCGAAACGCAGCAGGCCGCCGTAGGTCCGGGCCCACTCCACGAGCAGGTGCTCGTGCTGTCGCTGCACGCTGGTTTCGGCGGCGTGAGCGCGGATCGGCGCGAGTCCCAGCAGCGCGTCGAGGTAGAAGACGCCCAGAGCCGCCCCGTGGGTGCGCATGCGCAGATCGCGCTCGGCGAGCTGGGTCTGGATCAGCGCCGGCGTTCCGGCCGCCACCAGGGCCAGCAGCAGACCCGCCCACCACGCCTGAGGCGCCAGGGCCGCCAGCGCGGCCGTTGTGAACAGCAGTTCCAGGCCGTTCTGGAAGAGTTGCAGCGCGATGCCGGGGGCGCCGCGCGTCAGATGCAGGGCGTGGGCGCGGTCGGCCATGTCGCTGACGGATCGGCTCCGGAAGTAGCGGTCGCCGAGCCGGGGCAGCTTCGCGGCCAGCCGCATCCGCAGCGCCATCTCGAGCCGCCGCCCCAGGCGCAGGGCCTCGGCGCCCATGGGGATGTGCAGCGTCAGCAGCGCCGCCAGGAAGACGATCAGAAGGCCCGCCGCCGCCCACCGCTGCGCGGGCAGCGCCAATCGTTCACCGATGTCGAACAGGCCGCGGAACAGCAGCGTCTCGAGGATCACCGCGGCGACGGCCGCCACCGCCGCGAGGCCGAGCGCCAGGAGACCCAGGCGGCCCTCGGCCCTGAGCAGGTCGAACGCCGTGCGCAGAGGGCGGGGCCGCGGCTCGGCCAGGGCCGCGGCCACGTCGACGGGCGCCTCGACCGCGTCGGTCATGGGGGCGCTTCGCCCGCGGACGCTCAGCAGCACGGCGCCCGAGAGCCGCACCGACTGGGGCCGGCCCGGCGTGTTGGCGGGGTCGGGCGTGACGCTCCAGTACGCCTCGGGAATGCGGGCATAGATGTCGTCGGCCGAGGCGAGCGTGGCGTCCACGAGAGCGTTCAGGAGCCGCGCCGCTTCCGCGCCGGGTCGCAGGCCCTTGGCTTCGACGAGGGCCGTCGCGAGGCGGACAGCGGCGTCCAGGACCGCGAAGGTCCACCAGCGGGGATCCGCCTCGGCGCGGCTCAGGAGGTTGCGCGCGACGGACCGGCCGACGCTAAGGGCTTCGAGGCGCACGCCGAGCGGCGCCAGGAAGGCGTCCGTGCCCGCCCAGGCGCGCCAATCGGCGGCGGCGACTGTCGTGCTGTGCCTGTAGACTTCGTCGCGGAAGCGGGCGGCCCGGACCCAGCGGCGGCCGACGGCCGGGTCCATGACCTGCAGCCATGGCCCCACGCGCGACCACACCACGACGAAATGGCGCGCGGTCTCGGCATGGCGGACCACCACGATGGCCGGCAGAGCTCGGCTCTGCGGCAGGTCGAGGTGATCGATCGGAATCAGAACCTGCTCGGCGTCCAGGCCCAGTTGCACGGCGACGGTCTCGAGCGCGTCGATGGACGCGCCGTCCACGTCGATCTGGCAGGCCTCGCGGAGACGTCCGTAGCTGACCTGCAGCCCGTGCCCCCCGGCCAGGCACGCCAGGGCGGCCGGGCCGCAGTCCATGGCCGAGGTCTGGACGACCTCCGGGGCGAACCGGCGCGCGGACCGCGTCATGCCGCGCCGCCGGCGCCCAGGGCCTGGCCCGCGGCGCGGAGGACCAGCACGGCCGGGCTCACGCGTTCGACGGCGACCTCGGCGGCCCCCGCCATGCCGTGGCGCAGGGGAAGTCCGCCGCCCGTGGCGGGCGAGACCGACAGATCGGCCCGAAGCAACCCTCCGCGCGGTTCGCTGGCCACCCGCAGCACGCGGGCCGTGACGACGCCGTACTGGGCCCAGGGATAGCCGTCGAGGCGCAGGCGCGCGGTCTGCCCCGGGCGCACGCGCCCCAGGGCCCCGCCCGACGGGAACTCGGCCACCAGCGTCAGGCGGCCGTCGGGGACGATGGTCGCCAGCTTCTGACCGGCCTCCACATAGGCCCCGGCGGCCAGGGTCGGGGCCTCGCCGATCACGCCATCGGCGGGAGCGCGCACCTGGCGCGCGTCGATGGCGGCGCGGAGGCGCTCGGCCGTGGCCCGGCTGGCCAGCAGGTCGCCCTGCATTCCCGCGATGGCCTGCCGCAGCGCCTGCAGGCGGGCCAGGCCGTCGCTCTGGCTGAGGCGTGCATCGTAGGCCGCCTTCTGGGCTTCGGCGGCGATGGCGTCGCGTGCGGAGCGGGCGCGCCGGGCGTCGGTCGCGTAGCGGTAGGCCTCGACATCCGAGAGGATGCCCCTGTCCAGCAGACCCCGCATTCTGCGGTCCTTCTCCTCGGCATAGTCGACCCCGGCGGCGGCCTCGCGCTCGCGGGCGCGGGCCGAGCGAAGGGCGGCGTCCGCCGCACCCCGATCGGCCGCCAGCGAGGCCTGCAGCGCCTGGGCCTCGGCCTCGGCCGCCGCGATCCGGGCCGGCAGCGCCTGCAGCCGCGCCTCGGCCTCGGCCAGGTCCAGCCGCGCCTGGGTGGCGTCGAGTTCGACCAGGACCTCGCCGGCGGTCACCCGGCGGCCGATCTGCAGCCGCGACGACACGAGACGTCCGGCCTCGACGGGCGAGACATCCCGGGCGGCTACGACGGCTTCCAGGCGCGCGCGCCGCGAGACTTCGTAGAGGGTGACCCGCCCGAACACGAACCACGCCGTCCATGCGGCGAGCAGCACGCCGGCGCAGGCCAGCGCGAGGCGCGACGCCCGTCCCGTCTCGAGCGCCAGGGCGCGGGTGGTTCGGGAGAAAGGCGAGGCCATTTCGGCGCGGCTCCGGTCCGGGATTCCCAGCGACAACGGCCGCGCGTTGACGATTATTCCGCGCGATTTTCGCTCGAGAGTCTCCGCGCGCGAGGGGCCCCGGCGCCCGGATTTCTCGTCGGCCGGACGGAATAAGCGGCGGCGGCGCGACGTTGTCCGACCGAATGCCCGGAAGCGGCGCCATGGCGGCGGCGCTGGGCGGTTGGGGGACGATCCGCTTGCGCGACCTGGTCGACGCCGCCGCCTGTCCGCTGTCGCGGACCGAGGCCGACGGGCTGGATTTGCGTGCGGCGCTGGTGCTGCCGATGCGCCGCAGCATGGTCGTCCAGCGCGGCCTGAGCCCCGACGGCAAGCCGGAACTGACCCTGTTCCATGACGGCCGCGAGATCAGCTTCGACGAGCCGGAACTGTTCGGTTTCGCCGAGGCGCTGGCCCGGCAGGACAGGTTCCTGGCCGGCGAGGCGACGGGGTGGGGCGACGGTTACGCCTGGTCGCGCGTGGCGCCGCTGCTGACGGAGCTTGTGTCCGCCGGCGTCCTGATGCGCGCGGAGGCCGCCCCGGCCGCTTCCGTGGTTCCGGGCGTGCGCCCGTCGCCGCTGCCGCCCGCCCGCTCGGCCCGCGCCCGCTGGTGGGACGAGGGCGAGACCCTGATGGCCGAGCTGACCGGGCGGCCGCTCGAGACCGGCTGGCTCGAGATGGTGATCCCCGTCTTCCGCATCGCCCACGCGGCGCTCGACGCCGATGGCCGCCAGGTCGGCGAGGCGAACGTCTTTCCCCCGGCGCTGCGGATCGAGACGCCGACGCGGTGGCGCACCTGCCCGTACGAGGGTTCGCGCCATCAGCCCGACCGGCCGATGAACGTCGAGGCGCTTCGGGGCATGCAGGCGCACTGGAAGCAGATGATGGCCGCGCTCGGCCGCATCCGCGCCGCCTGGCTGGCGCGGACGCCTGACGCTCAGGGCCGCGCGCTCACGATCGGCGAGATCGAACGCCTCGCGGTCTGCGTGCTGGGCGTGCCGACCTACGCCCTGGTCCGCGCCAGGGATCCGGTGGCCAGCGGTTCGCTGCATCCGACGCTTTCGTCGCTGTTCCGGGTCACCGACGGGCTGCGGATGGTCATGCACCAGATGCTGTTCGTGCCGCTGGGCGAGCCGACGCGGGATCCCGACGAGACCGTGAGCGCGGCCGACATCCACGCCTATGCCGAGCGGAGCTACGCGTTCCACTCCGAGCATGGCGTCTGCGCCGGGCCGCCGCACATGGTGGCGGAGTTCCTTCGTGTGATCGTCGAGGGCGAAGCGCCCGACCCCGATGCGGCCGCGCCGCTGGCCCCGGCCGTCGAGGCGGCCCTGGCCGACCTGCCGGCGGCGATGGACTACGCCATGCTGGGCCTGCAGGCGCACGCCGCGACCTTCTCGGTCTGGCCGGCCGCCGCGCGAGCCTATGCCGCGCTGGCCGACATACTGTCCGATAACGCCGACGCCGGTCTTGCCGCCCGCTTCAGGACCCACCTAGGCGCGCTTCGGACCGCCAGCTACCTCGGAGACGAGGCGCTGCGGGCCCGGCGCGAGGCGGTCTACGAAGAGATGCTCGACGCTTGCGGGCGGTGGCTGGGGCAAGCCCGGGACGCCTCGCGGATCGCCCGCGCCCGGCGTGACGCCCGGGCCAGGATGGCGGCGCAAGGCGACGCGGTGCGCGCCGTCCTGGCGGCGCGCCTAGGCCCGGCGGCGGCGGACGCGGCGGCCGAGGCCGTCCTCGACGCCTGCGCGGCCGCGATGGCGGCGATCTCGGTCGGTTCAGAGGCGCAGCGCGAGATCAACGCGCGCCTGGGGCGGCCGGCGCCGATCCGAAGCTTCGACGCCGCCGACCTCGACCTGCACAACCGGCTGAACGACCTGCAGCCCCGCCGGCTGCCCTACCTCTTCGACGAGCTCGCCGACGCGTTCGGGCTCGCGCTCACCCTTTCCGCCGACGGCCTCCGCCTGGCCGCGGCGAACCCCCATTCGGCGGCCACGCCGTCCGGATCGCGCGCAAACCCGCGCGCGTCACTCAACTCAGGAATGGCAAAATGAAGATCAAGACGAACATCCGCGCCGGCGCCGGCAAGCAGAAGCGCAAGAGCGGCGGTGAGTCCGAGGCCCCGGCCTACGTCCCGCCGGTGAGCCGCTGCGTCGGCATCTGAGCCGCACGGCCAGACAGAGAGGGGGCCGGCCGCACGCCGGCCTCCTTCTTCGGAACGTGCGATCAATCCGATCGACGGCAGGCGCTCGGGCGAACCAGAAGAATCCTGCCGGTCGCGTCACGTCGCGGCGTGGCGTGGGTCGAGGGCGGACACTGAGGTCGCGCCCTCCGTTAACCTTCTGACAAGGAATTGTGGCGGTGCGGCCACGCTCGGTGAGAAAGCGGCGGCCTGCTCGCGATACGTGTAACGGTGTTGCGCGCATCGCCTAGCGGGGGAGGGGGGCGGCGCGTAGCTGTCCGGCCAATCAGACGGCCCGAGAGCCGTCGCAAGAAGGTCGGAGAGAGAACGAGATGACCCTTCGCAAGCTGATGCTCGCCTCGTGCGTGAGCGGCCTGGCCCTGGCGGTCGGCATGCCCGCCGCGGCGCAGACGGATGTCGCCGAGGTCGAGGAGCTGGTGGTCACGGCGCGCAAGCGCGACGAGGCGCTGATCGACGTCCCCTTCTCGGTGGCGGCGCAGACCGAGCAGGTCATGCGCGACCGCGGCGTGACGAACGTGGAAGAGCTGTCGCGCACTGTCGCGAGCTTCACCGTCCAGAACCTCGGCCCCGGCCAGAGCCAGGTGGCGATCCGCGGCATCTCGGCCGGCCAGATCGTCCGTGACCAGCCGGGCGTGAAGGAACAGGTCGGCGTCTACCTCGACGAGAGCGTGATCTCGCTGTCGCTGTTCACGCCGGACCTGGACCTCTTCGACCTGAACCGCGTCGAGGTGCTGCGCGGCCCGCAGGGCACGCTCTACGGCTCGGGCTCGCTGTCGGGCACGGTGCGCTACATCACCAACCAGCCGACCACCGACCGCTTCGAGGGCGTGATCGAGGGCACGGTCTCCAAGGTCGAGCATGGCGACGTCGGCTACAACCTGAAGGGCACGATCAACGCGCCGATCAACGAAATGATGGCGCTGCGGGTGACGGCCTATACCGAGCAGTTCCCGGGCTTCATCGACGCCCTGCAGCCGGGCGGCGGCGTCGAGCGCGACGTGAACGACGGCGTGCGCCGCGGCGTCCGCGCCGCGCTGCTGATCAAGCCGAGCGAGAACCTGACGATCACCCCGCGGGTGCTGTACCAGGACATCGACGTGGACGGCTTCAACCGCGTCGACATCTACAACATCCTCGCCAACGAGTTCACCACCACGCGCCCCCGCGCGCGCCTTGGCGGCCTGAAGCAGTTCACCCAGCTGAAGGAGAAGTTCGAGGACGAGTTCTTCCTCGCCGACCTGAACGTCCAGATGGACTTCGGCGGCCTGCGCCTCACCTCGATCTCGACCTTCACCGACCGCGACGTGCTGGTCCTGCGCGACGCCACCGCGCTCACCGGCTCGATCACCGGCGGCTCCATCGGCCTGCCGCAGGCGGTCTACACGATCGACGCGCCGCTCTACGACACCACCGACGTCCAGAGCTTCACCCAGGAGGTGCGCCTCGCCTCGACCGGCGAAGGCCCGCTGCAGTGGGTGGTGGGCGCGTTCTATTCGGACATCGACCGCAACTACGCCCAGGACCTGCGGGTGGTGGGCTTCAGCGCGGCCACGGGCATCCCGACCGCCAGCGACCGCGCGCCGACGGACAGCCTCTATTTCTCCACGGTTCCCTACAAGCAGAAGCAGATCGCCGCGTTCGGCGAGGCCACGTTCTCGGTGACCGAGCGCCTGGATGTGACCGCCGGCCTCCGCTACGCCGACTACGAGGAAAGCCGCGAGCTCACCTTCGACGGGATCTTCGCCGACAAGACCATCGAGGTCCCGGGCAAGACCAAGGCCGACAGCTGGGCGCCGCGCCTCATCGTCGCCTACGAGGCGACCGATGACGTCACCCTGAACGCGCAGGTGTCCAAGGGCTTCCGTCTGGGCGGCATCAACGACCCGCTGAACCGGCCGCTGTGCACCCCCGCCGACTTCGCCACCTTCAACGCCCTGTCCCAGCCGAGCTTCAAGAACGAGACGGTCTGGAACTACGAGGCGGGGATGAAGGCGCGGTTCGGCGGCGGCGCGGGTTCGCTGACGCTGGCCGGCTTCTACGCCGACATCGACAACCTGCAGGCCACCATCGACGCCGGGTCGTGCTCGTCGCGGATCATCGCCAACGTGCCGTCGGCCAAGTCGGTCGGCTTCGACGCCGAGTTCGCCTACCGGCTGACCGAGAACTTCGACGTCGCCGCGACGGCCTCGTACAACGACGCCGAGCTGACCTCGAGCCTGCTGGACTCGGCCGGCCAGCCGATCCAGGGTCTGCGCGACGGCAACCGTCTCCCGACCGTGCCGAAGTTCCAGGCCTCGCTCAGCGTCGGCTACGAGCGGCCGCTCGCCAGCGGCGCCGAGGTGTTCTCGAACCTCACCGTCCAGCACGTGGGCAAGCGCTACACCCAGGTGTCGGACCAGGAGAACAACCCCCGTTCCGCGGCCCTCTTCCCGAACGTGGGCGGCCAGCCGGCCGTGAGCCTGATCTTCCCGCTGGAGCTGCCGAGCTACGAGGTGGTGAACCTGCGCATCGGCGTCCGGGGCGACGGCTGGGAGGGCGCCCTTTTCGTCAACAACCTGGGCGACGAGCGGGCGAAGCTGGCCATCGACCGCGAGCGCGGCCTGCGGGCCCGCTACGGCTTCCTGACCAACGCGCCGCGCACCTGGGGCGCGACCCTGCGGCGCGAGTTCTAGTCAGGCGGCGCCGTCACGGCGCGGACAGACCGGCGAGGGCGGGACCCTGGTCCCGCCCTTTGCGTGTCAGGCGCCTCGCCTGCCGGGGCGAAGACCGCTATGGCTGGCGGCATGGGGAAGGGCCAGTCGCGAGCCGCCGCCGTCCTGCTCGGCCTCTCGGCGCTGGCCTGGGCCGGCGCGGCGATGGCGCACAACATCGGCGGGACCGACGCCGCCTTCGTGGCCGCCACGCGGGGCCCCGACCCGATCCCGTTCGCCTACCTCGGCGCCAAGCACATGGTGACGGGCTACGACCACCTGCTGTTCCTGGTGGGCGTCATCTTCTTCCTGTTCCGGCTGAAGGAGATCGCGCTCTATGTGAGCCTCTTCTCGCTGGGCCACTCGATCACGCTGCTGGCGGGCGTGCTGCTGAGGCTGGAGGTGGAGCCGCACCTCGTGGACGCGGTGATCGGGCTGTCCGTGGCCTACAAGGCCTTCGACAACCTCGGCGGCTTCCGGACGGTGTTCGGCCGCCAGCCGGACACGCGGATCGCCGTGCTGGGCTTCGGACTGATCCACGGCTTCGGCCTGGCCACCAAGCTGCAGGCGCTGAACCTCAACCCCGACGGTCTGGTCGTGAACCTGGTCGCGTTCAACATCGGCGTCGAGCTGGGCCAGATCGCGGCGCTGTCCCTCATCCTTGTGGCGATGACCTACTGGCGGCGCTCGAAGGCCTTCCGGCCGATGGCGGCCGGCGCCAACGTCCTCCTGATGCTGGCCGGGTTCGTGCTCGCCGGCGACCAGATCGCCGGCTTCATCCTCGACGGAGCGGTCTCATGAGCGAGTCACCGACCCTCTCGCGCGGCCGCCTGCTGGCCGTCACCGCGGCCACGCTCGCGGCGGCGGTCCTGATCGTGCTGGGCGTGATCCTGCCGGCCGAGTTCAACCGGGATCCGCTGGGCGTCGGCAAGCTCTCGGGCCTGTCGCGCCTCTGGGCGCCCGACGAGGTGGAGGTCGACGCCCGGAGCGGCGGCGCGGCGCGGGCGCGGGAATACGCGGCGCCGTTCCGCACCGACGTCGTCGAGATCCCGCTGGGCGGCTTCCTGGACGGGGTCGAGAAATCCGAGCTCGAGTACAAGGTGAAGATGGCCAAGGACGCCACCCTCATCTACGCCTGGGAGGTGGTCGGCTCGGCCGATGCGCGCGACTTCCACTACGACCAGCATGGCCATACGACGCCCGCTGCCGGACAGCCGATGACGGTGGCCACCTACCGGCAGGCGTTCGGGCTCAGGCAGCACGGCGCGCTCACCGCGCCCTTCGACGGCATACAGGGCTGGCAGTTCTCGAACTCCAGCGAGAAGCCGGTGGTTGTGCGCCTGCGGCTGGCGGGCTTCTACGAGCTCGTGCCGGCGGGCCAGCCGGGCAACGAGGCCGGGATCGTCGCCAACGTCCCCGCGGCCCAGGCCCGGCCGGATCGGGCCGGGGCTGCAACACCTTCGCCATAATCCGGGCGTTCCGTGGCGGGACAGGAGTTCCCGCATGCGCGTCGCCGCCATCCTCGCCCTCGCCCTCGCCGCGTCGCCAGCAGCCGCGGCGGAGCCTCCGCAGGCCACGGCTGCGGCCGCCGGCGGCAGCGTCGGCGACCAGATCGCCGAGTTCCTGCGGACCTCGCCCGCCGCGCCGATCGAGGAGGGCGTCGCCGGCGTGACGCCCCGCGACGACGGCGCCGACGACCGGAGGGTCCACGGCGAGGTCGCGGTCGCTGTCGGCACGGGCGGCTACCGGAGCGTCTACATGCGCAGCGAGATGCCGCTGGGCCGGACCGGCCGGCTCAGCCTGGCCTTCGGCGACGAGCGCTCCCGGCGCGGGGGCGTGCGCGGCCTGGACGCCGGGCCGCCCCATGGCGCCTTCGGCGTCGACCGGCAGCGCTGCGACCTGGAAGGCCTGACGCCGCCGCGCGCCCTGGACGTGATGGGCGGTCCGCACGGCCGCTGCGTGCGGCCGCCGGGCTGGTAGGCCGGCGCCCTACTTCTTCTCCGGGGCGGCGGGCAGGGGATCGCCCTCCGCCGGCCCCTGCGCCTTCATCTGGGGCTCGATGACGAACTGCTCGTGGCAGGCGACGCAGACCTCGTAGATGCGCCCGCCCTCGTCGAACACCGCCTTCTCGTCGTGCTTTTCGGCCGCGGCCCGGGCCAGCATCGCTCTCTCGCTGAGCATGCGGGAATACTTGTTCCAGTCGGCCTCGGGCGCTCGCGTCCGGCCCGGCATCTGCAGGACGTTGCCGGCCTCCACCAGCATGGTCGCGCCCGTCACCAGGACGTCCCAGCCCTCGTCGGTGGTGGGGTAGAGCGAATGCTCGCCCTTCTCGTCGACCATCGTCCCCGAGTTCTTCCAGATCATGAAGGCGGCGGGATCCACGAAGTGGCCCATGAACTCGTTCATGGGGATCTCGGTGTTGAACTTGGCGCCGGGCGCGCCGCCCTTGCCCGGCGAGCAGGCGGCCAGGCCGGCGACAGCGGCGAACAGGATCAGGCGTCTCAAGGCGTACTCCATCTCGTCACGTCGCAGACTAGCCGCCTTGCGCGCGCCGCGCACCGTACTGAACCGTAGCGCCGGGGTTACATGAGCGCCCACTCCCGCGAGAGGCGAACGTCGTTTCCCGAGCGTCCCTCTGCGCGTAGGGTGTCTGCGACACGACCATCGCCCGCCGACACGGGGCCGGCGAACCCTGACGGGGGAGCTACGATGCGACGTCTCCTGGCTGGCGCCATGGCCGCTTTGGCCGTGGGCGGGGCCGCTCATGCAGCAGACTATGTTGTCGTCAACGTCTCGGGCACGGCCATGCCGTGGCTGTGGGAAGATGGCGGCCTCAACACCGACTACCAGTTCGGGATCCAGGACGGGACCGGACCTGCGATCTTCGACTTCGCCGACCTGGGCATCGGCGAAGGGGACAGCTTCGGCGTCCTCTTCGTGCCGGGCGGCCTGATCGATGTGTTCGGCGGCCCGCCCAGCGTCGACAACCGCGGCGACACGGCGACTGGCATCAAGAACGACACCCTGGGCTTCTCGGGGACCGCGTTCCCCAGCCTGTACATGTCGGGCGAGTACCAGACCGAGGCCCACGCCGGGGTGCACCTGGGCGCCCTCGTCGGGACCTACGCTGACGACGCCGGCAGCGTCCTGGGCCCCTTCTCGCTGGGCACCGTCTTTGACGACGGGTCCTGGCTGGTCGGGTTCTCGACGTCGCGGGGCGCCGGGATCACCCGCCTGCAGTTCGGCATCAACGACGACATCTTCGCCGACAACACCGGATCGTTCCAGGTGTGCATCGACCGGGCGGACGACGCCTGCTTCAACGCCTTCTACGGCAACGGCGGCGGGGCGGTTCCCGAACCGGGGACGTGGGCCTTGATGATCGCCGGCTTCGGCCTGGCGGGCGCGACTCTGCGCCGGCGGCGAGCGCTCGCAGCCTGAGCGCGCGGGGGAGGCCGGCGCGGTCAGCACGGCCGGCCTCCCGACGCGCACTCATGCCCTCGCAAGCTGCGCATGAGGGCAGAATGATGCGCCTTGCGCTGACGCGACGGCTGATGTCTACCTCCGCGGGCTGAAACCTCGGCAAACGGCCGCCGTTTGCCGTAGAGTGCGTCGTCCCCCCGCGAGGCTCCCTTGACCACCCAACCGACGCCGCCCCCCGCGGCCACCGCCCTGGAGCTCATCGGCCGCACGCCGATGGTCGAGCTGCAGGACTTCGACACCGGCCCCTGCCGCCTGTTCGTCAAGCTGGAGAGCGCCAACCCCGGCGGCTCCATCAAGGACCGCATCGCCCGCTCGATGATCGAGGCGGCCGAGGCGGACGGGTCGCTGAAGCCGGGCGGCGTGATCGTCGAGGCCACCGCCGGCAACACCGGCCTGGGCCTCGCCCAGGTCGGGATCCTCAAGGGCTACAAGCTGCTCCTCGTGGTCCCCGACAAGATGGCGCGGGAGAAGATCCAGCACCTGCGGGCCATGGGCGTCGACGTGCGGATCACCCGCTCGGACGTGGGCAAGGGCCACCCGGAATACTACCAGGACATGGCCGCGGCGATCGCGGCCAAGCTGAACAACGCCGTCTACATCAACCAGTTCTCCAACCCGGCGAACCCGCTGGCGCACGAAACCTCCACCGGCCCCGAGATCCTGGAGCAGATGGGCGGCGACGTGGACGCGGTCGTGGTGGGCGTGGGCTCGGGCGGCACGCTGACGGGCCTGGGCCGCTTCTTCCGCAAGGCCTCGCCGAAGACGAAGATGGTCCTGGCCGATCCCGTGGGCTCGATCCTCGCGCCCCTGGTCGAGCGCGGCGAGAAGGTCGAGCCCGGCTCTTGGGTGGTGGAGGGCATCGGCGAGGACTTCATCCCCGACAACTGCGACCTCGACCTGGTGGCCAAGGCCTACGAGATCCCCGACGCCGAGAGCATCGCCACCGCCCGCCTGCTCCTGACCAAGGCCGGCATCCTCGGCGGATCCTCGTCTGGGACGCTGCTCGCGGGCGCCCTGCGCTACTGCCGCGAGCAGACGGAGCCCAAGCGGGTGGTCACGCTCGTGTGCGACACCGGCAGCCGCTACCTCTCCAAGGTCTACAACGACAGCTGGGTCGCCGAGCAGGGCCTGGTCGACCGCGAGCTGCACGGCGACCTGCGCGACCTGATCGCCCGCAGCACGGGCGACGCGGTCACCGTCGGCCCGGACGACACCCTGCTCACCGCCTACAACCGCATGCGCGCCGCCGACGTGAGCCAGCTCCCCGTGCTGGACGACGGGCGCCTGATCGGCCTGATCGACGAGAGCGACCTGCTGGAGGCCGTCGAGGATCGCCGCCAGGACCAGCGCTTCCGCCAGCCCGTCGCCACCGCCATGACGGCCAAGCTGCACACCCTGCAGGCCGGCGAGCCTCTCGACGCCTTGCTTCCGATCTTCGAGCGTGACGAGGTGGCGATCGTGATGGAGGGCCGCGAGTTCCTGGGCCTCATCACGCGCATCGACCTGATCAACTACCTGAGGCGCGCGGCGTGACCGACGAGACTTCCAGGGGCCGCAACCGGCTGGACTTCGCCACGCGGGCCATCCACGGCGGCCAGGCGCACGATCCGACGACCGGCGCCGTCACGGTGCCGATCTACGCCACCTCGACCTACGCCCAGTCCAGCCCGGGCGTGCACCAGGGCTTCGAGTATTCGCGCAGCCACAATCCCACACGCTTCGCCCTCGAGCGCGGCGTCGCCGACCTCGAGAGCGGGACGCGCGGCTACGCCTTCGCCTCGGGGCTGGCGGCCATGGCGACGCTGCTGGACGTGCTGGACGCCGGCGACCACGTGGTCGCGAGCGAGGACCTCTACGGCGGCTCGTTCCGGCTGTTCGACAAGGTGCGCGCCCGCTCGGCCGGTCTCGCGTTCAGCTACGTCGACCTGGCCGACGTGGCGGCGATCGAGGCGGCGATCACGCCGCGCACCCGCATGGTGTGGGTGGAGACGCCCACGAACCCGCTGCTGCGCCTGGCCGACCTGGAGGCGATCGCGGACCTCTGCCGCCGCCGCGGCCTGATCGCGGCCGCCGACAACACCTTCGCCAGCCCCTATGTGCAGCGCCCGCTGGAGCTGGGGTTCGACGTGGTGATGCACTCCACCACCAAGTACATCGGCGGCCACTCGGACGTGGTCGGCGGCGCCCTGGCGGTGGGCGACAACGCCGAGCTCCGCGACCGGCTCACCTTCCTGCAGAACGCGGTGGGGGCGGTGGCCTCGCCGTTCGACAGCTTCCTCACCCTGCGGGGGATGAAGACCCTGGCCCTGCGCATGCAGCGTCACTGCGAGAACGCCCAGGCCATCGCCGAGTGGCTGGAGGCGCGCCCCGGCGTGGGCCGCGTGATCTACCCCGGCCTGCCCAGCCACCCCCAGCACGACCTGGCGCGGCGGCAGATGCAGGGCTTCGGCGGCATGATCACCGTGGTGCTCGACCGCGACCTCGAGGGGACGCGGCGGTTCCTGGAGCGCACCCGCCTGTTCACCCTCGCCGAGAGCCTGGGCGGCGTGGAGAGCCTGATCGAGCATCCGGCCATCATGACCCACGCCTCGATCCCCGCGGAGACGCGCGAGCGGATCGGCATCTCGGACGGCCTGGTGCGCCTGTCGGTCGGCGTCGAGGACGTGGGCGACCTCATCGCCGACCTGGAGCAGGCGCTGGCCTGAGTCCTCAGGCGGCGGCCGTGCGGCGCCGTGTGCGGATGGCGGTCCCCACCGCGCCGAAGCCGAGGATCATCATCGCCCACGTGGCGGGCTCGGGAATGCCCCCCGTGGGAATCGCCGTCACCTCGAAGGCGATGTTGTCGATGCCCACGTCGTAGGCGTCCGGGCCCCACTGGATCCGGATGCCGTCGGAGCGGGTGAGGTTCGACGCGAACGACTGATGCGTGGCGCCGATGATCAGGTTGGGGAAGGCGCCAAGCACGTCCCCGTTCCCCCCGAGGAGGGTGACCTGCGAGCTTCGGTTGTCCCCGCCGTAGGACCCCAGGTCGAAGCCGAGAAGGGTGACCTGGAAACCCGCCAGGGGGCGGAGAAAGACTTCGCTGACCCCGCCCGGATCCCCCCAGGCCACGCCGTTGAGGTCGCTGTAGACGTTCCACCACGACAACGACCCGCCGTTGGGCTGGGACCGCTTGTACTCGACGTCCAGCTGGCCGGCGATGTCGCCATAGCTCTGCAGGATGCTCGCGTAGTTGCTGCATCCGCCCGAGCAGGCGCCCCCGTCGAAGGTGAGCACGTCCGCCGTGGCGATGGTCGGCGCGGCCGCCAGCACCGTTGCGATCGCCGCCCCGATGGCGGTCGCGGTCTTGATTTCGAACGACATGAAAACCCCTGCCTGCTGTTCAACGTCAGGCGATGCTGGCCCGCGGCGGCCTGGCCGCGCATCCTGCAAACGGATGATCCCCAGGAGGCGAGTGCCTGCCTGCACCGCGGCGGGGCGCGCCGCTCGCGCCCCGGCGCCGTGATCGTGACCGGGCGCTGCGCGCCAACCGCGATCGCACGAAATCACCCCGAAACCGGGCGTTGAGCCGAGCGATCGTTCGCCCCGGCCAGCATCTGGGGGCGCGCGCTTCCCGCGCCTCCCGCAGCCCCCCGAACGACTAGGCCTGTTTCGACGCCGAAACACGGGCGCGGCGCGATTGACGACCCTGCGGGCCTGCGGTTGGCTGACGGGATCGGGCGCCCGCCAGAGGCGCCATCCGGAGGAATGTCGAGATGACCACGGCCCTCGCCGCGGCCGATCGCCTGCCGCTTCGCACCAAGCTCGCGTTCGGCGTGGGAAGCGCCGCGGAGGCGATCGCGCTCTATGCGGTGCTCACCTACGTCATGCTGTTCTACAACCAGGTGCAGGGCGTCCCCGCGCACTGGGTCGGCATCGCCATCTTCTGGAGCCTGATCCTCGACGGGCTGACCGAGCCGATCGTCGGCTCCTGGTCCGACCGCACGAAGTCGAAGATGGGCCGGCGGCACCCGTGGATGTACGCCGCCCCGTTCCCGATCGCGCTCAGCTTCTACTTCATCTTCGTGCCGCCGGCCGGCCTCAGCGAGCTGCAGCTCGCCATCTGGTGCGGGGTGTGGGTGGCGGTCCTGCGGCAGGTGATGACCTTCTTCCACACGCCGCACCTGGCGCTGGGGGCCGAGCTGTCGCCGCACTACACCGAGCGCTCCAAGGTGATGGCCTACGTCAGCTTCTTCAGCTGGGCGGGCGCATCGTCCATGGCCTGGATCGCGCTGACCTACTTCTTCCCGAGCACGCCCGAGTACCGCAACGGCCTGCTGAACCCGGAGCCGTGGAGCACCTTCGCCCTGGTGTTCGCCATCGCCATCGTGGTGGTGCTGTTCGGGTCGGCGTGGTTCACCCGCGACCGGATCCCGTACCTGCCGCAGCCCGCGGCCGACACGCCGAAGTTCAGCGCCGCGGAGTTCATCAGCGACATCTGGAAGGCGCTGCGGAACGTCAACTACGTCTGGCTGCTGGTGGGCTACTTCTTCCTGTCGATGATGATCGGCCTGCGCGAGAGCCTGCGGATGCACGCCGCGCTCTTCTACTGGCAGTTCACCACCGAGGAGCTGCGCTACTTCATCATCGGCAGCTTCGCCGGCTACGTGACCGCCTTCATCTTCGCCGCGAAGATGCACGGCCGCTACGACAAGCGGCGGACGGCGATCATCTCGTGCCTGATCTACTCGGTGGTGCCGGCGATCCCGCTGGCCCTCGGCATGGCCGGCGTCCTCACGCCGCAGACGCCGAACCTGCTCGCCATCCTGATCGCCATGGGCGCCGTCGGCTATGGCGCCGCCGCGGTCATGAGCATCAGCGTGATGTCGATGCTGGCGGACATCGCCGACGAGAACGAGCTGCGCTTCGGGGTGCGCCAGGAGGGCATCCTGTACTCCACGCGGGCGCTGTCGGCGAAGATCGACCAGGCGATCGGCTCGCTGCTGGCCGGCTGGGTGCTGGTGGCCATCGCCTTCCCCGAGAAGGCGAAGCCGGGCGAGGTCGATCCGGGCGTGCTCTACAGCCTGGCGGCCTGGGACGGCGTGCTGGCGGCGATCCCGGGGGTGATCGCGGCGCTCTGCTACGGCCGCTACCGGATCAACAAGGAGACCTACGAGGCCACCCGCGCCGCGCTGGCGGCGCGCCGGGTGACCCCGCCGGCCTCGGCTCCGCCGACCGTCGCGGGCGGGCCCGCGGCGGCGGTCGTCACGCCGGCGGAGTAGCTCAGCCGGGCCGCATCGCTTCCAGCAGGCTGCCGGTGTAGGCGGCGTGGCCCACATGGGTGAGCCGCGCCGAGACGTCCGCCCAGATCTCGCCGCCCAGGTCGCGCCAGCGGCGGCAGAAGGCGTAGTCCTCCGACAGGTACTGGCCGGTCTCGGGCTCGATCATGGTGTCGAACACCATGACGGCTTCGGGCGCCTGGGCGTCGGCCATGTCGCGCATCTTGGCGCGCAGCTGCGGATAGGCGTCGAACAGGCGCTGCATCGCGGCGCGCCGGATCATCAGGAAGCCGGTTCCGCCATAGGCCACCTGAGCGTAGCCGTCGTTCACCTCGATGCTGTTGTCCGGCGTGGGCAGGAAGCGGACCACGTAGCCGATGGCCGCCGTCTGCAGGTCCTTCACCCCGGCCAGGGCCGCGCGGCGCACCTTCTCCCAGTCGATCTGCTTCAGCGGGCAGACGGCGGCGATGACGTCCTTCTCGGCCTCCAGCAGGCGGAAGACGTTCTCGGGCCGGAAGCCGATGTCGGCGTCGATGTAGAGGATGTGGGTGGCCTGCGGATGCGCCAGGAACTGGGCCGCCAGCCGCGAGCGGCCGCGCGTGATCAGGGCCTCGCCGCCCATCATCTCCACGTGCAGGCCGATCCCCTTCACCCGGCAGGCCTCCTGCAGGTCGAGCAGGGACTTCACGAAATAGAGGTTCAGCTGGCCGCCGTAGCAGGGGACGGCGAGGTAGATGTAGGGGGACGGGCTCTGGGACGGCATGGCGGCGACCATAGTGGCGCCCTCAGGCCCGCGCCATACGCCGCACCGCCAGGAAGCCCGCGACGGCCAGCCCCACGCCCAGGGCGTCGGCGGCGAGATCCATGGGATCGGCGTGCCGGCCCGTCGGGGCGAGGCCCTGCAGGACTTCGATGGCCAGGCCGTAGGCGAGGGCGAACGCCGGAATGGCGAGCACCCGCCGCGGGGCCAGCGCATAGCCGGTCGCGGTCAGGACGAACCAGGCGGCCGTGTGCTCGAAGCGATCGCCCGTGCCGGGGTCCGGCAGATCCTGCGAGGGCAGGAGGCACAACACGAGCAGGATCGCCGCGGCCAGGGCGTAGAGGGCGAGCCTGAGGGGTCGCGCGAAACGGTAGGGGAGCATCAGCCTCACTTGCACCGGCAATCATGGCCCCCTAGCGTCCGCGCCGCGAAGAATTGATGCAGGAGCTGTGCGTGGCGGTCGAGGCGGTGATCTGGGATTTCGGCGGGGTCTTCACCTCCTCGCCCTTCGAGGCCTTCAATCGCCTGGAGGAGGAGCTGGGCGCGCCGAAGGACCACATCCGGCGGGTGAACGCCACCAACGGCGACCACAACGCCTGGGCCCTGTTCGAGCGCAACGAGATCGACACGGCGCGCTTCGACCAGCTGTTCCTGGAAGAATCCACCGCCCTGGGCTTCCCGATCCGCGGAGCCGACGTCCTGCCGCGGCTGTCCGGACAGCTTCGCCCGCGCATGGTCGAGGCGCTGAGGGCCTGCAAGGCGCAGTTCAAGGTGGGCTGCATCACCAACAACGTGGTGTCCGAGCACTCGCCGGGCCAGTCCGAGGGCCAGCGGATGGCCGGCGCCATGGCGACCGTCATGCCCCTGTTCGACGCCATCATCGAGAGCAGCAAGGCGGGCGTGCGCAAGCCGGACCCGCGCATCTACCTGATGATGTGCGACCTGCTGGCGGTGCAGCCGGAGAACTGCGTCTACCTCGACGACCTGGGCATCAACTGCAAGCCGGCCGCCGGGCTCGGCATGAAGGCCATCAAGGTGGTGGACGTCGACCAGACGCTGGCCGAGCTCTCCGCGGCGACGGGGCTCGAGTTCCCGTGACCCGGCCGGCGAAGATCGGCGCCGAGGCGGCCCTGGCTGGCCTTCCGGGCTGGCGCAGGGTCGAGGGCGACCGCGACGCCATCTGCAGGAGCTTCCGGTTCAAGGACTTCAACGAGGCCTTCGGCTTCATGACGCGCGTGGCGATCCGGGCCGATCAGCTCGACCATCACCCCGAGTGGTTCAACGTGTACAACCGCGTCGACGTGACCCTGGCCACTCACGACGCTGACGGCGTGACCCAGCTGGACGTGACGCTGGCGACGTTCATGAACGAGGCGGCCGGCGGGTAGCCGCGCGGACGACGGCCTCAGTTCACGACGATGGCGCCCAGCAGCACGCGCGCGCCGGGACGGCCGAGGATCGCGTCGGTGTGCCGCTGCAGCTGCTGGGCGAGGTAGTCGGCGTTGGGCAGGGCGCCCGGCGCGAGCCCCGCGGCATAGGCCTGGACCGACTGCACGTAGGCGGCGCGCAGGCGGGGGGCCGACTGCTCGGCCCGCAGGCGCAGCGCCGGGTCGGGCACGTCCAGCCCGCAGTCGACCGCCAGCACGCCGCGGCGTCCGCTCGAGCGGATGGTGGTGCCAAGCAGGGTCTGGAGAGGCAGGTACGAACCGCCGCCGGACTTCTTCTTGTCCTCGGCGGCGAGGGCGAGCGCCGGGATCAGGGTCGAGGCGGCCGCAAGGCTCAGGAGTCGGCGGCGTTCCATGGCCTGAAGCCTCGCCGATCATGGTTAGCGGTCTCTTTACGTGCGCCTGCAACAACCGCGGCTAACGCAGGGATTCGCTGGAGCGCCCATTGGGCCGATTCGCGCCGACCAATCTCGACCTCGACGGCAAGGTCATCCTCGTCACCGGCGGCACCGGCTCGTTCGGGCGGCGCTTCATCGAGACGGTCCTGACCCGCGCCCGCCCGCGCAAGCTCATCGTCTATTCCCGCGACGAGCTGAAGCAGAGCGAGATGCAGATCGATTTCGCGGAGCGCTTCCCGCCCGATAAGCTCATGGCGATGCGCTATTTCCTGGGCGACGTGCGCGACCGGGAACGGCTGTCGCTGGCGCTGCGCGGGGTCGACATCGTGATCCACGCCGCGGCCCTGAAGCAGGTGCCGGCGGCCGAGTACAATCCCTCGGAGTGCATCCACACCAACGTGCTGGGCGCCGAGAACGTGGTGTGGGCCTGCCTCACCAACCGCGTGAAGCAGGTGGTGGCGCTCTCCACCGACAAGGCCTGCAATCCCATCAACCTCTACGGCGCCACCAAGCTCGCGTCGGACAAGACCTTCGTGGCGGCGAACAACCTGGCCGGGGACATCGGGACGCGCTTCGCCGTCGTGCGCTACGGCAACGTGGTCGGATCGCGCGGCTCGGTGATCCCGTTCTTCCAGCGCCTGATCGCCCGCAAGGCCGCAGAGCTGCCGATCACCGACCCCCGGATGACGCGCTTCCTGATCACCCTCGGCGAGGGCGTGGACTTCGTGCTCTCGTCGCTCGACCTGATGCACGGCGGCGAGATCTTCGTGCCGAAGATCCCGTCGATGAAGGTGACCGCGATCGCCGAAACCCTCGCGCCCGGCATGCCTACCAAGCTGATCGGCATCCGGCCCGGCGAGAAGCTGCACGAGATGATGATCTCGGTCGACGACGCGCGGAACACGGTGGACCTGGGCGACCGCTACGCCATCGAGCCCGCGTTCGTCGAGTACACCCGCGCGCCCCTGCCCGGCCGCCGCCTCGACGACGAGTTCAGCTACGCCTCCGACACCAACGACGAGTGGCTCGACGGCGCGGGCCTGATGAAGATGCTGGACGAGGACAGGCCGCGCGAGCGGCGGCGCCGGGCGGGCGACTAGCGTGGCCGACAGCGTCCTTCCGTACGGCCGCCAGACCATCGATGACGACGACATCGCCGCAGTGGCCGACGCGCTCCGCGGCGACTTCCTGACGACCGGCCCGACGGTGGAGGCCTTCGAGCGGGCCTTCGCCGAGACGGTGGGCGCGCGACACGCCGTCGCCTGCGCCAACGGCACGGCGGCGCTGCACCTGGCCATGCTGGCGCTGAAGGTGCAGCCGGGCGAGGTGGTGATCGCGCCGTCGATCACCTTCCTGGCCACCGCCAACTGCGCGCGCTACGTGGGCGCCGACGTGATCTTCGCCGACGTGGATCCGGCCAGCGGGCTGATGACGCCCGAGACCCTGGCCGCGGCCCTCGAGAGGCTCGCCGGCCGGCGGCTGCGCGCCGTCCTGCCGGTGCACCTGCGCGGCGACGCCTGCGAGCTTCCGGCGCTGGAGGCGCTGGCAGGCCGGCATGGCGCCGTCCTCGTGGAGGACGCGCCGCACGCGCTCGGAACCACCGCGACCTTCGGGAACGCCGCCGAGACCATCGGCGACGTGCGCCATTCGGCCATGGCGACCTTCTCGTTCCATCCGGTGAAGACCATCGCCACCGGCGAAGGCGGAATGGTCACCACCAACGACGCCGCTCTGGCCGAGCGCCTGCGGACCCTGCGCTCGCACGGCATGACGCGGCCGCCGGGCGCGGACCCCTGGTGGTACGAGATGTCCGAGCCGGGCTTCAACTACCGCCTGCCCGACATCCTCTGTGCGCTGGGCCTGTCGCAGCTGCGGAAGCTGCCTGCGTTCGCGGCGCGCCGCCGTGCGCTCGCCGCCGCCTACATCGAGGCGCTGGCGCCGCTGGCCCCCTTGGTGACGCCCGCCGCCACCCCGCCGTGGAGCGACCCCGTGCTCCACCTGATGACCGTTCTGATCGATTTCGACCGCGCCGGGCTCAGCCGCCGCGCCGTGGTCGAGGGCCTGAGGGCCCGCGGGGTCGGCAGCCAGGTCCACTACATTCCGGTGCACAGCCAGCCGTACTACCGCGGGCTTTACGGCGAGCCGTCGCTGCCGGGCGCCGAGGCCTGGTACGCGCGCTGCCTGTCGCTGCCCCTCTATCCGGGGATGGCGGACGGCGACGTCGGCCGCGTGGTGGACGCGCTGCGCGAGACGCTGCGGCTTTAGTAGGCCGCCAGGGTCAGGCCGCCAGAGTCAGGCCGCCAGCCCCGCCGCCTGGATCAGGTCGCGCACCTGGGCCATCTGCTCGGGCGCGGCGGCGAGTTCGGCCCGGGTCGCGTCCTGCTTGAACAGCTTCAGGACCTCGGCTCGGGCGCGGGCCGCGGCGGGCCCCTGCGGCGCGGCCTCGCCGGCCGCCAGCTTCAGCAGCAGGGTCAGGCGCTGGAGGACGGGCGCATTCGCATTGGCGACGCTCTGCGCCAGCTTGGCGCGACGCTCGATCTCGCCCCCGATGTCGCCTAGCTTCTCCTGGATCGGGTTGAAATCCTCGGGCACCAGGCCGCACCGTGCGACCGATCGCGACAGCCCGGCCAGCTGGGACAGCCGCACCGCAGGCGTCTCGTGACCGTCGCACATCTCCTTCTCGAACTTCAGGGAAGCCACGATGGCCTTCAGCCAGCCCGAAGCCTGGCGCTTGTTGGCCGGTCCGATGACGTTCTCCGAGAGCCAGATCATCGCCTCGACCTCGTCGAGGCTGGTGCGCCCCGACCCCAGGTAGGCCTCCACGAAGTCGCCGGTGACCAGCGTCCGCGAGCGCGCGGTGAAGGCGGCCTGCACGTCGTCGTGCGGGAGCAGGTTGCTGGCGGCCGCGGTGAGCGACATGGCCAGCGCCCGCAGCACGTCGATCTCGCGCTCGGCCTCGCCGGGGCAGAGGCGGCGCGGGCCGCTCAGTTCGCGCAGGATCCGCCGGCCGACCGCGGCGCGGGTCTCCTTGAAATGCTCGCCGGCGAGCCATTTCGCCAGCCGCTGGGCCGTGGGCGACAGCTCCGGCATCACCTTCTGGACCGACTTCTCCACCTTGATCAGCGCCTCGACGGCCTCGAAGGCGGTCAGGCGCGTCATCGCCGCGAGGTTGGCGCCCAGGTCGCGCCCCTTGCCCATGATGTCGTTCATCCCGAGCTTGGTCTCGAGGATCTCGGCCAGCGGCTGCTGGATCGTGGACAGCGCCAGGGCGCGGGCCGGGCCCTGCTGCGGTGCGGCGTCGGCGAGGTCGAGGAGGCGCTGGACCTTCTCGGACCAGCTCGCGGCGGGCGCGATGGAGGCGGCCACACCGGCGCCCAGCAGATAGCCGCGCTCCGGCTCGTGAACCAGCCGCTCGGCGGCGGCGGCGAAGCCCTCGCGGTCCACGTCGGGCAGGACGCCCTTCTTGTGGTCCTTCATCAGGCGATCGACGGCGCGCTCGATGAGCGCGTGGAAGATGCGGATCAGCTCGTGCACGCTCATCGAGCGGGCATGGGCCTCGGGGATCGCGACCTTCTGAATCGCATGCTGGAGGTCCGTGCCCGCCGCCTCGAGCTTCTCGACGAGGTCGGGCCGATGCAGCAGTTCGAACGGCGTCGCGTTGTTGCGCTCGAGCCAGCCCTCCAGCAGGCGGCCGATCCGCTCGCGGGCGTGCAGCGTGTAGAGGTCCTGGGGCGTGACGCAGAGCGGCTGCGGCTCCTCCTTGGGGACCGATTTCGCGGCGGTGTCGGCGGCGCCCAGCTTCTGGATCACTACCGAGTTGAACTCGCGGGTCTCCTCGTCGAAGACCTCCTTGGTGACCTTGACCGCAGCCACGCGCTGCTCGGCCATCAGGTCCTGCGCGGTCTGAAGCGCCGCGGCGCGGTTCTCGGTCGCAAGATCGAGTGTCCACGGGCCGCCGGCGAGCTTCCGGATGTAGACCTCGAAATGCACTGTCATCCCGCTCATGGCGAACGCGGATCCCCCCAAATTCAGGAACCACGTTCGCGGAAACAGCTTAAGGCTGCGTTGACCTTGCCCCGCGTTGGGCGCGGCCCCATTGAGGCCACGGTGAAGGCCCAATAGGTTGCACAGCTTCGGTTAAGGAGAGTTCTACCTCAGATGGCGAAAATTACGCTTGTCGACGATGACGAGAACATCGTCACGTCGGTCAGTCTCGCCCTCGAGAGCCATGGCCACGCCGTGAAGGCCTATTTCGACGGCGCCTCGGGCCTGGCCGCGCTGGAGAACGACCCGCCGGACGTGGCGATCCTGGACGTGAAGATGCCGCGCATGGACGGCATGGAGGTGCTGCGCCGCCTGCGGAGGACCTCGGACATCCCAGTGATCATCCTCACGTCCAAGGACGAGGAGATCGACGAGATCCTCGGCTTCAACCTCGGCGCCGACGACTACATCCACAAGCCGTTCAGCCAGCGGCTCCTGATCGAGCGCGTGAAGGCGGTCCTGCGCCGCGCCGGCCGCGGCGACGCGGACGAGGCGGCCGGCCCCGCGCCCGCGGCCGACGCCGGCGCGCGGGCGCTGAAGCGCGGCAAGCTCACGCTGGACCCCGCCCGGCACGAGAGCCTGTGGGACGGCAAGCCCGTGAAGCTGACCGTCACCGAGTTCCTGCTCCTGCAGTCGCTCGCCCAGCGGCCGGGGTTCGTGAAGAGCCGCGACAACCTGATGGACGCGGCCTACGACGATCAGGTCTACGTCGATGACCGCACCATCGACAGCCACATCAAGCGGATGCGGAAGAAGTTCCGCGAGGTGGACCCTGAGTTCGACGCGATCGAGACCCTCTATGGCGTCGGCTACCGGTACCGGGAGTCCTGAGACCCCGGAACCCGAGGTCTTCGTCCGGCCGGTCCGTCAGCGACCGCCACGGGGCCTGAGGTTCACCGGGCTCCCCGGGTCGCGGCTCGGTCGCCTGATCCTGGCGTTCAACCTCCTGGGCCTGGCGATCCTGATTTCGGGCGCCCTGGTGCTCAACGAGCTGCGCCGCGGGCTGGTGAACGCGCGGATCGACAGCCTGTCGACCCAGGGCGAGCTGATCGCCTCGATCCTGAATCAGGCGGCCACCGTGGGCGAGCCCGAGCCCCAGATGGACGCCGCGCTCGCGACCGAGTTGCTGCAGACGCTGTCCAATCCGCGGGCCCAGCGCGCGCGGCTGTTCGACAGCCGCGGACGCCTGGTGGCCGATTCCGACTGGATGGCCGACGAGGTGGAGAGCCGCGAGCTGCCGGCGGCGCGCGGCCGTGACGACCGCGGCTTCGAGCTGATGCCGCGGGCCGCGCCGCCCACCCAGGAGGAGCGCGAGGCCACGCTCGCCCGCGAGGTCGCCGTGGCCCTGAAGGGACAGCGCCACGCCGGCCTGCGCCGCAACGCCGACGGGGACCGCGTGGTGTCCGTTTCGCTGCCGATCCAGCATGTCCGGGTTGTGCTCGGGGTGGTCACGCTGGAGGCCAGCGACGTCGACGCCATCATCGCGCGCGAGCGGGCGGCGCTGATCCCCTTCATCCTGATCGCCATCGGCGTGACGGTGGTCTCGTCCCTCCTGCTCAACACGCTGGTGGCGCAGCCCGTGCTGCGCATGGCGCGCGCCGCCGACCGGGTGCGCCACGGCCGGGCGCGCGCGATCTCGCTGCCCGACCTCGCCCGGCGCGACGACGAGGTGGGCGACCTCACCCGAAGCCTCGAGGCCATGACCCAGTCGCTCAGCGAACGGATGGACGCGATCGAGGCCTTCGCGGCGGACGTGGCGCACGAGATCCGCAACCCGCTCACCTCGCTGCGCTCCGCGGTGGAGACGCTGGACCTGGTGAAGGA